>JAPPOJ010000109.1 GCA_028817975.1 Zetaproteobacteria bacterium | reverse complement strand
ACTATCCTCGTCTTCGTCATCGCCGTCGACTTCCAGTGAGAGGACAGCGTACCAAAACACATCCGCGCACTAGGAAAGGTCCTAGGAAAACTGTTGCGGGCAAGAAAAAAGCGACTAAGTAGAAATAGCGCTTAAAAGCGCACTGTAGAGGTTTATAATGGCGAAAATTTTTAAAAAGAAAAAAGTAAAAAAGAATATTCCTGTTGGAGTAGCTCATATTCAAGCGAGTTTTAATAACACGATTATTACGATCACCGATTGTAATGGGGATGTTGTCTGCTCTGCTTCTTCCGGTGCAAAAGGTTTTAAGGGTTCTCGAAAGAGCACTCCGTTTGCAGCGCAGGTTGCCGCAGATGAAGTCGCCAAAAAAGCTATGGATGCGGGTATGAAGACGGTGTCTGTGCTTGTAAAAGGCCCAGGTAGTGGTCGTGAGAGTGCTGTCCGCGGTATCGGTGGAGCTGGGCTTCGTATTGCGTTGATTCGTGATGTGACTCCTATACCTCATAATGGTTGTCGTCCCCCTAAAAGAAGACGCGTTTAGTGAGGAAGGACGCAAGAGGGCTGACAAATGACTGCTTTTCTTGCGTGATATTATGAGTGTGAGAATAAACGCTCTATAACGCCACGTCGGTAGCGCAAATAAAGCTGAAGCCCGATTGAAAACGGAGAATTCAATGCATCGTAATTGGAAAGATTTAATAAAACCTAAAAGTTTAGAAGCTGAAGTGGTAGACGACTGCTACGGCAAGTTTGTTGCGCGACCACTTGAAAAGGGGTATGGCGTTTCTATTGGAAATGCTTTACGTAGGGTCCTTCTTTCAAGTATTAATGGCGCAGCTGTGACCGCTGTCCGTATTGAGGGTGTTGAACATGAATTTTCTACGATCCCTGGTGTGAAAGAAGATGTGACAGATATCATCTTGAACCTCAAGCAAATTAATTTGAGGTTCTTGGGTGAGGCAGATACGACCATTTGTATCCAAGCTGAAGGTGCAGGTGTTGTACATGCTTCTGCGATCAAAGTTCCTAAGGGAGATGTGGAGGTTTTAAGTCCAGACCAACCTATTTGTACTCTGAATGAAGAGGGTAGGTTGAATATGGAAATGATCGTGCGTCATGGCCGTGGCTACTTGCCGGCTGAAGGTAATCGTCGCGATGATTTGCCTGCTGGGTTTGTTCCGATTGATGCGATGTTTGCTCCCGTGCGTCGTGTGGCTTACAATGTATCGAATGCTAGGGTTGGTCAAGACACGGATTATGACAAGCTGACGATGGAAGTTTGGACAAATGGTGCTGTTCGTCCAGATGACAGTATTGCTTTTGCTGCAAAAATCTTGAAAGAGCAACTGACGACCTTCATTAACTTTGATGAGGGTGAGTCTGAGGCGGAAGCTCTGGACAGAGAAGCAGAGGCTACGCGTCGTTTAAACGATCATTTATATAAAACAGTAGATACCCTAGAGCTTAGTGTTCGGGCGGCCAACTGCTTGGAGAGCGCTAATATTAGGTTTATCGGTGAGTTAGTGACTCGGTCTGAATCCGAGATGCTACGTACCAAAAATTTTGGGCGTAAATCACTCAACGAAATAAAAGATTTGTTGTTAGAGATGGGCCTATCCCTTGGGATGAAAATTGACGGCTTTGACCCTGCGACATTACGTAATGAAGAAGAATAGTAGAGAATATCAGGATAAAAAGAAATGCGGCATTTAAAAAGTTATAAAAAATTAGGAAGAGAGAGTTCTCATCGTCGTGCGATGCTGAGAAACTTGGCGACCTCTCTCGTGGAGCAAGGTAAAATTAATACGACGCTTGCTCGCGCGAAAGAATTGCGCCCGATTGTGGAAAAACTAGTGACTCTTGGTAAAAAAGGTGGTTTGCACCAGCGTCGTCAAGCAGAAAGCTATTTGTTTGGTAAAGTAGCTGCAAAAAAGCTTTGTGCTGAGCTTGGACCTCGATTCAAAGAACGCCAAGGTGGTTACACCCGTATTATTAAGTTCGGCCCTAGGTTCGGAGATGGCGCTGAGATGTGTCAAATAGAATTTGTGGATTTTGCTGCAAATGAAGGCAAGGCTAAAGCTGAGCAAGCTTAGTTTGTTCTTTCTAGGCAAGCTGTGCTTATAGCACATATAAATGAGCGTGTTAGCATCATGGGGGGAGGCTCGTATGGTGTTGACGCGCTTTTTTATTGTGGCTTGTGTTGCGGTGTGTGCAACGGGATGTGGATGGCAAGGTTCGCGGGTTGTTTCGCGACGTTTGGATAGCTTTTTTTTTGGACTCACTGGAACGACCTTATTTAGTACCTTACCGACGGTGACAGTAAAAGAGATTCATCTTGATAAAGGGTTGCTGCTCGGTCAGAATATACAGATTACAGGTCAGGTTGTTGATGTTGGTGAGTTTGGTACCTATGCTGTGCTTGCGGATGATACTGCAAGGATGTTAATTGTGCTGACAGATATGGATGCCAGCAGCTTGCGCGCTCCGGCATTGCAAACAGACGGCAAGTATCACTACTGGGTGATGGGATCTGTAGATTATGGCAAGCGGGGCTTGCCTTTCTTACTCGTGCGTGGAATCTATCGCAAAAGTATGCTCTAAAAAAATTTTATTGTGGTATGTGGCCTGTTAGTCCTTGTGGTGGTGTTCGTACTTACGTGCCTTTGCTTGCCAAGGCTCATATACCCACTGCTCTGCAATCGGGAAAAAAATAACAGGTATTGAAGCGAAAGATGAAATGATTGCAACTACGATCCAATGTTGGCTGTCTTGGATAAGGTGGGTCATCACAAGTGAGCTAACAATGATCCAACAGAGAAACATTACGGTCATTAAGCCAGTACGTTGGTTTTTGTTGATGACAACATGACTGTAGTATTTTTTGAATTTTTCGTTATTCTGCTTTTTCTCTGCTGGCACGTTTCTGCTCCATGCGTTCGATCGCTTCCATATATGCGAGGTGTTGGCGTATACCCTTTTCTCGGATCCAACGTACAGTTGGAACAGCGATAAAAATGCCGAGGTATATAGTGCTCCACTCGATGGGTGGGGATACGTTGTAAAAGTGTAAAGGCAAGTAAATACACAATAAACAACCAGACCAAACAATAAAAGTCAAATATATCAAGTAATTAAGCGAGTTGTCCATTTCAATAGTCTTGATAGGTACCGCTTGAACGACGACAAACCAACATAGAAAAGAAAAGAGTACATAAACATCGACATGGGAGAGTGAGTATAGGTCGTGTTGGGTCGGACTGATAATAAAACGTGTGATTTGTTCCATGAGACCCCCCGCAACAGGTCAGGTCGGAAAAAAGGGCACTTATCTTGAGTTCTTTTTGAGCTGGTGTTCAAAAACGTTCAATAAGTGAGAAATATCCTTTCTTTTAAATGCGTGGGTGCAAAATTTTTGAATATGCGCTTCGTTAGCTTGTGTGTCATGTGAGACACTGTATTCGCAGGTTAGGGCGAGTGCTTCGGAGTGGTGGTTTTGTGCCCATAGAATAGAGTTTTGCACTGTTTTTTCAAATTCTTTCACTTGTCTTGGCGCTTCTAGCCTGCGGCTGGCGGCAATGATTCCTAAGGGCAAAGGTACCCCGGTTTGTGTATGCCAAAGGTGGCTGAGGTCGAGAATCGTTTGTAATCCTCTAGGGAGAGATCCTTCTTGAGTTTCATTGACAATAACCCCATAATCATAGTGTTTTAGAGCAACTTTTTGAGTTAGCTCCAAGAGAGGCTCTTCATAGAGCTGACATTTTGGGTAAAAGTAACGTATGAGTTGAGCTGAAGTTGATGCCAGACTTGGGACGACACAGGTTGCTTGTTTGGATTTTTCAGGAGCTGAAGTATGCAAGGCACTGACCAACTGGGGGCCTTTACCTGTGGCAAGGCTTGCCCCGACGGAGGTGGCAAGGTAATCCTTTTGGTGAAGGAGATACGAAGATGCACTGACTTTAATAAAGTCAAAAGATTGTTGGGGCAAGAGTTGGTTGAGCTGGCCTAATTCTAAAACTTTAAGAGTATAGGGGTGGGAGATCTCGTCTAGCAGGATCCCGGCAAAGCAATAGATATCATTAGGGCAGAGCGAAATAGCGACCTTTAGCATATAACCTTACCTATGTATTCTGCAGATTTTTCTGCGGCAACTCGCCAATTTTGTTGCCACTGTGTAGAGCCAGTATGGCCGACTGCGTTTGTGATAGCCATGACAATGAGTGTGTCTTGGCAGTGTACGTGGAGGATGTCTGCGAGTGCGTGAAGTTCCATATTTTCAATAAAGGGACCTTCAAATAGTGAGGTGATGTGTGGAGGTAGTTTTGTGTTGTAAGAAATGCTCGTTGAACATAAGCAGGTTGTAGATGGAAGCATGGGAGCCGTGGTGTCAAAATGTACCGCCGGGTGGAGGTGGTCAAAGGATTTGGCTTCGCCCATTCTTTCTGCACAGGGTGCCCAAATGGAGGTATGTACTCCCCGAAGCGTGACCTCGGTAAAAGAACCAAATATGCCTGCGGTCCCTAGGTAGATGACCTTGGTATTTGCGAGGCGTTTGCACGTATGGATAAAGTCCCTCGCGTGTAGGGGGCCAATACCGATCTCATAAGCCGTATGTGCCACGCCTAAGCTGTGAAGTCGTTGACAGGTAGGCTCTGCTTCGAACTTGGCAGCCGAGAGGATGCTGTAGTGTTTCAGGGGTTTCTCCAGAGCTGTGGGGTTATTTTGAACGACTGGTGTGATATCTGAGGTTTGTCACCACAGACACTCTATAGTGGTTTACAATCGGTTTCAATAGTTGAGTATGTAAAGTGAGTGATCGTTTGCCCTAAGTAGGGGGAGAAGAAAGGTGAAAAATGATGTCTGCTGAGTTTGCTGCCGTGTATTTGCCTCAAATGGGAGAAGGGATTTTCGAAGCTGGTGTTGTGAAGTGGCTTAAAAAGCCAGGGGACAAGGTGGTTGTTGGCGAGCCGCTTGTGGAAGTTGCGACGGATAAGGTGGATACGGAAGTGATTGCCGACAATGCAGGCTATTTGCTGGCTTGTCTCGTTCAGGAAGGTGCAACAGCTCAGGTGGGGGGGGTGATTGCGGTGCTAGGGCATCGTCAAGATGCGGATGCTAGCGCCTATCTGGCCACTCAAGCAAAGACGGATGCGTCACTGTCTTCCCCGTCGCGTGTGGGTGCTCACTCAAAACCGCCTGTTGAAGGTAACGCAGTAGATCGGCACCGTTCTGTTAGAGATGTATATCGCGGGATTACTTCTCAGTATGCTGGTGTGCTGCGTGCAACTCCGGCGGCGCGCGCACTGGCTGCGACGCAGTCCCTTGATATGGGGGGGGTCTCTCCTTCACGTCCGGACGGGGTGATCACACGTGCCGATGTGGCGAACTCATTGGCGCAGTCATCATCTCTTGTGGCTTCTGTGCCCACAAACACATGTAAACCGAACCTAGAGGACACTCTTTTTAGGGTTAGCACGCAGATAACGGATGCGGCACAGGAGTATTTGGAAGGTGTTTTGTGTGAAAGGGTCGCAATGGATCGTGTGCGTGAGCGTACTGCTGCGCATATGATTACAAGTATACGCACATCGCCACGTGCTTCGACTTATTTTGATGTGTGTTTATCGCGGGTAGCAGACTTGCGCCGTAAGCAAAAGGTGAAAATCACCTACACTGCATACTTAATTCATGCTGCGGTAGCTGCTCTCGAAAAATTTCCGCAGTTGAATGCTGCGGTAGACGGCAAAGATATTCTTTTGCGTAAATCTATTAACATTGGCTGCGCGGTAGCGACGAATAAGGGTCTCATGGTCCCTGTGCTGAAAGGGCTGCAAGCGTCATTAAGTGTGGAAGAGATAGCAGCTCGCTTGCATGAGCTAGGTGAGAGAGCGCATGCTGGAGCGCTTTGCTCTCAAGATCTTGTGGGGGGTACTTTTACCATCACGAACCCAGGAATGTACGGCTGTATTTTGTCCGAGCCAATTATTCATCAGCCTCAAGTCGCCATTTTGAGTGTGGGTAAGATTGTCGAGTCGGTTTGTATGGCAGCTTTTAAGCAGGGCCGCATGGAGACGGAGCCTCGATGCCTTCTCGGCTTGACCTTTGACCATCGTGCACTGGACGGTGAGGCTGCGGCTAAATTTATGCAATCTGTACAGTTTCAGCTTGAAGTTGGACAAACTTAAAAAGGGTCCTGTGTATGGCACTCTACATTTTTGTCGTGACGAATCCGATGTGCTCTCCAGACAGATGGAGGAGAGTTGCAACGTGGCTGGGAAGAATTTTGGTTTGAAACAGGGACAGGTTCTTTTCCATCAAGGAGACAGCTCAAATGGTATGTTCCTTATTCGTAGTGGAGAGCTGAAGGTCTACCTTGAAGATGGAGAAAGTGGTGAAGAGTTGGCACTTGCGATGGTCCATCAGGGTGGAATGATTGGTGAAATGGCGCTGTTTGATCATCAGCCGCGTTCAGCGTCAGTAAAGGCAACGCAAGATTCTGAGATTACACATATCTCCAACGAAGATTTTGCGGGCTTAGTGAAGCAGATCCCGAAGTGGTTTACCGCGTTGATGATCACGCTCTCAGGTCGTTTACGTACCACGAATGCCCGTCTCAAAAAGCTGGAAGGCTCGGGGGGAGGATTGAGCCGTGATGAGCGTATCCGCGGAGCGGTGCGTACGATGGGGCTTTTAGAAGTCGTGTTACGTGTGGAGGGTGTGAAGGAAGGTAAGGGCTATGTAGCAGACTTTGAGCAGATTATTGAGCAGATTTATCGTTTGAGCGCTGACTCTGTAGAAGATGTGGATGCTTGTTTTGCTGCGATGAAAACAGTGAAACTCCTTGTGGGTAAAGAAAATGCTCAGAAACAACAGCAATTATATGTCGAAGATCGGGGCGCTTTGAAGCGTATGGTAAGTTTTATCTCTGATTTTGAAAAAGATTCGGGCATGGCTTGCTTGAGCAAACTGGGGGTCCATTTTCTGCAGATCGCGAATTCCCTTGTAGAGCAGATAGCTTATGATCCTTTTACCCTACCTGTGGATAACGTGGTTTCTGAGGCTAAGAAAAGAGGATTGACAGGTATCGAGCAGGTTATGGATGTTTTAAAAGTGCTAGGGGTTTGCCACAAAGGTGAACTGGCGATTGTGAAAACCTCTGATGGAGGGGTTGGTATTAAAGGAGAAAAAAAAGCCCTCAAAAAAATCACCAAAATGCATGTACGCATTGAGAAGTTTGTCGACGCCCTTGGCTCTTAATCCCTCTGTTTACGCTTAAATTATC
Source organism: Zetaproteobacteria bacterium (assembly GCA_028817975.1). Taxonomy (GTDB): domain Bacteria; phylum Bdellovibrionota_B; class Oligoflexia; order Oligoflexales; family Bog-1112; genus JAPPOJ01. The sequence continues at coordinate 15,534 of JAPPOJ010000109.1, read as the reverse complement.
ATTCCTCAGCATTAAAAAAGCTTGAAAATAAGTTGTATAGAAGGTAAAATCGCATTTTTGCGCTATTTGCTGGTTGCAAACAAAAGAGTAATGCGCCAGTTTTTAGTATGAGAAGTACAACGACTTACGCTAGGTTGTTTGAGGGAGCTTAATATGCATGTTCAGGTGGAAGAAATTAACAGTGTTCAACGCAAGCTATTGGTGGACGTTCCAAAGGAATATGTAGAAAAGACTTATAATTCTGCGCTTGCCCAGGTGCGTAATAAAGTAAATCTCCCTGGTTACCGTAAAGGTAAAGCTCCAGCGTACCTGATTAAATCAAAATATGAAGCTTCTCTCAAAGAAGAAGTTATGGAAACGATTATTCGTAATTTCTTTTCTGTTGAGCTTGTGCGCTTAAATCTTTCTCTTGCGGGCCGCCCGCAGATAGACGCGGACCCTGCAAAGTTAGATGCTGGCCTGGCGTATCAGTTTTCAGTTATGTGCGACATTGAACCTCAGTTTGAGTTGGAAGATGCATATAAACAGTTCAAGTTAGTCAAAAATGAGTATGAAGTTACTGAAAAATCCTTTGAAGCTGCGGTGAACCAGCTGCGTCGTGAACAAGTCGAAGTGTTGGAGGATTCAGAAGAAACCTCACTTGTTGCGGAAGCGGGTCATTTGGTGAGCTTTACGGAGATTGAGGGCCTTGTTGGGGACAAGCCGGTGGCAGCCCCTATTTTGAGCAAAAACCAGTTTCTCATTGGTCTAGATAGTCAATTAGGTATGGATCTTGATGCAACCTTAAGTGGAGCAAAGGTCGGAGACGAAATACCGCTTCGAGGCAAAACCACAGACGCGGGCGTAACACAAAGCTTGGCTGCGGAAGAGTTGGAGTATTCGGTCAAGTTAAAGGTGAATGCTATTCGTCAAACGAAGGTTCCCGAGTTCGATGAAGAGTTGGCGCAAGCGCTGAAATTTGACTCCTTGGATGCATTGCGCGAGCGTGTGCGTGCAGATTTAGAAGAGTGGGCTAAAAATAGAACAGAACAAGGTTTGCGTGGTCAGTGTTTGGCGCTGCTTAGAGAGAAGTATTCTTTTGAATTGCCTCCTGTAGTAGTTGACAGCCAGATTGATGCCATGATTATGGAACGGGTCGGCGCAAATTTTGGTGAGGCTAAAGATCCTCAAACAAATAAATTTTTGCAGTCTATGTTGCGTGCAGAAGAAGTGCGTTCTGCACTTCGTGAAGAAGCCAAGCGGATTGTTCACAACACTTATATTTTGCGTAGATTAGCGGTGGCAGAAGGTATCGTGGCCACTGAGGCAGATGATTCTGTTGCCGAAGATAAACAAATCATGCAAACTTATGACAAAGCGCTTGACAAAGTCTTGTCATTTGCAGAGATTACGGTAAAGAAGATTCCTCTAAACTAGCCTTTGAGATGGTCTGCTTTGCAGAGACCTTATTTGGCGCGTGAATATACCTTGGGGGGTTTTTGCCTCGTAAGTGAGAGAAAGGTTAGCCGAAGAGGAACAAGAGGCCTTTGGCCTGTCGAAAAATGCGGGTAAAGATCAAAATCTTTGATGTGTTTGTAACCCGATGAATAAATGAGGTTTGAGTATGACGTTGATACCCATGGTGATTGAGAACACCAGTCGTGGCGAGAGAAACTTTGACATTTATTCACGGTTGTTGCGTGATCGAATTATCATGCTGGGCACGCCCGTGAGCGATCAGATTGCCAATGTTATTGTGGCACAACTTTTGTTCTTAGAGAGCGAAGATCCAGACAAAGATATTCATCTATACATTAACTCTCCAGGTGGCTCCATTACGGCTGGAATGGCGATATATGATGCAATGCAACACATTCGTCCTGACGTACGTACCTATTGCATTGGTCAATGTGCGAGTATGGGGGCTTGGCTGCTTGCAGCGGGTGCGTCCGGCAAGCGCTACTGCTTACCAAATGCACGTGTGATGATTCATCAACCCTTGGGAGGTGCGACGGGGCAAGCTACAGATATTCAGATCCAGGCAGAAGAACTTTTGGCTACTAAAGAAAGAATGGCGGCAGTGTTGGCGAGCCATACGGGGCAGGTGAAAGATCAGATCTTGAAGGATATTGACCGCGATCGCTTTATGACGGCTGCAGATGCCAAAGAGTACGGCATTATTGACGAAGTTGTCCAGAGCGTAAAAAAGAACCGTAGCCATGAAGGTGCTGATGCGTGAAGCTAGCATGAGCAATTCTTCGATGGGCTGTATGTTGTGGGATAAAGTGAGAAATGTAGATACGACGCCGGTGCGTGTTTCGTGTTGCTGTGGAGGGCTGGATGGCGAGTAAGGATAATAGTTTGCACTGCAGCTTCTGTGGCAAAGGTCAGCGTGAGGTTAAAAAGCTCATTGCCGGGCCTAACGTCTATATTTGCGATGAATGCATTCAACTGTGCAATGATATTATCGCAGAAGAAGTGGAAAAAGAAGAGATTTTGGAGCCGAGTGGTGGAATCCCAACTCCAAAAGATATTCGCTCTGTGTTGGATGACTATATTATTGGCCAGGAACAAGCGAAAAAAACTTTAGCTGTTGCTGTGCATAATCATTACAAACGTATAGAAGTCCGTCAGACAGAAGAAGATGGGGTAGAGCTAGCCAAATCGAATATTTTGTTGATAGGGCCGACAGGAAGTGGCAAGACGTTGCTTGCGCAAACTCTAGCGCGAATATTAAATGTTCCCTTTACGATCTCGGATGCAACCAACTTAACAGAAGCGGGTTATGTAGGTGAAGATGTTGAAAATATCATTCTAAACTTGTTGCAAAGTGCGGATTATGATGTCGAACTAGCGCAGCGTGGTATCGTCTATGTGGATGAAATTGACAAAATTGCGCGTAAAGGAGAGAATCCCTCTATTACTCGGGACGTATCGGGAGAGGGTGTTCAGCAGGCTTTGCTGAAAATCGTCGAAGGTACCATTGCGAATGTTCCACCGCGAGGAGGGCGTAAGCATCCTCAGCAGGAGTTTTTGCAAGTGGATACCACCAACATCTTGTTTGTGTGTGGTGGAGCCTTTGCTGGGCTTGAGCAAATTATATCTCAGCGCATTGAAGTGGCTTCCATGGGCTTTGGTGCGGACATCAAATCTAAGAGTGTGGAACGTAAAAATATTCTCTTGCAAGTGCGTACAGAAGACCTGATGAAATTTGGTCTGATTCCTGAATTTATTGGGCGTGTTCCTGTCGTTTGCGCCTTGTCCGAGTTGGATGAGGAGATGCTGATCGCGATTCTGACGCAACCTAAAAATGCGATCGTAAAGCAATTCAAGAAGCTTTTTGAGCTTGAATCGGTGGAGCTAAAGTTTACGGAAGGTTCTTTGCGTGCGGTGGTCAAAGAAGCACTCAAGCGTAAGACCGGTGCACGAGGGTTGCGTGCAATCTTGGAAGAATCGATGTTGGATATCATGTATGAAATGCCGAGTCAGGAGCTCTTAAAGGAAGTTGTCATTACGGAAGAGTGTATTGACTTGGGGGCTGACCCCGTGATGGTTTATCGCGCTAACCAAGCTTGACTTATCTCCTCTTAAAGCTGTCCTCTGCTCCGCTAAAACCCTTAAATGACCTGTCTTTATTGTGCTTGATACTTACGTGCCAAAGCGGCAATTATGCACTAGGCACCGATTGCAGATATATCCTTTCTTTTGCAGATCACCGCTGCGTTAAAATATTTATAGATTGGTGGTTTAAAAGATGCTGGACCTACTCTCAAAAGTAGGGCTGGCTTGTTTTCTAGTCAGAAAACAGTTGGTACTTGCCTTGGGCCTGTAGGCCTCTTTTTTTGATGAGGGAGTGCGGCGAATGAGTGATCTGGTAAATTTAGACAGCAGACAGATTCAGGTCCCACTACTTCCATTGCGTGATATTCTTGTTTTTCCTTCAAATGTGATCCCTTTGTTTGTAGGGAGAGACAAGTCGATTCGTGCTTTAGAACAAGCGATGAGTGCTTCTAAAGAAATTCTACTTTCAGTGCAGCGTAAGGCGAAGGTGCAAGATCCTGGTAAAGAGGATATTTACTCTGTTGGTACGATTTCTACTATTTTGCAGATGTTGCGTCTGCCAGATGGAACCGTCAAGGTTTTGGTGGAAGGTAAGTGTCGCGCAAAAATCAAAGAGTTTTTGTGCGAGGATGAGTATTTTAGTGTTGCTTGTGAAGAAGTTTTGGAAGAAAAGAGTGACGATTTAGAGAGTGAAGCACTTTTACGCACAGTGCGTATGGCCTTCGATAATTACATGCGTCTGAATAAACGTATGCCCCCTGAGATGTTAATGCAGATATCTCAAATAGAAAGCCCTTCAAAGTTTGCAGACACTTTGGTTGCACACTTAACTAGCCTTAAATTGAGTGATAAACAGGGACTTTTAGAAGAAGCAAATGCTGTAAAGAGGTTGGAAACAATCTATGGGTTTATTCAGTCGGAGATTGAGATTATTCGGGTGGAGAAAAAAATTCGTGCACGTGTTAAACGTCAAATGGAAAAAACCCAAAAAGAGTATTATCTGAATGAACAGATGGCAGCTATTCAAAAAGAACTTGGAGATAAAGATGAAGCCCAGTCTGAAATTGCTGAAATGGAGCAGCAAATTGCAAAGCGTAAACTTTCGGATGAGGCACGAGAACGCCTGTCTAAAGAGGTGCGTAAGCTAAAGACGATGTCTCCTCTATCTGCAGAAGCTACCGTGGTGCGTAATTATGTAGACACTGTTTTGTCCTTGCCTTGGGGGGAGCGTACAAAAGATATTCGCAATATTCATTTTGCTGCAGAAGTTCTTAATCGCGATCACTTTGGACTGGAAAAAGTTAAAGATCGTATCTTAGAATATCTCTCGGTGCGCCATATTGTAGACGCTTTGAAAGGGCCTATTTTGTGCTTGGTAGGGCCTCCAGGTGTGGGGAAAACCTCTTTGGCACGTAGTATTGCGGAGTCGATGGGGCGTAAGTTTGTACGTTTGAGCTTTGGTGGGGTACACGATCAAGCTGAGATTCGTGGTCATCGTAAGACTTATATTGGTTCGATGCCAGGAAAAATCATCATGGCCTTGAAAAAAGCAGGCTCTTCCAATCCAGTGATGCTATTGGATGAAATTGATAAGATGAGCCGTGATTATCGCGGTGACCCTTCGGCTGCATTACTGGAGGTGTTGGACCCGGAACAAAACACTGCTTTTTCGGATCATTACCTCGACCTAGATTATGACCTTTCGAGTGTACTCTTTATTGCTACGGCAAATTCGCTAGATGCGATGCCTGCTCCCTTGCTGGACCGGATGGAAATCATTCGTATTGCAGGTTATACCGAAGAGGAGAAGTGTCAAATTTCAAAACGTTATCTTATTCCGAAACAGCTTAAGCGTAATGGGCTAGACGAACAAAAAATTGTCTTTAGTTCACGTGCACTTGGAGAAATGATTCAATACTATACCCGAGAAGCAGGAGTTCGTAGCCTAGAGCGGGAAATTTCCAGTGTCTTACGTAAATGTGCGCGCAAGCATGTGGCCAAATTGCATAGTAGCTTAGATGCGGCGACGTTAGCAGAGCAATCGGAAGGGGAAGAACAACTGGTGAAGTTGAAGCCTTTTTCGGTGAAAGAAACCATTACTCCCCTCTCCATCGATAGATATCTCGGACCACGTCGCTACCGCGTGGGCAGTCAAAGTGAGCATCATGAGATAGGCTTGTGTACGGGGCTCGCGTGGACGCCGACGGGAGGAGAGTTGCTGACGATTGAAGTAACTATTCTGCAGGGTAAAGGTAAGTTGACGATTACGGGAAAGCTTGGGGACGTGATGCAAGAATCTGCACAGGCGGCCTTGAGCTATGTGCGTTCACGAGCACAGTTTTTGGGAATTGAAGCGGATTTTTATCAAAAGGTGGATATTCATATTCATGTACCTGAAGGGGCTATTCCGAAAGATGGCCCTTCGGCAGGGTTAACGATGGCGACAGCTCTGACGAGTGCGTTGACAGGTAAGCCTGTGAGTCGGGATATTGCCATGACGGGTGAGGTCACCTTGCGTGGGCGAGCTTTGCCAATTGGTGGACTTAAAGAGAAAGCCTTGGCAGCGCATCGGGCAGGAATTAAAAAAATTATCTTTCCATGCGACAATGCTAAAGATCTCGCGGAGATTCCGAAGTCGACAAAAAAAGATATTGACTTTGTTTCCGTGGAGCACATGGACGAGGTGCTTGTACATGCTTTGGTATGGGATGACCAGCAAAAGACAGGAGATAAAGAAGATCAGCTTCTTGTAAAGCTTAAAAAAATGGTAAAGACTCCTGTAGCAGAGCGTTTTGATGCGAATTTTGCACACTAAGTGATTGCAAATGTGCATACAATACGGGGGTCTTTCGAAGTGTCCAAATCTACACCGGATAAAAAGTTAAATTGTGAGGACCCTCGCCTGTGGCAACACGACCGTTTAGCATCGGTCGGTCTGGTTGCAGCCGGTTTGGTGCATGAACTCCAAAATCAAGTCGGTGGTATTTTGCTTTTTTCTCAAGCCTTAGACAGGCAGGGTTTGGATGTAGAGGTTGTGGAGACCCTTGCAGAAATCGAAAAGGTAGCTTTACACAGTAAGGCGTTGATTCGTGATTTTCTCGACTTTTTACGCCCCCCGTCCCCAGAAGGCATAGCCCCGGAGAGAGATCGAGCCGACGTATCTCAATCTATTGCAGATGCGTGGAAGATTGCAGCTCTAAAGCAGTCTAGTCAGGGAGATGTGGAATTTCGTGTGGCTCCCTTTGAGGGAACACCCACGGTCTCTATTCCTAAGCATCAGTTGGTGCAAATTTTTCTCAATCTCTTTGTGAATGCTTGCGAAGCGATGCAGCCCCAGGGGGGGAGCCTTGAAGTACGTTTTTCTCAGGAATTAGGTTCCTCGAACTCCGTACGAGGGGTGTGGGAAGTGGAGGACACAGGGCCAGGGATGAGTCCTGATGTGTTACACAAGATTTTTGAGCCTTTCTTTTCCAGCAAGGGGGTGGGCAAAGGGACAGGCCTAGGTTTAGTGATTTGCCGTCAACTATGCCGTACAGCAGGTGGTGATTTGACCTGCAAGAGTCGTGTATCCATGGGGTCCACTTTCCGAGTTATCCTACCGTTAAATTAAGTCCGCACTTCTATCTTCTACTTTGAACTTTGACAATCTTTGTTATCTTAAACTCTAATGATGGAGTATGACTTGAGAGGGAGGTCAGGATGTTAGATAACCTTGAATTTCGTGTCAAAGGTGGCCAAGGGCAGGATGTACCGGTGCCATGTCTGCAAAAAGTGATGGTGCAACATGAGCTAGGGCCTGGCCAAGTGCGTATTCAGATTGAGTATTCAAGCCTGAATTTTAAGGATGCTCTTGGGGTGTCAGGTCGAGGTAAAATTTTTAGAAAATGGCCTATTGTTCCCGGCATTGATTGCGCAGGCACGGTAATGGAAGTGCATCCACAGCAAGATAAAGCATTACAAGCCCCTTTACACGTGGGGCAGAAGGTTGTGGTGACAGGGTGTGGATTAGGGGAAGAGATCGATGGGGGTTACCAACAAATCGTCGATGTTCCACAAAGTTGGGCGATCCCTTTAACCTCAGAAATGACAACACGTGAGGCCATGGTATATGGCACAGCAGGATTTACGGCTGCCTTGGCGATGCATCGGATGCAGGCTTTGGGTCAGGAACCGAGTTGGGGGCCTATCTTAGTGACAGGTGCTACGGGAGGAGTTGGCTCGTTTGCGGTGAGATTATTCTCCAGTCAAGGTTATGAGGTACATGCGGTGACTTCGAAGAAAGAGCAGCACGCCTACTTGAAGAGCTTGGGTGCGGTACGTATTTTGTCCCCAGAAATATTCCAATCGAACAAGCCTTTAGAGTCCCAAAAATGGGCTGGTGCTCTTGATCAGCTGGGAGGAGCAGCTTTAGCGTCTATTCTTCCACGTGTGCATCTTTGGGGAAATGTTGCTTCCATTGGCTTGGCCTTGGGGCCTCAAGTGCAGACAACAGTGATGCCCTTTATCTTAAGGGGGGTGAGTATCATTGGTATTAGTTCGACGAATTGCCCTATCCCTTTGCGGCATCAAATTTGGCAGAAAGTAGCCACAGATTGGAAAATAGAAGGATTAGACGAGTTGGTACATGATGAGATCACCCTGTCATCTTTAATTCCTGCATGCTTTGAGTCCTTTTTTGAGCGTAAGGTGACGGGACGTATTTTGGTGCGTAATCTTGAGGATTAATTTCTCAAAGGCTTTACTTTACTTTACTTTTCTTTTTGATTATATACCTATCATCCTTACAGTCTTATCTGAAAAATAACCGCGCATGTGCTCCAATATGCGCTTCAAAAGGTGCAAAAATGCAGCGATTGGCTTCACACTCTTTTTCTTTGCTTCTCTTTTCCTTACTGTGCGCTTTACCAGGCCATTCAGGTAATGATCGACCCCAAATAGCCCCCATTCCACCGGCCCCCTTGTTTGTTGTCGTCGACAGCGCATATGACCGCCCGTTAGGTTCTGCTTATTTCCCCCCCTTTGAGTCGGTAGGTTATTTGGATAAGCATCCTATGGTGCTTTGTCACTTGGATGATTCTTCAGAAATAGCCGTACGTCAGGTGACTCAGCAAAATAACTTTATCCTGTTTAAACTAAGGCAAAAAGAGCAGAGAGTGGATGTTGGGGTACATGGTGATCTTCAGCTCCAAGCTAGGCGTAATTTAGGGGAGGCGATGCTATATCATCATACCCAGACGAAGACAGATGACCAGTCGATATCCTTAGATCTGTCTGTTTTGTTTTCCCCCCGGCATGATGTAATTGATCGGAGCCAAACTAAATTTGCGAATATTGTGGAGCTATATCCTTACCAGGGTTCTTTTTTTAATTACTACTGTAAAGTGCGGAAGCCTCGTCGTGGACTTATGGAGACCTACACCTATTCTTGTGAGGGCCCCGCGAAGGAGTTCCGTCCAGCATATGATTCAGCTACAGAGATGCTTAAGCTTTGTGGGACCTCGGTCATTTATCGTCACTATTATGGAGTGACGCTGATCCGCTCCATCATGTTTCAATTCGGATCTAAAGAAGCTCGGGCTAACTTTGAATCTAAGCTCGCAGCCAAACTCTGTGGCAATTTAGCTTTCTGTATGGCACACACTCAGGCAAGTTCTTATACGGAGTTAACATCTGCTTTAATCGACACAAAGGTGAGTGTGGATGTGCGTAATCAAAACAGCAATTTTAGCAAATTGATGCAGCACCTTTCCCAGTGTGGCTATACCGAATTGGTAGAAGAATACTATGTCAATGATGGTGCTTTGCTTGCGGCTTCGGGGGGCAGTGCAATACAAGCGATGGACGCTGCTTTTGCCTTGCTGCAAACCTTAAACCGCATTGAAAAAGTGGTGACAGAGCTAGATGTGGGTGCCGCTGAGGAAATTTTCCAAGTGGTGGCAGTTTCTCCAGGGACACATAGCCAATGTGTGAGCCGTGCACACCAAGAGCTAGCCACAAATATTCAAGTTCCCCTGAACTTAGCCTGGAATGCAGTAACGGGTAATCAACAACTTTGGGAAAAAAAACAAAAAGACAAAAAGGTAAGACATCACTAAAGATCTGGGCAGCGTGCCCCCCCTAAGTCATACTCTTGTGAGCGCCTTAGTCGGGTACCCCTGACAAGTCAGGTCAAGGGGTTCGTGGAGGTGGAGGATGAAGCACAAATTTAGATATGTGCTGTTTGCGCTATGGGTGATGGGTATGAGGGTGTGCGCCCAAGTCCCTCGTGAATGGTTGCAAGCACTTAAGCAGGCTGAGGCAAAAGGAGAGGCCGGGGAATTTTTATGGCATCACCCACCTCCAGATGGCTTAGTTGTCATTCATGCGTGGGATGCCAGTCCGTATTTACATGAAGATAAAGCGGTAGGGCACATGGCCTTGCAAGTGGAGGACTGTTACTTAAGTGTGTGGCCCGAGAAAAGTGGAGTGCGGGGGGCACGTAGACGTGCCTGTGGGTTTGCTCTGCAAAGTGACCTGCAAGATATTCAAGGGCCAGCGAGCTTGTTGGTTCTGCAGCTTCCGTTTGCAACATATGACTTGTTGAAAGAAGAAATGCGTGCGGTGTTTGCAGGTTTACAAGCCGGCAAACAAAGGTTCTCCATTGGGAAGCAGCAATTTATTTTTCCGGCTGCTCTAACCTTGGTGCAATCAGGTGGAGACCTGTCCTCCGAGGCCGAGTGGTCGCAAATGTTGCTTGAACGTGCCAAACACAACTTTTTGGCGTACTTGGAGCAGCGAGTGTGTGCGGCAGCACAGATTGGTTCCGGCACAGGAGCTATTGTGGGGGCTGGAGTGGGTATTGCAGCGGCATGCACTGCCACGGCGGAAGGAGTGTCTCTTGGAGCAGCTTGGGGAACTCTTTTCTGTCCTGGAGCAGGCACCGCCGCAGGTGTGATTGGAGGGGCCATGATGGGTCTTTGTGTGGCTTTTGTAGGCTCGGCTTTGGGAGCCGGAGTAGGGGCTGGGATTGGCAGTCTTGGTCTGGCCAGTGACACGTGCAGCTATGTATATCCGGAGCACCCTGAGGCGTTCTTGATTTTACATTCTTACCCTCGCTCTCGGCATACAACCAATTGTACAAAGTCTATCTTAAATTGTTTGAAAGTAGTCCCTCAGCTGGCTCTTATTATCGAACAGCATATTCTGGCGGTAGATCAACAAGAACAGGTCTTTTTACAAGCTCACGGGCGCTACAGCGTAGGGGAACTCTATCGGCATCGCCAGGACCCGCAAAAGTGTTTTGAAGTACTGACCCGTGAGCTTGCAATCTATCCCATGGACGAAGAGAGTCGAGATAAAATGGCGTTGATCGCCGCTTGTGTGTCTGTGCGGGAGCAAGTGGTTGCGTCCCAAGCTGAAGCAGGGTGTCAGCTCCTTGTGGACGGGATACAACGCATTGCGTTCGCAACTAACTTTAACCAAGCATTACAAGACTTTCAGCGCGATCTGGAGATCAACTTAGGGCGTATGAACTTGATCTTTGCGGACCCGTCCCAGTTGCCTGGGGGAGTGCTGAGGCTTCTTGCTTGGAGGTTGTTCGAGCAGGGGCGAGAAATCTATCTTTATTCTAGCTTGGAGCGTGACTTTGGGTCTCCTGTGGGTAACCAGGTTCGTATTCGTAATGTGTATTCAGGCAAGTATATGTGTCCGCTTGGAGGAATATGTAGCTCTGGAAATCGGATCGTTCAGTCTCATCGGGTTTCAGGATTGAGCCAGCTATTTTGGTTGGTGCCAGCAGGCATAGGGCAACGTTTTGCCCTGCTCAGTGCGGTGAATAAGAAAGCTGTAGGGGTGGCTGTGGAGGGGGAGAGTTGTGGCGCTGCTTTAAGCGTGTTAGACACCGACTTTGGTGAGCATCAATGCTTTTATTTTGCCCCGGAAGGTCATGGGGGGGGACCACATCGTCTCAAGATTTTTTCTGTGGTAGCCGGCAAGCCTTTATATGTAGAAGGAGGACCGCAGCAGCAACATAGCCACAATGCACGTATTCATCTGCGGGAGCGTCATGCAGGGGAAAGCCAACAATGGACCCTTGAAAATGTGAAATAAATAAGATCCTGGCGTTTCATTTTTACTTTTTGATTTCTTCATATTGTGAGAGTGCGCGCTCACGCGACTCCTTATGATCGACGATGGGATAAGGATAATCGGTTCCTAGGTGTATCCCCGCTTTCTTCAGTTCGTGGCTTGGTGCTTCCCAAGGCTTATAGATCCACTTGGCTGGAAGGTGGCGAAGTTCGGGGCACCAACGTGCTGCGTATAGTCCTTGAGGATCAAATTTTTCCCCTTGCGTAATAGGGTTAAAAATACGGAAAAAGGGCGCAGCATCTGCGCCACAACCTGCTGTCCACTGCCAACCTTGTGTATTACTGGCTAAGTCGGCGTCCACCAAAGTGTCCCAAAACCACTTGGCCCCTTCGAGCCAATGCACGCCGAGGTGCTTGATGAGAAATGAAGCTGTAATCATCCGCACTCGATTGTGCATCCAGCCGGTATGCCATAGTTGGCGCATCCCGGCGTCCACAATGGGATAACCTGTTTGACCTTTTGTCCAAGCTTTGAACCATACTTTGTTTTTTTGATAGGGAAAGTGTTGGAAAGCTTTCACCAAGGGTTGATTGGGGGTATGAGGAAAGTGTTGCAACAGGTGGTAGGAAAACTCGCGCCATAATACCTCCTTGGTAAACTGAATGATATTTGGGTCCGTTAACTGACCAAGTGGACCAAAGGTGTCCACGATGTGTTGGAGAATGCGTTGGGGGTGAATTTCACCAAACTGTAAATGTGGACTGAGCATGGATGTTCCTGCAAGGTGTGGCTGATCACGATCAGACTTATAGCGCAATACCCCTTGTTTGAGAAAGGTACGCATTTTGGTGAGGGCATGTTCTTCGCCTGGATGCCAGTACTCGTTAAAACCGGCGTCCCATGGAATGTCGGGTAGGAGATTTAAGTCTGCCAGTGTAGCTGTCTTTGTGTAGGGAGCTTGCGGCAATGCAGGTAGTTGAGTTGGCTTAGCTTGGCAGGTGGGAGTATAGACTTTGATAAATTTGCGCCAAAATGCGGTGTAAACTTTATAAGGATTGCCATCGTCTTTGAGTAAAGCGCTCTTTTCACACAACAGGTTGCCCTGACAGGCGATGACTTCGAGTCCTTGCTGACCCGCTGCGCGCATCAGTGCTTGTATGGTGGGGGCTTCCTGTGGGTTATAGCTACGATTCCACAGGATACTTGAAGCACCGTAATGTTGGGCAAGCTCGACGAGCTTTTTTTCCGGTGTTCCTTTGACGAGTACAAGGTCTGAGCCTAATTTTTTCAAGCTCTGCTGAAACGCGTGTAGGCTGTGATGGAGCCACCACTTGCTTGCAGCCCCCATCCTCCACTCCGTGGAGGGAGTATCTTCCCAAATAAAGCAAGGAACAACCTGTTGGAAGTTTAAGCTGTGGAGGAGAGCCTGATTGTCATGTAGACGTAGGTCGCGGCGTATCCAGAGGATGGCGGTTTTTGGTGAGTTCATAAATGTTTCCTTCATGCGAGTATTTTAAGAGTGCTTATGGTTGTGGTTTAGGTGTCTAGCGTGGTTGACTGGGTAAATGCCTCCGCAGCGCGGGTGATCTTGGCCAGCTTGTCTGGATCTAGTTTTTCGTACATCCGGACCATCATGGCCATGCGTGGGTTGCGCCGAAACTTTTCTTGGTGTTTGCCAATAAAGTTCCAACAAAGACCATCAAAGACATCACACCAGGGTCCAGGAGTATAGTCACTCATCCTGCGGATGTAGTTGGAGCCGCAAATGTATGGTTTGGTAGCGAAAATACCCCCTTCACTCATCAGCCCCATACCATAGACGTTGGCCTGCATGACCCACTCGGCGGAGTCGACATACATTTCCATAAACCAGCGATAGGCCTCTTGGGGGTGGACCCCCAGTAGATTAAAGATATTGGCCATCACCATGAGTCGTTCGATGTGGTGTGCATACCCATAGCGAGTCGACTTGTGGATGATGTCGTCGAGTGGAGGTAAGCCTGTTGTTCCTTCCCACCAACAGCTTTGTAGCTTGCGTTGGTGTCCCCAGTAGTTACCTGTTTCCATTTGCTCTTGGTAGTGATCGTAAATGCCTTTCACAAATTCGCGCCACCCAATAATCTGTCGAAGCAGTCCTTCTGCAGAAGATAGCCGCGTAGGGTATTGGCTCGTATAGGGTTGCAGTCGCACAAGGATATCTTGGGGAGTAATGAGTCCAAGGTTGAGGCCAGGGCTCAGGAGTGTGTGAAACAAAAAAGGATCTCTGCAACTTAGTGCATCCTGATAGGGGCCGAATTTTTCCAGATGCTGTGCAATAAATGCATCTAGAGAGCGTAGGTATCCGGCGCGCGTCACGGGCCAAATAAAGGACTCCGTATCCCCAGGGTGCTTGGCAAAATGAGTGTGCACGAGGGTGCGCACTGCTTGTATGGTCTCGGACTCAGGTGGAAACCATCGTGGAGGAATCTTTTCACCTTTAGGAAGCTTTTTACGGTTTTCGCTGTCGTAAGAGTATTTGCCTCCACAAGGTTTGCCGTGTTCCATGAGGATGTCGAAGTCGCGGCGTATGTGCTCGTAAAAGCTTTTCATGAAAGGCCGTTTGTGTGCTTGGAGATAGGCTGTAAACTTTGTGGGTGAGACCATAAATTTGGGAGAGGGGTGCTCAGTCAGTTGGTATTGGCTTAAACTTTGCTGCAAGTGTGTACGGAAAGGTTGGTCATCGACACGAAAGTGATGAATGCTTTCAACCTTGAGTCGCTGTGCATGGTGTTGCAGCTTATCGGTGAGACTTCCCTCTTGGAGAGATTCGTAGATAACGGTGAGGGAAGCATGGCGCAGGCCGGTGGCATATTCCCTCATAGCGGCAAAGAACAACATGATCTTTTGTTTATGATGCTGTACTTGACTGGCGAGCCCATAGTCTTCGGCCATGAAGATATAATCTGGCTGGATCTGTTGAATATTTTCCAGAGGAAACAGTTGATCGCCGAGAATGAGGAGAATAGATTTCTCCTTAGCTTTGGTCATATATTTTGCCGTCCTTTCCCTGAACAGTCCGCTTTGTGTGAGCGTTGACGTTGATGAGGGCGAGTGGATAAGCTTTCGGTGTTTGCACTGTATGTGAAACAGAGATGATATGCTTTGATACGACTCCTTTTTTACCTGCCTTTGATAGAGAAGACAATGCCTAACAATCGCGTGCAACAGGGGTAAGACGGTTCCAAGTTTTTAAGGCTTCAAGGTGTAGGTCTAATTGCTGCTTGAAGTCTGTAGGTACGCGGTGAACGACCCTTGTCTTGATTTTGAGTGTTGTCATGTACAACCGGGTCCTAAAACAAAAAACCTCTTATTCACGTCGGCATAGGGCTCCAGCGGCTTAAGGCCCTTTTAGGCCTCATGGTGAGGTGATGCTAAGAGAACGAAAATGCTTGAGTTTAGTTGGTAAAATTGTTTACCTTACACAAGTGCTATGCCCCCAAAACATGTCGAGGAGGACTCCGCGATGTCAGGTTTAAAACGTTTTATGCTTCTTTGGGTGTCTTTCATGGCACAGCATGCATTTGCGGCCATTCCGATTGTGCCTGAAAATGTGCTTAATCAGGGAGAAGTGAGTCAAATTACCACTCAAAACAACTACTTCTTTGCTCAAACGGCAGATGATGTTTCCCCGATTTGGCGCCTCACCGAACGTAAGTATGGTAGCCACTTTCTCAATAGTCGTCACGTTTTTTTTTCTTTGGATGATGTGATCCAACATGTGCTGCGGGACGGATTTCCGGTGCAGTATATGATGCAACAGCTTTTTCGTGCGCGGCTCGGGGTGCATGTGGCGGTTGGAGGTGTTATACCACGAAATAATATTTTGTTTGGGGAAGTCATTGCTTGCGTCAACATGAATCAATGTTTCTCAGGTTTTTTTGGCATTTT
>JAPPOJ010000254.1 GCA_028817975.1 Zetaproteobacteria bacterium | reverse complement strand
TTGGAAGCCTCATCTATTTGTAAAATACCAAATCGAGTTGGAGGCTTAACCCCAAGCAACGTACCTACCGTAGCATTTTGAAGGTGGAAAGCAAAAGCATCCGCAAGGTTGGCATCCGTCAAGCCATCTCCATACGTAAGAGCAAAATGCTCTGGTAAAGACGGTTTGAGGTAATCAAGTGCTTTTGCCACTCGCGCACCTGTCATTGCCTTATCACCCGTCTCAAGCACTGTAACCTTCCAATGGCTTCTCGACTTACTCAAAGATGTCGCATCACTCGAAGAAACACGTACACAGTTCGAAGAAAAACAAATCTCGACATGTCTCCCTGCACGAGGTAATTTGGTAAAAAAATCTTTAATCACCGATATTTTATAACCACCACAAATAAAAAAATTTTCAAATCCGTGACGAGAATAAATATCCATGATGTGTACTAACATGGGTAGACCACCTATTTCCACCATAGGCTTAGGCAAAATTCCAGTCTCCTCAGAAAGCCGTGTACCAAGTCCACCTGCCAAAATAATCACTGGAACATCTTGAACCTCTATCTGATCCATCTTCGTCTCCGCCACATAGTTAAGAGTAGCTTCTTTCTAAATCAAACATGACATATAGCTCATAGCACCATGAATCGTGATCATTTTATAAAGAAAGAGAAAGCAAAAATAGACACAGCCGCAACAAGTCACAATCAACCCTAGGACATTCTAACACTGGATAAAAGTTAAGAGGGAAGCACACGGTTATATCTATCTAAAAGAAAGGCTTCCACACCATCTTCAGGATACTTAGGATTCATTGTAACTTTTTGGTCACATACTCTTTAATCGTTGTAATTACTTTATCAATATCCCTCTCGAGAATCCCAGGGTAAACACCTACCCACAAACCGTGCTCCATCACAAAATCGGTTTGTGTAAGCTCTCCAACGACCCGATAGCGGTCCGTTTGATGACGTATACGATCAAAGCAAGGGTGTCGCAAAAAGTTTCCTGCAAACAACATTCGAGTTTGAATACCTTCCTGCTCAAGATACTTAGCCATATCGACACGACTCAGTGGAACTCCAGGACGAATGCAAAAAAGAAACCCAAACCAGCTTGGGTGAGAAGACGGCGTTGCTTCAGGTAAAATAAAATACTCCTCCAAATACTTCATACCATCATACAGTCGCTGCCAATTCTCATTACGGCGTTGAACAAAATGTGGTAGTTTATCCACCTGTGCACTGCCAATAGAAGCCTGCAAGTCGGTCATTTTTAAATTATAACCGAAGTGAGCGTAGGTATATTTATGATCATAACCTTTAGGAAGAGTTCCCTGCTGTTGAGTAAAACGCCTCCCACAAGTGTTGTCACACCCAGATTCACACCAACAATCTCGACCCCAATCACGAAAAGAGTTTAGAATCATATTAAGTTTTTTGCGGTTCGTGTATGCTGCGCCACCTTCTCCAGTAGTTATATGGTGAGGGGGATAGAAACTTGAAGTTCCAATGTCTCCGAGGGTTCCTGTCGGTTGACAACTCCCATCTGCAAAAGTGAACTGAGCACCCAGTGCATCACAATTGTCCTCCACTAGCCATAAATTATGTGTGTTACAAAAATTACGAACAGTCTCAGCATCAAAAGGATTTCCCAAGGTATGTGCAAGCATCACCGCCTTTGTGCGACTAGATAGACCAGCTTCAAGCATACGAGTATCTATGTTATAGGTCGGCAACTGAATATCTACAAAAACAGGTACTGCTTCACTCTGAATAATCGGAGTAATCGTCGCCGGAAAGCCTGCGGCAACTGTAATGACCTCATCTCCTGGAAGTACCGCACGCTCTCCAAGTTTTGGAGAAGTCAAGGCACTCATCGCAATCAAATTTGCAGAGGAACCTGAATTCACTAAGGAAACATACTTTGCACCTACTTGATCACCCAGTTTCTTTTCAAATTCAGCACAATACCTTCCCGAAGTTAGCCAAAACTCAAGACTAGAGTCGACTAGATTACACATCTCTTGCTGGTCAAACCAACGCCCAGCATAGGAAATCTGCGTTTTTTCTTTTTCGAGCCGAGGCTTGTGTTCTATTTCATAGTAAAGCTCTGTCAAAGACAAGATCTGAGACTTGACCTTCCGTGCAAGCTCTTGACTAGACAAACTGTGTTGCTTCTCAAGATCCAGCAAACCAGAAGCCTTCACTTTTTCAGATAGATTCTGCGACGGGATGACAGGATCGATGGATCGTTCCATGATGAATACTTACCTCCTGGTAATTTGTACTGAGATATTCCTCACTGTACTTCACTACCTCAGCTGCTGCTTGTTGTGCCGATATTTCGTATTTTTTCATCCAACGAATAATCTGATCTACGGTATCTGTGACAGACACTTGTGGCGCCCAACCTAATTTATCTCTCGCTTTTTGAGAATCTAAGGCCAAGTAGCGTGTTTCAACTCCAGCATCTGGGATCACACTATATTGCAGCCGCCCTCCTAACTTCATATAGAACAGTTGCACAAGCTCATCTACTCTCATTTCCAAAGAAGCATGGCTACCAAAGTTCCATGCTTCTGCTGCAGACGCGTCTCCACACAGCAAGTTCTCCGCTAGGTACAAGTAGCCTAACAGTGGGTCTGCAACATGCTGCCATGGACGCACTGCATCCGGAAAACGCAGAGCTAAGCTTTGGTCATACAGATAGGCACGTACAATATCAGGAACAATACGCTTTTCTGACATATCACCAGGGCCAATCACATTACCTGCCCGCGCAGAAGCCACAAGGGGGGGCTTTGCTTTTGCAAAGTAGCTCTCACGAAAAGACTGTGTGAGCAATTCACACGCACTTTTGCTAGAGGAATAAGGATCTTTGCCTCCTAAAGTGTCTGATTCTTTAAATGGCGTTAGCTTTGGGGCAGGAGCATACACCTTGTCAGTTGTTACAACCACAACAGCCTTCAACGACTCGATCGAGCGACAAGCATCTAATAAATTTGCTGTTCCCATCACATTCGTAGCGTATGTAACTAAAGGCTCTTCTAAAGATCGGCGTACCAGAGGCTGGGCCGCTAAATGAAAGACCACTTCAGGCTGACACTTTCGCAAAGATTCTTGAATATCTTCGGGATTGCGGATATCTGCATAAAAAGATTCCGCTAGTCCAAGGCTAGGCTGTAAAGCCTGAAAAAGGCTATCCGGCTCAGGGGCAAGAGCATAACCAGAGACACGAGCACCGAGCTGCCTCAACATGAGCGCTAACCATGAACCTTTAAACCCCGTATGCCCTGTCACCAAGACAGAACGATTTTTCCACATATACGCTCCTCAGTCAGCCCCCAAAAATCTGCTAACCATATTAACATATTCCAACTTTTACGGGTGCCTGGTGACAAATATCGGCAGCCAATCACCAACCTCCCACCTAAATCCTCCTTCCCATCATAACTCTAACGTACATACTTTAAAGGATACGTCCAACTCGATATACTAGTTACACATCCTCTCTTGTCAGAGGAGCACTCTAAGGCATTCAATACATACAGAAAGGCTTCTCAGCATGAAAGACAAGAGCTTGGAACCTAAATTTAAGTACCTTGAGCTAGAAGAGTACGACACTCGAGAAACCTGTCATGAGAGCATCAGCGCTTTTCACAACGCGTTTCAAGGTAAAAGATGTTTCATTATTGGTAACGGCCCTTCACTAAATGAAGTAGACTTCCACAAGCTTCGAGGAGAATTCACCTTCGCCGTGAATAGCTTCTTTTATAAGACACGAGAAACAGGCTTTCGTCCAACTTTTTATGTTGTTGAAGACTCGTTTGTGATGAAAGATAACCGTACAGAAATTAATGGATACCACCCAACTCTACATCGTTTTTTCCCTACAAACTATATAGATATGATTGATGATAGACGCAATACCTCATTTTTCAGACTCAACCGAGGCTTCTATGAAAAAACAAGTCCTAACTACGGTGTCCCCCGCTTCTCAACAGATGCAGCTTACAAGCTTTACTGCGGACAGTCTGTCACCTACATTAACCTCCAACTAGCTTACTACATGGGATTTACGGAAGTATACCTCGTAGGAATGGACTTTAACTACATTATTCCTTCTTCTGCCAAAGTAGACGGCGTCAATATCACCTCTACTGAGGATGATCCAAATCACTTCCACCCTGAGTACTTCGGTAAAGGTAAACGCTGGCACGATCCCCAGCTTCCACGGGTATTAGCAAACTACAAAATGGCAAAGACTATATATGAATTAGATCACCGTACAATATGGAATGCTACTCATGGAGGAAAACTTGAGGAGTTTCCTCGATGCGACTTCAATGAGATTGCATTCCAAGATACTCAAACAGAAACACAACCTATCCAAGGTGGTATTGCTCATCTGAGTGCTCTAGCAGCTGACAACTCCACTCAATACCGTGCGTTTGCAGTAAGCTGCAAACCACAAATTAGCATAGGGATTCCCCTATACAATGAGCCTCACTATATCGGTGAGTGCTTAGAAAGCCTAAGGAGTCAAACATTTACCGACTTTGAAGTCATCATTGTCAATGACGCAGCAACAGATCATAGTCCACAAATAGCACAAACCTTTTGCCAACAAGATCCTCGCTTCCGGATAATTAGCCACTCCACCAATAAAGGCTTACCCGCAGCACGTAATACTGCGCTCAAGCATGCTAAAGCAGATTATATTACCTTTCTTGACGCAGATGACTATCTTACTCCACAATCTCTGTACTATCGTTTCAAAGAAATTAAATCGATTCCAGCAGACGGTGCAGGAACTTATTGTGGAATGCTCATCGGTTATAGAAATCTAAAACCGGAAGACTATCAAAATAAAGCAGATCAGCGCGGCCACCATGTCGTTATTGACTATATACGCTCCAAAGGTGAGTGCCCCTTCAATGCACATGCCCCTCTACTACGTGCCGCCTTGATCAAAGAAGCTGGAGGATTCGACGAATCTATGAAATATGGAGCCGAGGATTGGGACCTATGGATTCGTTTACTCCGCAATGGCTATCGCTTTTTCCCTGTTAAAAGATATGGTGCCGTTTACCGTCAAAAAAAGACCTCTATGGTAAGGGAACTCTATCACCCACACTTTAAAGAGTCTTTACGCATCCTCCAATCAGCCTCAAGCTCGGCGCCTCCAGAAATAAAAATGCACAATGCACCTTTTTTCTATGAGAAGCCTCTTTGGCACTATCAACAAAGTATTCAAAAGGCAAAACGTATTCTCCGCTATGCGTGCACTGCGATCCTCAATGGCGAGCAAGATCAGTCCTATGCCATCTTAAAGGCTCTCGAACCGAATAGTTGGAACTATCTCCAACATCATATTGATCTCCCTTGGGAAGTACGTATGTCAACCGCCAAACACCTTGCTGTAGATATGCAAACTCGTGAAAACAGCATGCAGACAAACAGCGAGTCAGCTATCGCACAAATTCATCAGCAACTTAATACACACTATACATAGAGGAGATAATGGG
>JAPPOJ010000212.1 GCA_028817975.1 Zetaproteobacteria bacterium | reverse complement strand
CTATAGGTTCTTCATGAAGTGACGCATTCATTAGTCAACGGGTAAAGTCATGATTCATTCTAAATTGAAAAGCGGTTCTATTCCATGGATGCAAAATACAGTTGTGGGGGGGAGGCCTTTTAAGCAGGCACCGACGGTGGCTGTTATAGGCGACTTGATGGTTGACGAATATTTGGATGGTGTGGTCCAACGAGTCTCACCAGAAGCTCCTGTGATGGTTCAACAGGTAAAGGAGGTTTTGCATACTGCAGGAGGGGCCGCAAATGCTGCTCGTAACATCGTAACACTAGGTGGTCAAGTCAAGCTTTTTGGGGTTTGTGGGCATGATGAAGCTGGGGCGGCACTGAAACGTTTACTTGAAGAAGAAGGTGTGGGCTCTACGTACGTCCTTATCGCTGAGGACAGGCCAACGGTGAAGAAAACGCGTGTACGCGCAGATCAGCAGCAACTTATCCGGATTGACTGGGAGGAATGTAAGCCTTTGCCTGTGGGGGTCACAGAGCAGTTATATGCGAATTTATCAAAGAGTTCGTTTGATGCTTTGCTTTTGAGTGATTATGGTAAAGGTTGTTTGAGCCTTGACCTTATTCAAGCTGTTGTAAAGCTAGCCTCAGACCGTCAAGTACCACTGCTTGTCGACCCTAAAGGAAAAGATTTTACTCGCTATGAAGGTTGTGACTTAATTACCCCGAACTATAAAGAAGCTTGTGGAGCGTTGGGTTTAGACAACAGTCGGGACTATACTCCGGAGTTTCTTTGCCGTTCCCTGATAGAGAGATATGCACTTAAGGATGTGCTGATTACTTTAGGCAAAGATGGAATGGTTTGTGCCACTCAGGTGGATGGGCAGCTTACGTTTGCAAGTTGTGCAGCAGAAGCTCGTCAAGTTTTCGATGTGAGTGGTGCTGGAGATACGGTAGCAGCAGTGATGTCTCTATGCTTAGCAGTGCAGTTGCCTGCGTCGGCCAGTATGCAAGTTGCTAGCTGTGCAGCAGGAGTCGCTGTACAAAAGCTTGGTACAGCACCTGTCTTCTGGCATGAGCTTGACTTCGACAGTGCCCCTGTGTCTTCTCATCCCACATCTCTATGCAAAATTCTGTCTCTAGAGGAGCTTGTGGGTAGAGTGTCTGTTTTGCGGGCTGAGGGAGGGCGTATTGTTTTCACCAATGGCTGTTTTGATCTGCTACACGCAGGTCATGTAGCATACTTAGAAGAGGCGCGACAACGAGGAGACTTTTTAGTGGTTGCTGTCAATGATGATGCCTCTGTTCGTCGCCTGAAAGGTACTCATCGTCCGATTGTTACTCTGGAACAACGTCAGAGGGTGCTCGCAGCCTTGAGTTCGGTTGATTTTGTCTTATCGTTTTCCCAAGATACTCCCCTTCAAGTGATCGAGCAGTTACGCCCAGATGTGTTGGTCAAAGCGAAAGACTATTTAGAAAGTGAAATTGTCGGAGCTGACCTCGTTCGCGCGTATGGAGGAGAAGTGGCTCGAGTTGATTTGGTTGGAGGAATCTCGACGTCGCTCATTGAAAAGAGTATTGTGCAGAATTTTAAAGCTCAGTTGGGGGAGAGGACAACGGCAGTGAATCCGTCGAAAGCACAGAGCTTATGATTAAAGGTTCAAATAGATTTGTCCCAGCCCCTGATTTACTTTGAAAATAAGCTTCGAAGTGATGCCGATTTAGGTGTTCCATGTACTAAGTAAAGATCTTGTCTTTTGTAATTATTGATTTTTTTTCTAAACGTATGAAAAAATCAAAATAAATTTTTCAAATATAGACATTAGTGTCTACTTGTGATAGTCTCCGCCTAAACTGTCGCCTAACGCACGCGCGAAGAAGTATGTCCTTCCCCTGTAAAACCGCTTTGCTTTTTTAATGGCATAGTATGAGCGGTTTGAGCGTTGCCTCTGGAGATTTTTTTTTTGCGCTTGAGAAGCGATTGTTTCTGGGTAAGAGGAGAGTCAAATGAGAACGGGCTTGATAAAATCGCTGAAAACCCTTTTGCCTTTGGAAAAAGAAGAGCTTCCTCAGTTCTTTGTCTTGTCTTACTGTATTTTTGCGATAGCTTTTATTTATAACTTTTTACGCCCTCTTAAAGTCACTCTGGTCGCTTCAATGTCGGGCTCAGGCGCTGAGGTTATTCCTTTCCTTAAACTGTATGGGATTATCCCTGCCTCAGTTTTGATGACTTACTTGTTTACTTGGCTGAGTCGTCGGTACTCTTTGCTCCAAATCATCTATGTTTTTCTCAGCTTTTTCTTGGGGTACTATGCCCTATTTGGCTTTGTTCTTTTTCCTTATACAGAAGCTATCCGTCTGCATCAAGTCTCTGATTTTTTCACACAATACTTTCCTGCAGGGCTGAAGGGGCTTTTGGCTTGCGTGGAGTATTGGCATATCAGCCTATTTTATGTCATGTGTGAGATATGGGTATCTAGTGTGCTGTACCTGCTTTTTTGGGGTTTCGTTAATGAGCGTGTCCATATGAGCGCAGCCGCTCGTTGGTATCCTTTGTTAAACCTTGCAGGTAATTGTGCTTCGATAGGTGCGGGTACAATGGGCAAGTGGGTTGCCGCAGAGTCGCGTACTCTCAGTGTTCTTTTAGACATGAACCCAAGTTACCTGATGACCTCTCTGGCGGCTTCTATCTGCCTTGTCTTGGGGTGTGCTTTGGTTCCTTTCTATCGCTATGCTTTTTTGACGATGCCTGTTCTTGAGTATGGTAACCAAAAGCATTCAGGTCAGGAGATACAAGATGACCGTGTTTCTGCTTCCTTTTGGGATTCTTTAAAATTAGTATGTACGGAAAGATATGTTTTATTTCTCCTTGTGATGGTTTTAGCCTACAACTTTACCTTTAATTTGACTGATGTGGTGTGGACACAAAAAGTAAATGATTATTATCGGAGTAATTCGCTCGATATGGCCTACTTTATGTCTTATATTACTCAAATTAAAGGCTTCATCTCTGTGGTGCTGGCTTTGCTTGCCCACTTGCTCATTCACCACATGGGATGGCGTTTTTCGGCGTTGGTGACCCCGGTTGTAATCTTATTGACCTCACTTCTCTTTTTTCCTGTCGTGTTGTTTACCGGATCGGAGTGGTCGCTTGCATGGTCGCACCTTTTCTCCCCTCAAGACTTGATGTTTTTGGCCATATGGGCAGGGGGGTTGCAAAATGCCACAGCAAGATCTACAAAGTACTCCATTTATGATTCAGTCAGAGAGATGGTGTATGTGCCTTTGAGTCACGATATGCGTCGCAAGGCAAAGGCTATTTTGGATGGCATTGGAGGTCGCATGGGAAAAGCCATGGGATCGATAGTGTTTATGGTTTTGCAGGTACTTTTTGGATCCTTGGAAGCTAGCTTACCGGCAATTGCTATTATTTCTATTATGGTTACAGTACTTTGGGTGTATTCGATTATTCGTATGGATCAATTGATGAAAGCCAAGCTAGGAAGCCGCTGATCTTTCTCCTTCTACTCAAGTAAAGGAAAAGAAGCGGTGCCGGCTTCTTTGAGAAACTCTGAGCTTTTGTTTTGTCTTTTAGAAGGGGATGTCATCGAAGTTTGGTGCTGCAGGTGTGGTGCTGTTGGTGCTGCTGCCTGCTGGAGGAAATCCCCCTAGCTGTTCCATTGGATTTGAGGTTGCCGCGGCCGGTGCGCTTGCAGGAGTCATGTTAAATTGATCCGGGTAAGCTCCCATGCCCATGTTGTCCTCTTTGGGGCGGCTGTTTCCAGGAGCTGTAGTGGTGGGAAGGAACTGTACATTTTGAGCGATGATTTCAGTAGAGTAGCGCTTTTGCCCGTTTTGGTCATCCCATGAGCGGGTCTGAATGCGTCCTTCTACGTAAACCATGCTGCCTTTCTTGAGGTACTTATGACAGTTCTCGGCTTGCCGGCTCCAAACAACGACTCTGTGCCACTCTGTGGACTCCTGTTTTTGCCCTTCTTTGTTGGTCCGGAACTCAGATGTGGCAATGCTCAGTGTCGCTACGGCGTTCTGGTTGGGGGTATATCTCAACTCAGGGTCTTGTCCGAGGCGCCCCATGATCATAGCTTTGTTTAAAGAGGCCATTTGAATGCCTTTCTCTCTACTTTAAAATTTACCTAAATACAACCTACAGAATACGATATGTTTGTCTTTTTTGCAAGGCTATCAGGGGTTTTTTCTCGATTTGTGGTTTGACTTTAATTTGCCGAGTGTCCACGTAAGAGAGAAGTGACTTGCGTGGAGTGTTAACTGAATGCTTATATAAATCAACTATTTTCGCCCACCTCTTGCATCCTTTTCACTCTCCTAACAGGATGGAGTCTGCACCAGTAGTATTGTCCATAAAAATGATTATGTTGCAAGTTAGAGGAGTGGAAATGAAAGCTTTGAAGGGTTTTTGGGTGATCTTATCTTTGGTGTCTATTCTTGTAAGCTTTGCTCGTGCGGCAAGCTTATCGGAACGCGTAGCTCCGGAGCCTGAACCTAGTTTGCACGTTCTACTTTTGGACGCTTGCCTTTTACCTGAAGACCTGGATTTTTTTCGGGGTAAGCATCTTCGAGTCGAGTTCATTACTTCAGCAAAGCCTGCTTTGAAACGTGTGTTTAATTCAGAGATATGCATGTCGCATTACAGGCGAGCTGTAGGGGATGCTGGCGCTGTCGTAGAGTTTCACTCCAACTTTCTTGGGACAAAGATGGCAAGTCACCAGGAAGTCATTCGTGTGGTTGACCGCATTGTAAAAAAGCGGGGGCCACTCGATTTTGTAGTTGCAAATAATAGTGATCAGGCTGCCTACATTGCGAGCTTTGTGCGGGCGCATTTGGGGCAGCAAACCCCTTGGCAGAATGTGCCTAAGCCCGAAAATTTCTATGATAAATATCAAATGAAAACAAACTTAAGAAAAAATGCTCCGGACATCCGCACGGCTGATTTTGTGGCCTTAGATGCATCGGAAATTGAGCTGAACCAGTTTTTACAAAGGGCAGACTTTCCTCAGCAGCCGATTATTTTGAAAAAGCGGCGCTCAGCCGGCTCTGTGGGGATTCTCGTGATGCATTCTATGAAAGATTATATAGCGATGAAGAAGAAAGTGAAAGACAAGCATAACTACTTAATAGAAAAATTTATTCGTGGGCGTGTTTTTCGTGTTGCGGGTGAGAGGATTGATCACAAACTTAAGTTTGTGATCCCCTCTATTAATTTCACCTCCCCTTATGAACACTATAAGCTGGCAAAACCTAGAGCGACTACATCTATAGATGATACTATTGTTGCTGGAAAAGACTTTTATCAATTTACGGACAAAGTGCTGGACGCTTTGGAGATGGTTTCGGGTACGTTTCATCTCGAAGGAATTTTGTCCGATCAAGATGATGAGCTTTATTTTATGGAGATTGCTTTGCGAGTGGGAGAGGGCAATATGGATGCTCCACACCGGGAAGTTTTCGGTTACCATGCGAAGCGAGCCTACTTTTTTAAACAGTTTCCTCAAGGCTATTTCTCAGAGGAAGATGAGCAACACTATGTAGA
>JAPPOJ010000028.1 GCA_028817975.1 Zetaproteobacteria bacterium | reverse complement strand
GGGGAAGTGTAACATGCTGTGAATGTGAGGTGTTTGAGGGGGGTGAGTCTAGCTGGCAGACTTGGCCATCTTATCGGCACCGCCGGTTTCAGCCCGTTTGACTGCGTCACGAACTTTGAAGCGTGGTAAGCCGGTATTGATGTCGCGTAGCACGACATCGGAGCCTTTGGCAGGAGAAAAAACGCGGAAGCAGCATAGTGAGCCAGGAGTAATTTCCACGGTGCCGAGAGCTTCGAAGTTTTCTAAGGCGGCGCTAGACTCTTCGGTAGTACTTGCTCCCTCCCCGCTTTCCGCGTCTGCGGGCTTGCCTGCAGCGCCACCTTGTTCTTCTGCGGGCCCGGCTGCGTTCAGCACAATCGGTTTGTTTTGGCGCTTGGCAAGCTCGATCCGTGTGAGTAACGATTTTGCTTTTTTGTCTACCCGTGACTTGCCTAGGGCGACGACGGCGTCAAATTCTTCTTTCGCCTTGTCCCACTGGTCTTGGCGTCCATAGGCGAGTCCGAGGTTGTAGAGAACAATCGCTTTAACCTCTTTGTTTTTGGTGGGGATAGATTCGATGGTACGTTTGTAAAGTTCCATCCCGGCTTCAAAGTTGCGTGATCGCGCACTGGCGACTGCTTTGTTATTCATATAGGAAATAACGGAGTTAAGGCTGCTTAGATTTTCCATGACTTCTTTGGCCTTTTGCAGATCTCCTTCGGAAATGGCTATTTCGGCTTTTTTCTCTTGCACACTTTCGTTGCCATCGTCGAGTTGTTCCGCTTCACTGATGGCTTTTTCCGCACCTTCCGGATTGCCCATTTCTGAATTCATCTCTGCAATGGCACATAGGCGTTCGATGTTTTTGGGGGAAATACTTTGGGCTTTTTCAAAGCACTGTAGTGCTGCATTGAAGTCGCGTAATTGCATCAGACATTTACCAATGAAATTGAGCATCACAATGGAATCGGGTTGGGAGCGCATAACCTCCAAGGCGAGGTCGCGGGCATGGGCGTACTCTTTTTTCGCAAAACAAAAGTGAGCATCGATGCGCAGAATCGATGCCTTTGAGTCTTTAAACTCTTCTTGGATTTTGCTGCGTAGAGCAGCGGCTTCTTCTTCTTTCCCGGCTTCGAGCATGGCGACCACTTTCATCTCCACTTGTCGGATAGAGGAAGGGTTGCGGTCTTGTTTCATGACTTCTAACATGGTGTGTACCATATCATTGGTTTTTGCTGGCTTCTCCAAACACTGGGCCACTCCCATTTCGATCACTAAAGGAACATCATCTTGAGTGAGTAGCGAACTTACGACAATAATGGGTACCACGGGAAACTTGTTGCGGATACGTTGGATAAACATGGGGCCAGAAATTTTGGGAATGCGCCACTCCATAATGATGAGATCGAGGGATTCCATGGTGTCGATTTCTTTCCATGCGGATTCACCCTCGTCGTAGCTTTTTATCTCACCTTCTGGAATCCCGCAGTCTTTGAGGCATTGCACCACGATGTTGCGTGAGCCGTCGTCGGCATCGATGATGGCACAATTTTGGATTCCTAGTGCATTGACGGGATTTTCGGCGTCTGTCTGAAAACGGTCTGCAAGTTCGGTGTATTGATCGCCAAACAGTTCTTGGCCGACTTTTTCGATGTCTTCTTTCTTGTCAGGGTAGAGAATGGTTGCCTGTTTGAGAATCGAGCCTGCTTTCTCTTGGTCATTGAGCTTGAAATAGGCTTGAACTGTATTGAGTAAGTGCACAATTTCTCCAGGAAACAGAGAAATCATGCTGGACTCCAGCTGAATTTGGTCTTCGTGCTTGTTGTGTTCGCTCAGAAAGGCGTGCAGATAGTGGGCGGCAAGACGGGTATCTTTCCATTCATAGCGGCCAAAATCTTCGAGAAAGCTTTGGATACTATTGCCGAAAGACTCTTTGTTGATAGGTTTGAGAATATGGAAAAGTAAACCATGTTCATATAGGGCCGGGATGTATTCCAACTCATTTTCGTCCACTAAGGCGGTGACGCGCACTTTACGTAGGTAGTCGATGGAGGTGATTAGCTTCAGCAGTTGAAAAACATTGTTGTCTTGGTCAATGCCAAGCGGAGTAATGACCCAGTCGATTTGGTCTGCTTCCATCACTCCGAGTGCATCTTTAATGCTCCCGACGCCGGTAATATTGCCAAACTCGTGACTTTTGATGACGTCACCGAGCATTTGCCGCACAGCTCCCGAAGATTCGATAGTGACGATTTTGGCAGACTTATCTTCGAATACCACTTGGTGTTCCTATGTGTCCTCATATTCTGGTACCTCTCTTGTCGGCTTGTTTGTGCAAATGTTTATCGCGGGAGATGGAAATCTTATGAATTCGCGAACTTGGACTCGTGAAGTCGGGGAGAGATCTGCTTCTTTTCATTGCCTGGTGGCGGTAAAGCTTTGGCTAGGCTGACCGATACGCAGCCCAAGCTTAAGTTTTTTACTTTTTTATTGAGGTGTAGCGTGAAATCTTACCTGATGGCCATCTTGATGGGGCTTTTGTTTCCGGCCTCTCTCTGGGCTTTGTCTCTAGACAACCTCGAAGATGACGAAGAGGAGCAGCTGGAAGGTGTCGCCCCCGCAGCGGTGGAGTGGTCGGGCATCATGGATTTTAAACTAGTCAACGCGGGTAAAACCCGTAACTGGGCCGATCATACTGGAGATTATGGCGGTAAGGGGCTCACCCGCTACAGTAGTGTGACGGGGAAAAATCGTGGCACCAACTTTCATCTGGGGATGATTGGCTTGGTTGCCGATATTCATGCGGAAGATAAGCACGTGGGTCATGTGCAAATGAATTTTAGTGATCACCGTTCGGCAAAGAATGCCCCGTGGGGCGAGCTTGGCTTGGCAGAAGCTTATGTGCGAGAAGAAGTATCTGCGACCGAAATTAAAGTGGGGTTTTTAATTCCGCCGTTATCCTTAGAGCACCCAGGAGTGGCCTGGAGTACGAAGTACACCATTACTCCTTCGGCAATTAACAGTTGGGCTGGGGAAGAAGTACGTAGCCTAGGGGTTGAGATTCACTCGAAATTGTCCACAAATGTGGATTTTTTGTTGGCATCCTTTTCCCATAATGATGCGATTGCCACTGTGCTGACGTATCGAGGCTGGGCGTTGCATGACTACCAAGGAACTTACGGGACACGTTTGCGTTGGAATCATGTTCCGGACCATATTGATAACACCGACGGCTGGGTGGAGCCTTTTAAAGAGCTTGATGACCGTGTTGGCTTTTACATGAAACTAGGGCTGCACACCCAAGACCATGCTTCGCGCTTAGATTTTTTCTATTACAACAACCTTGCACATCCAGCCCGTTTTGATGGCTCGAATTATGCTTGGACCACCTCCTTTGGCAATATTTCTCTAGCCCATCGCTTTGGGAGCGGAGTTGAGATTCTGGCCCAGACTCTGCAAGGTACCACCTTCATGGGGCCTGTCGATGTGGTCAAAGCAGACTTTAGTGCGAGCTATGGGATGGTGAGTTATCGTCCTGGAGCAACCCGGTATAGCTTGCGGATCGATGATTTTAAAGTTGAGGATACGGATGGTTTTGTCTTTCCAGATGGGGTGATTGATCACAATGATTCTAAAGGGCAAGCCGCGACTGTGGCGGTGTTACATCATTTGAGTGATCAGCGCATGATTGGACTGGAAGCGGTGGCCGTGCGGAGTGAGCGTATTGGCAATGAGGCTTTACCAGGTGCAGATAAAGACCCAGATGACGATCTGTATCAGTTGGTTTACCGCTTAACCTTTTAATGCTGTTGAGGAAGAAGTATGTATACGAGATTATGGAGTATCGGCTTGTTGTTGAGTGTGATGCCGCTACAGGCAGGCTCCCTGGAAGGGATGATTGAGATTAAGAATAAACGCGGGGAAAAAGCAGGAGACTGTTCTCAAGCCGTTGTTTTTGTCGAGAATGGGGCGACCCCTCTTGCCGCAGGCACCCCAGGCACTCATACGGTGCTGCTCAAGGAGCGTGTTTTTGATCCACCGATTTTGGCTATCGTGCAAGGGTCTACTGTCGATTTTCCGAATGAGGATACCATTTTGCATAATGTTTTTTCCTTGTCGAAAACGAAGAAGTTTGATCTCGGACTTTACAAACAAGGAGAATCCAAATCGGTGACTTTTGAGGGGGCGGGTTTAGTCAAGGCGTTTTGTAATATTCACGCCGATATGGTCAGCCATATTCTGATTCTCGAAAATAAGTTTTTTACCCAAGTTTCGCAGCAGTGTTCTTTTGCCATCCCAGCCCCTCCAGACGGTAAGCATACCGTATCGGTGTGGTACGCCTTGGGCAAGGGAAGTTCTACAGAGGTGGAGGTCAAGGCGGGGCAAGCAAGCGGAGTCAAACTCGCTGTGGTACATAAGCGCGACAAGCAGAAGAAACATAAAAATAAACATGGTAAGTCTTATAAAAAAGCTTACTAAGCTGAGGAAAATCTTATGTTGCGGTTTTTTTCTCAATCGATCAGTCGCAAGATTATTTTTTTAGTCTGTGCTGTCTTAGTTTTTTCCCAAGTGGTGAGCTTTGTGATCACGTTTTCACAGATCTCCGCCTCCCAAGAACGTAGCATTGAAGACTCCTTTTTGCGTATCAAATTGCTTGTCACGACTCTGTTTGAAACGGAAACCGCAAAGCTCGCCAGTCAGGCACAGATGGTGGGAACTCAGCCTGTGCTGATGGCGGTGACCGGTTCTGAAGATGAAGAAACCATCCAGGATTCTTCTTCGGAGTATGCAGGTCGCTTCCAACTTGATTTTTTCGACATATTGAGTATTGATGGGGAGCCGTATGGAGAGGCAGGGGGTGCGTGGGACACTGCAGCACTTGATTTCTTTATTCAGGCCATTGAAGAAGGTCAGCTTATTTCTGGCTACGCACTGCGTGAACGTAAGCTGGCCTTTGTAGCGGCAGCTCCGATAGGGCTGTTACCCAATCACACAGGCTATTTAATTTTAGGTAACTACGTTAAAGACCAGATTGCTGAGGATATTGCGGAGATCGCCAACTCAGATATTTCGTTTCTTGCGGAAAATGAAATCATTGCGACCTCACTTGCTAAGGATGAAGCTGGCATGGAGCTGCGACGCCAGTTTATGCAAGAGTTGCAGCAAGCAGGGGCAGAAGCTGTAAATGGCTTTCGCAATCAAGACTATATCTTCAAGCAAACAGTGCTCAAAGGAGTTCAGGGTAAGCCCTTGGCTTCTTTTGTGGTGCAGTCCTCTTTGGCGGAAACCCAGCAATTTTTTTATCGCATGCTGTTGATTTTGCTGGCGGTCTCTTTAGTGGTCGTAAGTGTGTTTGGTCTGATGTCGGCACATTTGGCGCGCACGATTTCGACACCGATCCTGGCTTTAGAGCGTTTGGCGAAGGATGTGATTTCTTCCCTTAATTTTGGTCTACGTGCGCAGCCTGTGGGCAACGATGAGGTTTGTTCGCTGGCGGAATCCTTTAATCACCTTTTGCAGGAAATTGAGGAGAATCATTCGAAGTTAGAAGAATACAGCAAAAACTTGGAGAAA
>JAPPOJ010000184.1 GCA_028817975.1 Zetaproteobacteria bacterium | reverse complement strand
AGACCTGAAGAAAAGGTAGCCATCCTACTGGTTGCTCTCGGAGAGAAGTTGGCCGGTGATATTCTTAGCAAGCTCCCCTCTAAAGAGAGAAAAAAGCTCGTTCACGCTTTATCTCACCTCAGTAAAATTTCTGAAACAGACGTAACACAAGTCCTCCACGAGTTTGAGCAAGCCTTGAAAACCACGGCATCTCATTTACACGGAGGGGGAACACACTTTCGTACTATGCTACAGAAAAGTGGACACTACAAGACAGAGTGGGAAGATGACATTTGCAGACTGAGCGCACTTAATCACATTCCCACCGACAAAATTACCAGGCTCATCTGCCACGAGCACCCCCAAACGATAGCTGCAATTCTGGTCTTAATCGACACCGAGCGTGCAGCCAAGATACTACACCAACTTAGCCCTAACTTAGCCACAGAAGTCATCCAAAAAATAGCTCATATGAGATCTCTGAGTCATGATTCTATTGAAGTCTTAAATACATCGATCGAACTACAACTCCAAAAAACCTCGTCCACTCAACGAATCCACAAGGGAGGTACAGGTAAAGTCGCTGAGCTGCTTTCTAGCCTTTCTACGGCTGAATCACAACACCTGCTCGCGGGTATGGCACAACATAACGAACAGCTAACACAACAAATTCAACAGCAAGTATTTAAGTTCAAAGATCTTTGCCAACTTCCTCAAGTCGCATGGCCCACGCTGGCCAGAGCAATTGCACAAAGCATCTGGCTACAAGCACTACGGACAAATGCAGAAGATATCAAGTTGATTTACCTTCAACAACTTTCCCAACGTAACGCAAAGCTCTTTCAAGAGGACTTGCGAAGTAGTCCCCCTATAAAGATGACGGAGATCGAAAAAGCTCAGCAAAAAATCTTAGAAACAGCCTGGAACATGCATCAAGAGGGGAAAATCCCTTGGATTGGTGAAACCTATGTCTAAATAATTCTGCCATCACTCAATACCCTGTGCCCAGCCCTTGCTCTTGCAACCACGCAGCGGCACGTCGAGTGAACTGATGCACAACACCCTCTTCACACTTTAAACCAAGGTTGTGGCAATTCATCATATAGTTTTGTTCTCCAGCGATAGACAAGTATATTAAGCCACAACACGCCGCCACGACAATAAAGAGCCAAACCAAAAATGACTTCAGACGAATTGCCATACTCACTCCTCACTTTGGGCTAAGATCTGAGACCCCACTGTTAAATTGCTTATGCATTTTAACTCAAGACCCCCCTCTTCCTCTATGCATAATCGAAGCATTACCATGCCCTCGCCCGCTCAAAATCAGCTAAATTTACAGACTCCAGCTTACACAAAGCGCAACCTGCGAAAAGTAAGATAAAATTTCTATAATAAATAACACAAAAGGAGAAAGTATGAGCAGAGGAAAGTCCCCTGTTTTTGGCACACAGGGTACCCCTGTACCATTCGTATGGCTATTACTCACTTTGGGCTGGAGTCCTTCCATCCACGCAGCTGTATGGGAACAAAAAATCAATAGCTTTTTTGGCCAAATCAATCAGTCCTGGGGAGGCATCCTTTTTTGGTCAGATCATCCACTTCAGCTGCCTTTAATTCTCATCGTCATGATTTTTGGGGGACTCTTCTTTACCTTCAAATACGGGTTCATCAATGTACGTTTGTTTAAACACGCATTTGATGTTATCCGAGGCAAGTTTGATAAGAAGCACAATGCAGGGGAAATCACCCACTTTCAAGCATTGACTTCTGCTCTTTCTGCAACGGTAGGAATTGGCAATATCGGGGGTGTCGCCATTGCCGTTTCCTTAGGTGGCCCTGGAGTGGTCTTCTGGTTATGGGTCGTAGCTTTTTTTGGCATGAGCATGAAGTTTTCATCTTGTACTCTAGCGCAATATTATCGTGATGTAGACACCAAAGGGAATGTACTGGGAGGCCCTATGGTCTACCTTGCTAAAGGCTTTTCTGAAAAGCACGTAAGCATGCGCATTTTCGGCAAAGGGCTTTCCATTATCTTTGCTGTGTTTACAATTGTTGCTTCCTTTGGAGGCGGAAACCTTTTTCAAGGCAACCAAACATTTGAAGTTATTCAGTCCCAGTTCCCCTCTACAGCCAATTATGGCTGGCTCGTTGGCTTAATCTTAGCGATTTGTATTGGTGCCGTCATCATCGGTGGCATTAAAAGAATTGGAGAGGTTACAGGAAAGATGGTCCCAGCCATGTGTGTACTTTACTGCGGCTGCTGTATCACCATTATCGCATCCAACTCAAGTCATTTAGGTTCCACTATTTATAGTATCTTTACAGAGGCATTCCAACCAGACGCTCTCTGGGCAGGCGGGTTTATGGGAGTACTCATCCAAGGTATGCGTCGCGCATCCTTCTCGAATGAAGCAGGTATTGGTTCAGCATCCATCGCACACGCTGCTGCCAAAACAGATCAACCTGTACGTGAAGGAGTTGTCTCTATGATTGGGCCCTTTATAGATACTCACATTGTCTGCACTATGACTGCGCTCACTATCCTAACAACAGGTGCACACTTAGACCCACTTCTGACTGGAAAAGGAGCTGCTATCACTGCAAAAGCATTTGGGCAAAGCGGTTCCATGATGCCACTCTTTCTTATGCTAGCCGCAATCATATTTGCTTACTCAACAGCTGTATCCTGGTACTACTATGGAGAAAAAGCTGTACAATTTTTGTTTGGCATGCGACATATTTTAACTTACCGTATCGTATACGTCAGCATTGCTGCGCTAGGACCGATACTTGAACTCGGCCAGGTCATCGACTTTTCCGATATTATGTTGCTCAGCATGGCATTTCCCAATATCATCGGCATGGTTTTTCTTTCTGGTCAAGTCAAAGCACTCATTGGCCCCTACATGAAGCTCATCGCCAAAGAACAACACACAATGCATGCGCACAAATTAAAGCAAACCCCCGCTAAAGGATAATATTTTGTCTAAATACGAGTATAAAATTTTGACTCTTGTACGTCACGGCACCGCACCTTCTATGGCCGGAGATACCGTTGACTATGAAAGACAGCTCAGCTCTGAGGGAGAACAAGAAAGCCAAACAACAGGGAAATGGCTACACACACTAGGGTTACCTCTGCCTGAGTATATTTTATGTTCGTCATCCACCCGCACACAACAGACACTTACACAACTCCGGCATGGATGGCCACAGCTTCAAAGTGTAGAGACAAATTTTCAAAAAAACTTGTATGCTACATCCCACGCATCGGTCATCCAGACACTGGCATCTATAAACTCCCACATTTCTCACCTACTTCTCATCGGACATAACCCATACATTAGCGAACTAGCTACCACATACACAGGAATATACATGCGCATGATGCCCGCAAATGCTGTCGTATGTGAGCTACAAGAACCACATCCATGTTGGAGTGATGCGCTGGCTCTCGACAACTACTGGAAAATGAAATATCACAACACAGACTAGGAACAAACATGCATTATGCTCTAAAAATTAGACTCATACTTGTCTTCTTTCTTTGTACACATGTCATCCCGCTTAATGCTTCTGTAGGCCCCCAAATCATAGATATAGATGTGGAACAGCTCCGTAAACTGAAGCTCAATTTGCCGAATATAGATCTATTAGGCGTCGACTTTCCAGCAGGATTGGCACGACTACGTTTATCACCACAAGAGCTGACGACATTACAAAGCATGGATGTAGACTACAAGCTTATTCAAAAGCCACACCAACCTATGTTTGCAGCACAAGGCTATCTCAAACCAGATGAAGTGATTCAAAAATTGAATGAGGCCGCTACTCAGCACTCAAACCTAGCCGAGTACAAAGAAATCGGCCGAACAACAGAAAACCGGCCGATCGGCGCACTCAAAATAACTTCATCAGCAGCCCATCATACACCAAAGCCTCGGGTACTCTTTAACTGTATGCATCACGCCAGGGAGGTCATGACGACAGAAGTCTGTATGGATATCGTGGAACAACTGCTGAATCAATACACTATCCATCCAGAAGTCACACACTGGCTCAATAATTTAGAAGTTTGGGTCGTTCCCCAGGTCAACCCTGACGGCAACGCACGTGTTCACCAGCAGGATCTCTATTGGAGAAAGAATACTTGGACACGCTATGGACATGTCCAAGGTGTTGATCTCAACCGCAATTACCCAGAAGGATGGAACAGCTGTAACGGCTCGAGTGATCTATTCATTTCTCAAACTTACAGGGGTCCAACTCCCGCCAGTGAGCCTGAAACCCAGGCGATGATAGACCTGGTCGCTTCCATCAAGCCTACTGCTAATATCAGCTATCACTCTTTTAGCGAAATCATTCTTTTTCCATACGGATGCAAAGGGCGACACAACCCTGCTAAAGACCTCTTTATTTCTATTGCTGAACTCATGCAACAAGAGATTATAGATGACAAGGGACAGGCAGGCACATATCGTTTGGGAACCGCTCCGGAGCTTCTCTACAATGCTGACGGCACCGACCTCGATTTTCAGTTCAAAGCGCATCATGTACTCGCTTATACCATTGAAATCAACTCACGAGATAATGGGTTCCACCCAAACTACCAGCAATGGCGAGACTTAACTGTCAGAAGGCAAAGAGGTGGGTGGCAGGCACTACTTGAGCGCGTCAGCAAGGAGGCTATACGTGTGGTGTTTACAACCAGGTCCCGCGTGTACTATCGCCTGTACCAGCAGAAGAGAGGAGTACAAGTCTTATGGGATGGGGGAAACACCCAGGCTCCCTATCAAACACTTGCTCCAGACGGAGCACTACATCTTCCTGTAGAGCAAGGGAATTACACCTTGAATTATTACATTCCCACACAAGGAATTTATAAATTTATTTCGGTTCCTATTAGCAAGAACCTAGAGGACTGGCTGGTGATACACACCAACGACTAAGCTAAAGTCCAAAATGTTTCCCCTGCACGATCAAGTACCGCGACACCCAACTGTTCCAGTTGGTCCCGAATCCGGTCGCTCTCCATCCAGTTTTTATTTTCACGCGCCGTAGCACGAGCCGCAAGCAAGGCTTCTACTTCTGCTTGCTTCACCCCCAAAGCCTCAATTCCCTGAAGGCTTAACAAATGCAACATTTTTTCTGGACTCTGCTGTAGAATACCAAATAGAGCAAACCAGTCGTCAAGATGTTGACGCACCCAAGAACACAGTGCCGCGATTTCTTTGCTTTTCTTTCCTGCCATGACCTGATTTAAAAGTTTAAAAACTTGATGTATCGCTGCAAAAGCCTTAGGAGTGTTTAAGTCATCGGCCATCGCTTCGGTAACCTCTTCCAGAAGCTTTACAAACTCCGCTCCGTGGGGATGAAGATGAGGGAGCACTTCTTGTGGGATACATTTTGCATCATGCAGTGTAATCGCCAGTTTAAATTTTTGACATATATAGGGCATGTCAAGCCGCTGCATAAGCCCCTCACAAGTTTGTAAGGTCTGATAAAAATAAAGAAGTTTTTTTAATGTTTGAATAAAGATTTGTTCTGACAGATCCAAATTAGAACGGTAGTGATTCTGACAAAAGGCTAGTTTAATCACCTCGGGGTGAAATCTTCGTACACAGTCCTCAATCGTGATAAAGTTACCCAAACTTTTTGACATTTTCTGCTTATCAATGGTTAATAGACCATTATGGACCCAAAAACGCGCAAATTCACAACCATTTGCACACTCCGATTGGGCGATTTCATTCTCATGATGAGGAAAAATCAAATCTAGCCCACCACAATGAATATCTATAGAATCCCCCAAGTACATTTTGGCCAAAGCGGAACATTCAATATGCCATCCAGGCCTTCCGTCCCCCCAAGGACTCGCCCAGTATGCTCCTTCTATTTTTTCTGGCTTCCACAGCACAAAGTCTTGCTCATTACGCTTATGACCAGACTTAATTTCACGGGCAGATGCGTGGTGACAGTCGACCTTTTGCCCAGAGAGCTTACCATAGTCGTGCTTAGAAAGGACATCAAAATACACATGACCGTCATCCGTAGCATAAGCATGGCCCGCTGAGATAAGGTCCTCAATCATAGAAATAATCGCTTTTAAGTTCTCGGATACTTTAACTTCCGTAAAATTTTCCAAAACACCCAAACTTAAAAAATCACGGCGGGCGCACTCAATCATACGTTCACTCAACTCCAACGGCTTAATATCCCGTTGTTGCGCACGTGCTATGATCTTGTCGTCAACATCCGTATAGTTACGAATGTGCTTGACTTCATAGCCAAGACGCTTCAAGTAACCCACTAAAATTCCTATGGTATATGCCTGCAATCCATGGCCTAAGTGACAGTAATCATATACGGTAACTCCACAAGAGTAGACAGACACCTTATCAGAAACTTTAGGTCTGAAAATATCTTTTTGTCTGGACAGAGAGTTATACAGTCGAAAAGGGTATGTTTTGTTCATCGAATTTTCTCCAAAAAAGGGCAACAAATTATACCACTTTTCACTTCTCTTCACAAGGAGACTACCTCTCTAGCATGGAGTCCTTACGACTTCAAACCAGGAATAATATTTACTTTTATTTTTAAGTGCTTTTTGCCGAAAGGACCACTATATCAATAGAAACAAAGCATAAAGTAAACAAGCTGTGGGTATTACCAAGGTAGAGCGGATAGATATAGAGTTCTTTTTCGATCAGCTACACAAAGACCGGCATGATCGTGGACTGTCGCAACAAACATCTACCGAGTGGCAACGGCTTTACCGCTTACTTCAAAGCATCCCTACTCAAGAGCAAAAAGAGCTCGTTCAACAAATAAAAATTCTGATTGAAGGTAAAGTCCAACAAACAATAACCACCGACCCCCAATCGTCTGCCCCATCATGGCCACAAACCTCCACTCGACAAAAGATGTAACCCCACTATTTGACATGTAAACTCCCCAATCCACTTATCAAGAACCCTGAAGCTTTAAACGGTTTGCTAAAATAGAGGGAGAAAACGCACCTTTAATCTTCAAAGATAGGCAAACCCAATGGAAATGGGAATATCATCCTCTCTAAGAGGGAAGTTACGACGTTTATCACGCAACCTTAACTTAGATGAAATCACTGTAGCCTATTCCAACTTCAAGACTTCACACCAATATGGCAACTCATTGTCACCTGCTCAAGCAGATATAACGACTTCACCAAATACACATCGAGACGACTCACTCAAAAAAAATACGACCACAAAGCCCACACCTTTCACACTCCACAATGTAAAGCAAATAGAAAGTATTTCTGTCAACCTCACAGCTGAAGAAGCCAAAAGTCCCTTACCGTACTCTCGTTGGGAACGGCTAGGAAGATATACTTTGTCTCTTTTCGCGGACTTAATGTGTATCTGTCTAGCAAATTTTCTCTTTATCACCGGCCCTAAAATTTACTCTGTATATATGCAAAATAAATCAGGTTTTTTTTTCCATGAATACACTACTTACATTCAAAGATAATTTTTGGCAAACATCACCCTATTTTTTTATCACTATAACAGCGCTTTCAGCAATATCCTACTATATATGTTTTGATTTTGTGATAGGAAAGCGAGCTGGGAATCTTATATACCCAAGAAGGCAAAAATCAACCTCAACTCACAAATAGAGCTGTACACTTTATTGGCAGACCTCAAAAAGCACAAAAAGTCTTTTTAACTTATAAACCAGGTTTTATGCAGAAAGGAAAGCATATGAAGCGAGT
The DNA here is from genome assembly GCA_028817975.1 of Zetaproteobacteria bacterium. Taxonomy (GTDB): domain Bacteria; phylum Bdellovibrionota_B; class Oligoflexia; order Oligoflexales; family Bog-1112; genus JAPPOJ01. The sequence goes on along the minus strand of JAPPOJ010000184.1, from coordinate 15,173 downwards.
CAAAAAAAGCAAGTACCCAAACTCTGTAAATCTTTTTCTATTTTGTCAAAGCATACTGCAAAAACGTATGGGCAAAAGAGTTCAAGACCAAGATATTGGTGCTTTACTTGAGTTCAATCCTTCGGATTGTTCTCACTGGAAGCGGGGAGAAAAAAATATCCGGTCCATACACGCTTTTTCAGCCATTTCCAGTCGCTTAGATATCAGCATGAATACCATACAAGACATTGCTCGAGGTAAAATCGATCACGAAGAAGGTTTGTTTGAGTCCCAGGAACTCAAGTCTATGTTCCACACCCTTACCAAAGTACACCATACAAAACCCAAACAATACTCTGAGGTACAGAGATATATTACTCATTTTGTTCAAAACATTCATACCTCTTGTGACTGGACGACTCCTCCACTCTATCTTCCCGAACTGATGCATTTTTTTCCACAAATCCATTTACAAAAGGCTGAAATATTTGATCGTCTTACCCGCATCCTAAAGAAAACCCCCCATGAGTACGTCATACAGCACCGCAAAAAAGACCTTACCGCACACACCAGAATAGCCATCGCATACGATATTGCTAGAATCATCACCACCACATTACGCCATGATTATCCAGACCTCGGTGATGGGCAAGAACAAATGCACGATATTGAAGCTATCCTTTTTTCTTTTAATGCATTTTCTCCGTATCATCTTATTCAAAAAGAACTTCAAAAAATCGATATTCGCAAAAACATTGTACAAGAGCTGGCTGAAACCCTATGGGTACCACGTTCCGTTATATCCTTTCAATTAAATGCAATGGCTATTCTCCAGATGCACGACATGGAAAATATCCGACTTACAAATGAAGATAAATCTAGCCATTTGAGCCTTCAAGTGTAGCTTAGCATTGCCAAAATAAATATTCATCTCGACTTACTTTAATCCTACTTCCGCCAATTGGCAGCCTTCAGGTCGAGACCTTCTTGCTTAAAATGGAGTAGAGGCTATGATGCGCCCTTTCTTCGCTATGATATGTACTTTAACGATTGTATTACTTCCTCTACAGCTTACTTATCTGCATTTTTTACCTCCACTTAGCGCTATCGTAGGTATGATTATCTTTCGCAACGTAATCCCTGCACTGTTGTATGGACATCTATGTGGTACGTTACTTCTATTACGACAAAGCGACATATCATGGTACGAGGGAGTTCTTCGAGCTCTGGATATCGGAATTTATCGCCCCATCACGGAAGTATCTAACCTATATCTTTTACTTTTTATTCTCTTACTTCTCATGATCGTGTGTATTATAGAACGTACTCACTACCTCTCTGAACTCATTTTAAGAATGACTCAAAATATAAAAGATCGCACACATGCTCAGCTGTTAACCTACTTCGGAGGATTACTTATCTTCTTTGATGACTATGCAAATTCCCTCATTGTAGGGGGAGCTACTCGTGAATTACAAAAAAAATTTTCTATTTCCAAAGAAAAGATGGCCTTTATTGTAGACGCAACTGCAGCCCCCATCGCTGGAGTTGCGGTTATTTCTTCCTGGGTTGGCTTTGAGATAGGTTTATTCGAAGACATCGGTGCCTCCACTCTCATTGGACGCCAGGGACTCAGCATGTTTTTAGATGCTATACCCTATCGATTTTATTGTATGTTCATGCTGCTCTTTGTGCCTTGGCTGCTGCTATCTAAAACTGACTTTGGCCCCATGGCGGAAGCCGAAGCACAGTCACTTCAACAAAGTAGAATACACCCATCCACACATACCAGAAAACACAAAACTTCTCTCACCAAGCTCTTGTGGGTTGGACTAAGCCCTATTTTGCTCCTCATCGTGACCATCTTTTTCGGCTTTTGGTGGGATGGAAACCAAGCCGTGGGTATTCAAATAGAGGGCAGCATATTTCAAATCCGATATTGGCAAACTATTATCGGTGCGGCTTCGCACACAGGACAAATCTATGTGCTCACCAGTCTTATTTGCTTAAGCTACGTCGTCGGGCTTGCACGCTACACAGGGAAACCCATCTTTCGCCCTATTTGCATCGCTTGTGAAAGAAGCTTAACTCCCATTGGTATCATCCTCTTAGCTTGGGGACTTAAAGAGTTCTATCAAGAACTCTCCCCTACAAACTGGGTAGAGCAAATGCTAGACAGCCCATACCTCCCTCAAAACCGTTTTTTCCCAGTTTTTGCGTTTGTCACAGCAGCCATATTAGCTGCAACTACGGGTACAAGCTGGGGGTGCATGTCGATCCTCATCCCAACCCTAATCCCCCTCATTATTCACATGGAAGGTGAGTATACTCATATTGTGATTTTAACCATGTCAGCTATTCTTGATGGTGCAATTCTAGGCGATCATTGCTCTCCTCTTTCAGACACAACAATCTTAAGCGCAACAGCCACAGAGTGTGACCTCAAAAAACATACCATCACCCAACTCCCTTACGTTTTACTTGTCGGCACGGTTGCCATATTCTTTGGGTATCTTCTTTCTGCGTACGGAGTTTCTCTCTCTACATGTTATCTTATTGCAACACTGAGCCTAGCTACTTCTTCCTACATACTCAGTCAAAATTATGCAACTCATACCACAAATAAAATCCAAAAAACAGAGAGAGAAAAAACGATCGAGGTTTTACATCATCATCACCACAAACAGTCCTAAAAGAGAGAGTCATGAAGAGGGTATCTCGCGTCGCCAAAAGGCGCTCACCTTACGAGCAAGTACCTTGTCTATATATACAAGTGTAGGAACCACGATCAAAGTAAGAACCGTCGCGAAGCTCAAACCAAAAATCACAGTCCATGCCATTGGAGCCCAAAATTGCGCCGACTCACTGCCGAACTGAATGGTTAAATTGTGAAAATCAAGGCTAACTCCAAACCCCATAGGCAACAAACCAATTACGGTTGTGAGTGCCGTAAGTAATACCGGGCGCAGCCTCGCCTTACCGCTAATAATCAATGCATCTTTAAGCTCTGCACCAGAGCGCAACTGCTGATTAATAAAATCAATCAATACAATGGCATTGTTGACTACAACTCCAGCAAGGCTAATAATACCAATCCCCGACATAATAATCACAAATTTCTGATCAAAGAGGAAAAGCCCCCATAAGACGCCTCCTAGAGAAAGAAAAACACTCACCAAAATGATCAAAGGTTGGGTTACCGAATCAAATTGCACAACCAGAACCATAAAAATCAGCATCAAAGCAGATAAAAAAGCTTGCATCAGAAATTGGGTCGATTCATCACGCACATCTTGTCCTTTACCTGCAGTAATCTGATAGCCAATAGGTACCTCTATTCTACTAATTTCTTGCTGCACCAGGCTTTTTATTTTATCTTTATCCGGAGCCTCCTCCCTAAAATCAGCATATACAGCAACTGCACGCTTACGTGAGTGACGATTAATTGTTGGAACCGTAGAAATATTCTCTATGTTGGCAACAGAAGATAAAAGAATTCTGCTCTCTTTTTGAACAATCTCAACTTCAGAGAGTGAGGACAATCTTGTTCTGGATGCACGGTCGTAGCGTACCACCACATCATCCTCTTCCTTACCTTGACGATACTTGGATACTACTTTTCCAGAGAAAATATTTCTTACTGTGCTGGCAATTAATCTAGTATTCAGACCGTAGCTAGCAGCCTTTTCACGATCAATATTAATCTTCACTTCAGGTTTAATCGCTTCATATTCATTCTCCATACGATCATAGCTGCCTGCATGCACAGCAATAGCCTGATAAACTTGGTTGGCTAACTTACCTATAATCTCGTAATCTACCCCAGTAATTTCAAAATCCAAGTCATGTCCACTAGGAGGGCCATCTTCTGCTGCTTTTACCTTAATATCTGCACCTGGTATTCTCTCAACAGCACTCATATAGTCGTACACAGATTGACGCGTAGAAGAAGTTCTTTCCACAAAAGGCAAAAATCCGACACGGATATCTGCTCTACGAGCCTCTGTAGCTCCTGGCCCACCTTCTCCTCCGCCAGCATTCGCACTTGCACCTACGGTTGTTTGAATGGATTCGACAGAGGCATCTATGCTAGCAATCTTTTGCTCAATAGGAGAAGTAAAGTTTTGCGTCTCTGCCAACGGGGTACCCGCAGGTAGTTTAATACTCACAGTTGCAGCAGCAGGATCCGTCTTTGGAAAAAAGACCGCATCATTACCATAATTCGACTGCATGAAAATACCCGTAAGTACCATTAAAATAGCTATCACCATAACAACTACAGGCCGGTTAAGCGACCAATTCAAAACTTTTTCGTAGAGCACCAATAATCGATTAAAAACACCAGAACCTGATTCTATAGCTTGGGCCGATGCCTTGTTATAGCGCAAAAATCGTGCACAAAAGACAGTCGTAATTGTAATAGCGACTAAAAAAGAAGACACCAAAACAATGATTACCGTTTTAGGAAGGTAAGCCATAAACTCACCCATAATTCCAGGCATATACACAATAGGAAAAAAAGCCAAAACTGTTGTTAAAGTCGAGGTTCCTATAGGAATCGCAACCTCCGCACAACCTTTTACTGCAGCATCTACACGGCTTTTCCCAAGCGAGCGATGACGATAAATATTTTCTACGATTACAATGCCATTATCTACCAGCATACCCAAAGCTAAAATAAGGCTGAAGAGGACAACCATATTTAAAGTAATGCCCATAATTTGCAAAATAACAAAGGATATAAGCATTGAGAAAGGAATTCCTAAAGAAACAAATGTCGCATTGAGTGGCCCTAAAAAAAATAATGTTGTTAAAATCACAAGAATGAGACCCGTGAAAATATTATTTTCTAAGTCATAGACCATGTCCAAAACCTGACGGGAAGCGTCCATCGTGTAGGCAACCCGAGTACCTGAAGGCAACTTAGATTGATATGCACCTACAATTTCCTTGACCTCATCCACAATACGCAAAAGATTTTCACCTCCACGCTTTTTAATCGCAAGAGAAATCGCGGGCATCCCATTTACTTTTGCCACTGAATCAGGATCAGCATATTCGTAACGTACCGTACCAAGATCTTTAATTTTAGCCATGCGATCATCCTTCTGGACTACAATTTCACCGAATAAAGTAGGATCTTTTATTTCACCAGAAAGAGACAAAGAATAGTCTTGCTGCCGACTCTTCAATGTTCCCCCAGGGATTGCAACATTTTCAGAAGCGACAGCACTGGCAACATCGTCTAGACTAAAGCGGTATTGCCTTAGTTTTTCAGGATAGATGTCAATGGCTACTTCTTTAGTCGGCTTTCCAGAGATGGAAATGCTTAAAATACCATCTACTTTTAAAATTTCATCTTCCAAATCGTCTGTAACACGTTCCAAATTACGGATACCATTTGGATGCGTCAAAGCAGTAATCATGATGGGTATTTCAGAGAAACTTAACTCTTTCACGATAGGCTCTTCTGCTTCTGCGGGAAGCTTTGTCTTCGCTAAGTCCACACGTTCTTTGACACGCCGAAGAGCTATTTCAACCTCTGTATCCGAAGTAAATTCTACCGTAACATTAGAAACTCCTTGAGAACTTGTGGAAGAAAGATCATCTAAACCTTCAATACCGTCAATCTCCCTCTCTATTTCTTTCGTCACCAAAGATTCAATATCGGCCGCAGAAACTCCTGGATATACTGTAGTTACAAAGATTTTAGGGCGCTTTATCTCAGGAAAGTTTTCCCTCGGAAGACTATTATAAGAGGTAAGACCCATAACTATAATCATGGCTGTAAAGACAAAAACGGCCTGATACTTAGAGACAATCATCTTAATCATAAAATAGTCCTTATGTCTAAGCATGCAGAAATAAAAGATTAAGGAATCAAGGTAAGCTGATCTGCTTCAGAAACTTGATGATGACCTTCTGTAATCACAAACATACCTTCCGTAATTCCACTCTCAATTACAGAGTCTGTTCCATTTTTAGTCAACAAAGTCACATCATATCTTTTTGCCACTTCATTCTCTGATACCATCACATACTGCTTTTTACCTCTACTAATCACAGCTTTAGAAGGTACTACGACCACATCTTCTAATGCATGCTTCAAAGCTTTTACTCTGACCGTTTGACCATTTAAAAAGCGATGGTCCAGGTTCTTTGCGATGACTTTTGCTTTTACATTGCGGTCTTGAATATCAATACGTTGAGATATTCCCTTAAAGCTCCCTGGAAGCCATGGACTTTCGATACTTTTACTCATCCCATTTCCAGGCAAAGAAATCCATATATCTCCACCCTTTGCATAAAAAGGTGCATCAGCCTCAGGAATTCCAAGCTTGACAGAGATCTCTGTGAAATCTGCAACAGAAACTAAAGGAGCGCTCGGCTGAACTTCATCATAAAGAGAGACATATAGCTCTGTCACAACGCCATCAATAGGGCTCACACAATAGGCTGAATCCCTCCTTTTACGTGCTAAGTAAACATTTTTTTGGGCTGAAGTGAGTGATACCTTAGCGCGATTAAGTTGCAATTGAGAGGCATTTCCTTGCTGATTATGTGCTTTGACCCGGTTATACTCCATAGACGCGACTTTTTCGTTTAACGATGCCGTCTCTAATTCTAAATCATATTGACGACCATCCACATTACACAGTCGATCACCTTTTTTAATCTTATCTCCACGGCCTACTTTCACAGATTGGACAGTACCACCACCTCGCGAGATAAGAGTTGCTTGGGCGGTAGCTTCCATAACTCCTAAGTATTCTGCATATTCACGATATGGCCCCAACTTAACTAACTGAACGCGTACAGGAATCTTTGTCTCTACGATTGACTCCGCTCGACTAAACGGCATATTCATACAAAAAATAGCCCATGTATACAGACTAAGCACCACACTATATAAATACTTATGGTTCATAGACACCTGCTCCCCCTAAATAAAATCTATTCGCCTGAAATACTTACTCCTGACGTTAGCCTAGACTTTGCAACAACTAATATTTTTTCAGCAATTACTTTCATGACTTGACGCTGAGCAGCTGCAAAATCACGACTCACTTCCACAAACTGTGGATAAGAAAGACTGCCACTTTTATAGTCCTGTTCACTTTTTTCAAAAGCCTGTTTCATCGCTTCTTCAGATTGCCTGGCAGCATTTAGGAGTTTCTCCACAGCTTGCACACGTGCTGATATACCCTCACGTTCAATAAAGAGTCTTCGCTCGGATTGAGATAGCTCCAATTTTGCTTTGACATAATCAGCAGAAGCTTTGAAAGCACGCGCACTGGTTTCTAATCCCGAGAAGAGTTGCCAGTCCAGTCGTAATCCTATGTAATGATTCCAACGATCTACCTTTGCTAAACTCTCCAGAGAGCCTTCTCCTGTAGGGGAAATTTGCCCTGAAATATCCGTGGCCGATTGCCCTGAATTCGCGATGAGGGAGAGGCTAGGCCAGTATGACCGGTGATAAAACGTTTCCTGTTTTTCAAGCAAATCAACCTGTAAACGCTGCAGAGCCAAAGTACGACTTGTAAGCGTTGTTATTGGCTTCTGCTGATTTTTCTCAAGTTTAAGATAAAAAAACTTACTTTGTGGGATCTGAACCAAATCAAGCATAAAATCTGCATTCGAAGGCTGACCTAGGTCAACTTTGAGGAGTGCCAAGGAGGTTTCTGCCTCCTCACGCGCTAACACTTCGTTAGCTTCTGCGGATACTAACTGGGACTTCGCACGCAAGTAGTCAATTTGAGTGGCGCCTCCACGATTCTTTTCCACATGGGTAAACTCATATATTCTACGTGCATAACTAGCTTCCCAGGTCGCGACTTCAAGATTCTTTTGAGTTACAATAGCATTACTGTAGCTTTGCAGAATATTCATAATATATTCACTACGAGCCAGCTCTCGCGAGGATTCGACAATATCGGACTGAATCGAAGCAAGCGAATAGACGGAAGAGAGCCGCCCAAAACTAAATATAGGCGCCACAAAAGACAACCCGACTTCGTGACGATGCCCAAAGCTACGAGCATCTTCACCTACCGGAAAAGCAGCTCCGCCAACATACTCGTTAGCTTGTAGAGATGTGAGATTAAAGTCGAGCTTGGGCAATGCTTGCGCCCTATAAATTCGGACTTCTTCTTTTCCGGACTGGTATGTTTGCTCCACAATCTGCATACCCGTAGCTGTATACGACATCGCCATGTCCAAAACCTGGTCTAAAGTAACTTTCGAACTCCCAACAGCAGAAGGCGGCATAAAAATGGCCGTAAGCGTAAGTACAAATGAGTGTTTGAGGTAAGTTTCAAGTATTTTAAGCATAAACTCTTCCCAAATTACATATCTTGCATCATGTGGCCAGTCTACTCCCAAAGATAATATCATGCCCACCAATAGGCATAAAAATACGTGTCATGCAAAATATACGGATAGTCGATTTTTTAAACGTTCTTTACTTAGAAAAGCCACATACTTGGATAGTGGCGAAAAAATGCCTCTTCCAGTCCATATGCTGAGCTATTTTTGAGAGGAGATGTAAGTCAAGGGGAACAATCACAGTGCAATAGAGCCGTCACCCTCTTTGAGCGAGAACATAAAAGCGATGTGGGCGGGGGTACCCTTCCACAGTCAATTTGGGATCATGTGGATCAAGACTTTCTGCCAAGCTGTCCACGGGAGCCCAGGCTGTACGCCTCTGCTCATCCACTCCCAACTCATGAGAAAATACAGTCCGTATAGAACTAAACTGGGCACGACGCAGCCAATGGTGTAAACAGGATTCTGTAGGTAGGAACCAAACCCCTTTAGCACGTGCATAACGTTTTTGGGGGACTAACGCAATGGGGTCATTCCCTGGAATACCCTGACAATCAATGACCAAAGTGGCCCCAGGCTTCATAGCTTGCCATATTTTACGACAAAGACCTACAGGGTCCGTATGGTGATACAAAATCCCCATACAAAAAACAACATCAAAACAGTGTAAAAACGCATCCATGTTCTCCACGCCGCAAGGCTCAAAGACAAGGTTTTCTTGTTGCAAATATTTCTGAGCTAAATTAAAAGCATAGTAATGTTTCAGGTAAGGCTCTATACCTACGACAAGATGGGGATTATGAGCAGCCATTTTGAACATAAAGTAACCATTATGGCACCCAATGTCAGCAATCCACTTATTCTCTAAATTAGGTAGGTGTGGTAACAACCGCTGCCATTTTAACGCAGAGTTCCACTCTGCATCCACAGGAATTCCAAAAAAATCAAACGGGCCTTTTTTCCAAGGCATAAAAGCTTTAAGAACACAACGCATCTGCTGCAGCTGCGAAGCATTCAAGTCCTGTGCAGAGCCAATAGCAATCTGGTCGGTTTTTAAACTAATCCGTGAAGGCCGAACGTCTGGAAGACTCTGTATCAGCTCATCCAGGTGTACATACCGAGACAATTCTGATGTTTTTTGATGGCGAATAGCTTCCAAAACCCCATAATCGACCTTTCCCCCCAACCTTGCTAAATCAGCCCAGTTCATATACCCTTCTTTCTCATGACAAAAGTCGCAAAAGGCCCCCATTTCAAGGCTACCTCAAAGTTCACAAAACCTGCCTGCAACGCCATCTGCTGATATTCCGCCGTACTGGAAGATACCAACACGTTATCGAGAGCTTCCTTTTTACGTTCAATTTCACTTTGCGAATAGCCATGTTGGCGCTTAAACGCTTCATAAAAGAAGGTCGCTGTATCCTGCAAGAGGGAACACGGAGAAAGAACCTTTTCACTGAATACAAAAACCCCCCCAGGTTCCAGGGATTGATAAACCTTAGTAAAAACTTCAATACGACTGCCTACGGGCAAAAACTGCAAAACATAGCTCGCATTTACGAATGCTGCGGTCGGGAGCGATGTTTGCAAAATATCTGCACAATGCAACCGAATATCTATATTATCTTGATATTTAGATAATTTTTTTTTCGCAATTGCGTACATCGAAGGGGAGCAGTCCATTCCTATAAGACAAAGACGTACTTGTACAGAGCTGGCAATCATTTGCAGAAGAGACCCTGTGGAACACCCAAGATCGATGAAAGTACTTCCCGCACGCAGGAAATTACAGGCCAGCCCAGAAATAAACCTCATCGAGTCCACATATTGTGGGATGGAGCGCAAAGCCATATCATCAAAAACTTCCGCTACTTGATGATTAAACTCAAATGGGACTGGGTATTTTTCCCTCTGAAAAATGTCATCTTTTAAACCGAGTCCTTCAGGCTGGGCTTCACATAATGGTTTCATAGGTTATCTTTCACACTGGTATAAAAATCTAGGGGAACCTAATATAGCACACTATGTTTTTTTTTCAACATCAATCAACATAACTGCGATGGCACAAAACGACCTATATAGACGACTTGCATCTAGGTGACAAAACAGGCAAGTAATAGGATATGGCCTCTCCAAACTCATCTCCAAATATCCCAAGCTCTACTTCCATGACCGAATGGGACAAGGAGAAACTCGTAAGTTTGGTACGCAAGCAAGGACTTTCTCTTAGCCAAAATAAATTACATCATTTTTCCCAATGGTTAGGATCACTTGACCCCGAGCAAAAAATATCTCAAGCATCGGTTATCAAAGCAATTAAGAAGTTTAAGAGTCCATCTAATTTAGCCCTACGACTGCTTGAAGATAAACTTGTCGTACCTAGATTCACAAGGTTTAGCCAAGACATTCAAGAAATTTTTGAACTTACCCAGCAAATAGAAGGTGGCGCTGTCGCAAATTACATTCCTCAGCTTCAAAGGATGTCAACAGATGCATTCGCGGTAAGCATCTGCACCATCGATGGGCAACAAATTCACCTTGGTGACAGCGACCAGTACTTTTGTGTCCAATCTTCTTGTAAACCAATTAACTATGGGCTTGTCCTCGAAGAACACGGTGAAGAACTCGTACACCAACATGTAGGTCACGAGCCCAGCGGAAGCATGTTTAACGAGTTATCTTTAAATGACAAGTGTATTCCCCACAACCCCATGATTAACTCTGGGGCCATCATGTGCTGTTCACTCATGAAACCACACCTTAGCATGGCAGACCGTTTTGATTATGTCATGGACACCTGGAAAGCACTTTGTGGAGAACACAAAGTAGGTTTTAATAACCCCGTTTATCTCTCTGAACGGCAATCCTCAGATCGCAACTTTGCCATTGCATACTTTATGCGCGAAAAAGGGGCTTTTCCTCCAGGGGTTAACCTCAAAAATGTACTTGAGTTCTATTTTCAGTGCTGTTCCATTGAAGTCACCGCACCTTTGATGTCTATCGTAGCCGCAACCCTTGCCAACAGCGGCACATGCCCCCTTACAGATCGGGCTATCTTTGGCCCTGGGACCATTAAGGACACACTCTCTCTCATGTATTCTTGCGGTATGTACAACTTTTCGGGTGAGTTTGCCTTCAAAGTAGGATTGCCTGCCAAAAGTGGTGTCAGCGGAGTCATTATGATTGTAGTCCCAGGTATTATGGGAATTTGCCTTTGGTCCCCTCCACTCGATACAACAGGCAACTCCTATAAAGGACTGCATTTCATACGTAGCCTGGTAGATAGCTACAACTTACATACATATGACACGATTGTCTCCACAGAACAGACCAAAAAAGACATCCGCTCCAAAAAATAAAGTGGATGTCTCCCCCTTTGACTCTCTCTACCACTGAACAGGCAAAGTGCTCCAAAAGCAGTGAACATTATTTTCCGTTTTTAGATTCTTTCATTTCGCGGTTGACTGCCAAGTGAAGACCTCGATATGCAGAGGCTCCGTGTTCAGAAAGATCTAACCCTTCTATTTCGTCTTCTTCACTCACACGAATGCCTAAAGCTGCTTTGAGTGCAGCCATAATGGCAAAAGAAGCGACAAAAGCGGCGATTCCAATACAAAGAACACCTTTAAGCTGGCTCATCAGTTGAGCAAGAGAAGCAAGATTCCCAAAAATCCCCACAGCAAGGGTGCCCCACACTCCTCCAACCAGATGGACAGAGATAGCTCCCACAGGATCATCTAACTTCATCCGATCAAAGAAAAGGACTGACACGACACAAATATAACCACCGATCATGCCAACAAGAATAGCATCAAGAGGGCTAAACTGATCGGCACCCGCAGTGATCCCAACCAAACCCGCTAAGCACCCGTTCAAGGCCATCCCCAAGTCCGCTTGCTTCATAATAGTCAAGGCACCCAAGACGGCACCTGCGATACCAGCAGCAGCACCTAAACTAGTGGTCACAAATACTAAAGAAACCGCACCAGGGTCCGCACTAAGAACCGAGCCACCATTAAACCCATACCAGCCAAACCACAACATCAGTGCCCCAATCGTTGCCAAAGGTAAGCTATGGGGGTAGATGGTATTTACTTTCCCGTTATCATACTTACCAATACGTGCTCCAAGCAACATGACACTTGCTAACGCAGACCACCCCCCCACACTGTGCACAAGGCTGGAACCCGCAAAATCATAAAAAGGGGTCTCCATCGTATCTAAAAATCCGCCTCCCCATTTCCACATTCCAATCATAGGGTAGACAAACGCCACAAGCAAAAATGCAAAAATTAAAAAAGACTCAAGCTTAATTCTCTCCGCCACAGCACCAGAGACAATGGTCGCGGCTGTAGCAGCAAACATCGCTTGGAAGATAAAGTCTGTCCAGTAAGTATAAGCTTCATTATAGCTAGGAGTCATACCACTCTCATCTGTGCCGATACCAAATCCAGCAAAACCAAAGTACCCACCTGCAAAGTCTTCACCAGGATACATCAGGCTAAAGCCAATCATCGCGTAACTCAAAAGACCAATAGTCACGACAGAAACATTTTTAAACAAAACATTAATCACGTTTTTTCGCTGGGAAAAACCCGATTCAATACACGCAAAACCTAAATGCATCACATATACAAGGCAGGTGGCAACCAGAATCCAAATATTGTGAACCGTAAACAACACCTCTTTTTTCAAAGCCATCAGTTCTGGAGACAGCATCACAGCATCCGACAAACCTTCTGCAAAAGCGTGCGTAGACAGCATCACAGCTATCAAGCAAACTAGTGCTTTTCCACAATATTTGCTCATTTTCCATGACCTCCAAAAAATTTAACTATTGTAATTATTTACACGATGGCGCGCTTAATCATCACGCTCCACCCTTTTCCCTTATAAGTCAGATACCCTTGCGTTTTCGAAAATCCTATTGCAGACTGCTGCCCCCGATCTTTCTCATCCTCTTCAATTACATAGCCATAAGATTTTTTGTTTAATTGTCTAAAAGCCTTCAAGTGGGCAAAACTTTCTTCTAAGATGCCATCTCCATCAGGAGAGCCTATCACTACCCCTTTAGAGTTGATCAAATAAACCATATTTTCAGAGCTTACAATGGTGGATTTCATAATGTCATAGACAAATTCACAATTAAACCGGGTATTCATCACCCCAATAATTGCACCATCGCTATCACGAATGGGGGCCGCAAAAGTAACCGTATAATCATTAATGGACTTGGAATAATAAAGGTCGGTAACCACAATATTACCTGAAGAACAGTCCCGAAACCAACTACGGTCTGCTTGATTTTGACCCAACAACTCACGATGGACTGCCGCCGCAACGATATTGCCATCCATATCTGTAATCATGATATCATGATAAACTTCGTAAATTTCGTGCAATTTTTTAAGTAAAACACTTATATCTTTAAAACTACTCCCTTCCTCACTCATACTACGTATTTTGTCAAACGAAGCATAGGCTTGTACATCACAATACCTTTCGTACAAATTACGATCGATCTTATCAATCGTATCAAAGGCAGCAACACCAAGACGGTCGTATACGGTACTGTGCACACTTGCACTCAGAGAGGATGTCAGCCCATTAATATTATTTACAAATTTCTCTGACTGACGAGCTAATTGGCCAATCTCAGATGCAATAACCGAAAATGCTTCCCCTTCTGCACCCGCAACACCTGCCTGAATCGCTGCATTTACAGCCAGCATGTTTGTCTCATTATTAATCGTGTTAATGCTACGCACTTGAGATTGAATGGTCGACGAAACGGACTCAAGCTTTTCATTTGCCAAAGCCGCAGACTGCTTCTTACCCTCTGTTTCTCGTGTAACGGCTTCAAGTAAAAATTTGTTTTCCTTAAGTTCAATGGAGTTCATCACAATAGCAGACCACTCTTTGCCTGCGTACGCGTTGTACCCAAATGTATGACAAAAGCCAAATGCCGAGGTTTCTCCATTACGTGCGCATTCCACCGAATATCCAGACTTTTTCTGAGTTGCATTTTGACACGCTCTCAACCAGTGAAGATTATCACGTAAGAGCAACTTCCCTTCTTTATTACCAATAACGGTTCCATCACTCTGAATAATATAAACTTCACCTGTCTCAGAGATAGGGAACTTTTCTATCATTTCAAGTACATAATGCCAATTAAAGCGAGTTGAAATGACCCCAATCACCTGCCCTTGTTCATTGTGCACCGGTGCCGAGTAATTCACAGTAATTTCTTTGAGCATACGATCGTAATGACAATCGGAAACATGTATGTCATCATTTTCCACTACATACTGAAAGTACTCCTCATGACTCAAGTCAGAACCAATGAGTTCCTCTCTCCTAGCAACAGAAATAACCACACCCTTGTTGTTTAACAACAAAACATCAAAATAAACATTATAAATATCCGTTAGATTACTTAACCTCCCAATACTGTGCAAAATAGCCTCTGAGAACTCATCAGGTTTCTCATTAGCACTTAGACCCTGGCGGATACGGTCCATATGCATCACCTTGGTCGCAGCGTAATCATAAAAAACTTTTGCACAATGGACATTTTCTTCAAATCCTGCCCAAGCTTGCATATCACAATTACGCTCAAAGAGATTACGATCAATCTTATCAATAATATCGTTCGCCATATCGGTATAGTTCACCGAAATAGCATGTAAAGCTAGCGTCTGCAGAGCAGAAACTTCTTCTCCCATATTCTCTGCAAGTTCCTGCATTTTTTCTGCTTGGCGTTTTACTTGGTCTGCAACCAAAGAGAAATTTTCCGATTGATTTTGAGTTCTTGCTGCTTCAATTGAAGCATTCAAAGCAATAAAATTAGTGCTTTCAATGATTTC
>JAPPOJ010000181.1 GCA_028817975.1 Zetaproteobacteria bacterium | reverse complement strand
GCAACCGCTGGTTCACCACCCTCCGCTGGGGCGAGCAGTTCGGCCGCCCCAGTAAAGCCAGTGCCAGCGAATGGATGGAGCCTGTCAAATATGCGGATAATAAACCAGCAAAAGACCCCTTTCTCATACCCCTACGAGACTCCGCCCTCCACCTCGGCATCGGCTATGACTTTTTCTAAAGATTCGCAAGGAGAGATCCGGTTTACTTTGCCAACCAGTGCAGCACCAAAGCGGCGGTCCAGGAAAAGTGGCTCGCCCCAATACCACGGCCATCGAGCGGGCTATAGTATTCAAAAAACATGCTCTGCGCATCTGCGGCCATATGCAGGGAATCCTGGCGCAGCTTCACTTGATCGTGTGGAGGAAGAAAGTCAAATAAGAGGTAATTCACATTGATCCAAGCAGGACCCCGCCAGTACTTCGACGCTTCAAAGCTCGCATGGTCCGGGGGCACCGAAGGAATCCCAAACGGCGCGTTGAGATAACCCGACTGCTCCAGGGAGTTCACCGTCTGTTGACGCATCGCATCCGTAAGGTGGGGCGCGATCACCGGGAGATAGCTCGCGACCACTTCCGGCAAGAACTTACGCTCGGCCACCACATCGTAAAAAGCAAACCTGCCTGCATGCGCGTCCCACAGATACTTCTCAAGTCCTGCCGTCAAGCGCTGACTACGTTCCCGCGCCGCCTCAGCAAGGTCATACTCCCCGAGCTGCACGGCCAGCTGTGCAAGGTCCAGCTCCGAACGCGCCAGTAAGGCGGTCATAAAAGGGTCATAGACAAAAAACTCCGGACTCGGGGCAAACGAGGGCGAGACAGCTACCTGGGATACCAGGCTTGCGTACTTCGCGTACTGGGCATCGCTCGGGCGCTCCGACTGCGCATCCTTTACTTTGTCCCGATCTTTACGTACAAACGGCTTAGCCTTTTTCCCATCCACCCGCGCCAGGGCCACATCCCAGGCTGGGGAATTATCCATCCCCGATTCCCACGGGTGCGCCACGCCAATACAGTCGAGCTGCAAAGGGTCTCGGTCTTGATAAAACCAAAGATGCGACTTTTCGGTACGGAGCGTCAGCTCACGCCAAACCTGCGGAGAAACCGCTTGAGGATCTTTCTGATAGAGCATCCGGAGTGCCCGGGCCCAAATCGGGGGCTGGGAAAAAGTCGACGAATTCTGCCGCCCAGCCGTGCCATAATAGTGCGCATCCGGAAAATACCCGTCCGAATCCTGATGAAACACAATGTGAGGGACACGCCCATCTTGCCACTGCGCACGCAACAAGGTCGCCACTTCCGTCACCCCACGTGGCACATCAAACTCGGCAAATCCCATTGCCACAAAGGCCGAGTCCCACGCCCATTGGTGCGGATACAAGGTACGGGAGGGCATGGTCCAGCGTTTGCCAGAAGGCACGTCCAGACGTGAGTTTTGCAGTAAAATCCGCTTCGCAGACTGGCGGACGGCTTCGTACATGGGTCGGGCCTTTACGACGGCTGTCATGGTTGGCAAGGTTAGCAAAGCAAACATAACGGTACCACAGCATCGCTGTTTGAACATACAACTCCCTTAAACAGTTACACTCCACTTTTCATCTACGGTACAAGGCTCTTAGGATGCGAGCCCAACACGAAACAACTTCATTCAAGCAAAGCGCTCGAAAGCACAAACTTCCACGCGTTGCCTGCGGGGTCGGTATAGGGAATTTCCAGACTAAAGTAATCTTGATTCTGGGTATGCACTCCCCACATCAGGAGGTTACGCAGCTTGTCGAAACAGTTATAACGATATGATTTGACGTACGCACGCGCATCCAAAAAATCAGGCGTAGTCACATAACCTTGCCGATCTAGCTCGGCCAAGAGGATTTTTTCCGGCAACAGCCGCCCTTCGATACAGTTTCCCGAGCATAGCTTGACCAAATACAACGCATTATCCTGGACCCGCAGTTCCACCGTCGAGCAGGAGATCGAGCCCCAAGCATACAGGTAAAAGGAATGGACTCTCCCCGTAGGCTGGACCACCTTGGCCGCACCTGCGGGGTCCCGTACCAGCATGTTCAAGACCACAGACTGAGAGCTGGTCCCAGGTACGGGCGAGGAAGTCACCTGCACAGACTCAAGCGTGTACTCGGTGGTATACGTCTTGCCTGCATCCATGGAAAGGGGCTGACCCCGCCGACCGGCTTGTTCAGCCCCATAAGCCTGGGGAAGACTCTTGGGGGCAACAACCGGTGTATCGATTCTTTTATGGAGACCCGGCGCAGAACGCGTATTTTGCGTCAGCACCACCTGCTGGGAGATAGGCAACATGAGCGGAGCTGTAAACGCACTCGCCCGCAAAGAGACAAAAAACGAAAAAACGACTACTGAACGCATTTTACCCATCATATCAGACCCTTACGAACGCAAACATCCTCCCACGTAGGCCTCAAACTATCATGAGCGCTGTACGGATACAACTCTATTTGCCAAACCTCTTTGCCACACGCACGACTGCACTGCAGAGACAAGCTTATTTACTTAGGGTTAAATATTTTGAGTCATGAAAAAGTATTTAAAGGGGGGTGGCGATCCCGGCATGATTCGAACATGCGACCGATGGATTAGAAATCCATTGCTCTATCCACTGAGCTACGGGACCAGCTGGTGCAAACATTACCAAACAGGGCTTATTGTGTCAAGCAAAACACCGAATAAAAACGACTTTTTTTAGCTTGACAGCCCATGGCCGCTATCCAAGCTCTGCACGTAGCTGTAAATTTTCGCGGAAAAATAAAGCGGTACGTCCAATGGTATGAATAAGCTCACTTTGCGTACGTTGCGCGCAGTCTTTGGCAATGGCTAAAAACTCTTCCTTATCCACGCCCGCAATCTTTGCCTTCACCACTTCCGAACGCGAAAACCCCAGCTCAAAAGCCTTAAAAATATTGTCTTGTACACCTGCACGTCCGACCATAACCGCAGGGTTTAAGCCGTATCCAATACCCTTCATTTTTTTCAGGGTCTTTTTATCTAAATGAGCCAAATGTGCTCTCCTTCATCCTAAATACTAACTTGAAAAACATGGCCGTGCATTCTACCTAAAAGCACAGGGCTTGTCGATTTTTTTTAGTTAAGCGAAGGATTACCCCGAGTTAGCCCCTCCCCCAGAAAGGGGGTTTCAGACACTGGGTTTGACCCATACCTGGTCATAACACGTTTCCCCACGGGCTAAATACTTGTACTCAAACAGAGTCCGACAGTGCGCCACCGACTCACGCGCGCCCTGCAGCTCCAAATACTGAATACAGTCAAGTTCCCAACACGCCCGCATATACTCCTGAGCCTCTGCCGCATAGAACAGCTCATTGGTCGCCAGGGTCACTGTGCCTCCAGGGCGCAAGCAGTCTAACAGACAAGACATGAAGGGCATCGCATGCCAGCGCTTATTGCGCTGGCGATCTTTAGGATATGGGTTCGGATACAGTAAGAAAAAGCGTTCGACCGCTCCCGCAGGAACCAAATGAGCTATCCAAGAGATGGCATTGGCATGTACAGGAATCAGATTGGGCAAGCCAGCACGGTCTGCCTGCTTCTTAAATTTGCCAAAGCGCTCATGGGTATGCTCGATCGCGATCAGAATACGCTCAGGGTGATGGCGCGCATACACAATACTGTGATGACCCGTACCACAGCCAATTTCGATATCGATGGGTTTGCCCTGATCGCGCGGAAAAGGAATCGCAAAAGCTTCCCGTTCCGGACGCGGCACCGAGTCACGCACAAAAGGCCGTCTACAGCTGTAAGTCGTTGCACTCATTATTCGGTAAGGCTCTTATCTAAACGCTCATGTAAGTAAGCCACGACTCGGGTCGAATCCATGCGCACTTGCTCGGTGCTGTCGCGATCCCGCACCGTGACTTTACCGTCTTCCGCAGTTTGCCCGTCTACGGTCACACAAAAAGGCGTCCCTATTTCATCATGCTTCGCGTAGCGCTTCCCAATGGACTGATTCATGTCACACGTCCCTGGCAAGCCTGAGTTACGACAGTCCTCGGCTAAGGCTGCTGCCAGCTCAGGTTGCCCATCCTTACGCACCAAGGGAAGGGCACTCACTTTATAAGGAGCCAACTGAGGATGAATCTTTAAAACATCCCGTGTCTTCGTCCCGCCCTTGCCATCACTTAATTCTTCAACGGTATAAGCATCCAACAGGAAGGCGAGCACACTGCGCGTCAATCCCGCCGCAGGTTCAATCACATACGGAACGTACCTCCACCCCTGCTTGCCTGTCTTGGGGTCTTGTTTCTGCTGGTCAAAATAGCTGAGCTTAGCACCCGAAGCTGCCGCATGTTGCCGCAAGTCGTAGTCGGTCCGAGAAGCAATGCCTTCCAGCTCGTCCCAGCCCCAAGGGTAGCGGTATTCGACATCAAAGCAGCCATTCGAATAATGGGCCAGCTCATCGGCTGCATGCTCACGCAAGCGAAATTTATCGCCCGAGTTCGCATACTTACGGTACCACCCCAGCCGTTCCTGTTTCCAATACTCTAGCCATTTGCCCTCTTCACCCGGCTCACAAAAGAACTCCATCTCCATTTGCTCAAATTCACAGGAGCGAAAGATGTAGTGCTCCACAATAATTTCATTGCGAAAGGACTTGCCAATCTGCGCAATCCCAAAAGGAATCTTGGCCGACATGGTTTGCTGGACATTCAAAAACTGGACAAACATCGCCTGCGCAGTCTCGGGGCGCAAGTAAGCGGTGCTCCGCTCCATCAACTTCGCGAGTTTCGCCCGCAGTTCTTCCTTGCTCAGGGACTTATTTTGCACATGCTCAATAAAGTCGCCCATGGGATCGACCGCACCCATGGTGGTCTTAAACATCCCGTGAAACTGTCGTTCCGGACTGAGGTGGGGACTATTACAGTTGGGGCAGCAGTACCCGGCTTCCGGGACCACTCCTGGCAACATTTTGCCTTTTTTGCCCGAAGAATAGTCGACATATTCGATAGCTGTTCCTGGGGTCTGCTTGGTGACCTTATCCGCACGGAAACGTTCTTTGCAGTTTAAACAGTCGACCAAAGGGTCGGAAAAGTTGTCCAAATGCCCCGAGGCTTGCCAAACTTTAGGGTGCATCATAATAGAAGCATCTAAGCCATACACATTTTCTCGCTTGGACACCATATCTCGCCACCAGATACTTGCAATATTGCGCTTTAACTCGACACCCAGCGGCCCATAATCATACGCTGATTTTAACCCTCCATATATTTCACTGCTTTGAAAAACAAAGCCACGTCGCTTACATAAAGAGATTAGCCGACTCATCGCATTTTGCGCATCCATAAAAGTGGTGTCCTATTCACAAAGTGAGAAATAACAGAGTTTAAATATAAGTCAAGAATGCAAGCATCCTTTATATCAAGGTGAGATATTTAATCAAGTTATTCCTACTTTTAAACGGGTCGTCCGCTAATCAGCTGATCTCAACCGCAAAAGGCCTTCTTGCGCCAGCGACGCGATAAGTTTGCCTTCCTGCGTATAGAAGCTCCCCTTCACCAAACCACGCCCCCCACCAGTCGGCATGGTTTCCACCGAGACCACCCCCCACTCTGGCACATCA
>JAPPOJ010000263.1 GCA_028817975.1 Zetaproteobacteria bacterium | reverse complement strand
CAATAATGTTGTATATTGCCTGAATTCCCAAAAATATACAACATTCGTATAAAGTAAAAAAATGTTATTGCGATCTGTCTTCTTATTTTTATTTAGATACCTTTCCTTTTTCTGGGTGATATTGGGGCTCTCGTCTTGTTGGACTGGCTTGGTGAATGCCAATTCTTCGGGAACGAAGCGTAAGTTATGTGATTACCCCGATTGCCTCGACTTTGTGGTGGTAAAACAAGCCAAACGTTGCCCGGCTCATGTAGGAATGCGTATCTGTAAATCTCCGAACTGTAAAAATCCTGTGCGTTCCCGTGGCTTATGCCTCAGCCATGGGGGTGGAATGCGTTGTCAGGAGCCCAGCTGTCATAAGCTTGTGCGCACGCCTGGAAAATGCCTAGATCATGGAGGTGAACGCTACTATTGCAAATTTCCTGGGTGTAAGAAGTGGGATATTTCTGGTGGCTTTTGCATCGCCCACGGCGGTGGCAAGCGTTGTAAGGTAGAAGGTTGCGAGAAATCGGTGCAGTCTAAAGGTCTTTGCTATGCCCATGGGGGTGGTAAGCGTTGTAAGGTGGAAGGCTGTGTGAAGAAAGCGAAAGTAGGTGGCGTTTGTATGGAGCATGGTGGGGGCCCACGCTGTAAGGTGGAAGGCTGTGAGAAGCGCCCAAGGTCTGGCCAGTTTTGTATGGTTCATGGGAGAGAAGAGAATGTAGTGCCGTTTCAGCGCGTGCGCAAGTTTTGCGAGTATGCTGCTATATTAGAGCAAAATCTTGAAACGGTGCAAATCCCTGAGTCAGAACAAATCCCTGAGTCAGAACAAGTCCTCGAACAGTTAGAGTTGGAACCAGTGTCTCATCCACAAGGGGCTCAACCAAGCCTAGATCCGTGGCAAGACCTAGCAGAACACGGTGCTTTCGTCGAGCTTGGGGTTGTGGTGCCGAGCTTAGTCCGGCAAGAAAACTGTAACCTCGATATGTGCTTTGAACAGGCGCGCACAACCACAGAAGTAGATGAATAGGACAGGAATATGATGCGACTTGTCTTAAGACACCTCAATTTGATTTGGATGTCCCTGGCTTTTTTCACTTGCGGTCCTGTGACAGCTGGTGTGGACCCACAAGGAGTGAAGCGTAAGTTATGTGATGACCTCGATTGCCTCAACATTGTAGAAGTCAAAACAGCCAAACGTTGTCGTGCCCATGGGGGGCCAAAGTCTTGTAAGGCGGAAGGCTGTGAGAAGGCGGCTCACTCACGTGGGGCTTGCTCCGCCCATGGAGGAGGGTCTCGTTGTAAACACCCGAATTGTAACAAGTTTATGAGTTCACGTGGCCTATGTGTAGCCCATGGGGGCGGCAAACGTTGTGTGGAACCTGGCTGTGCCAAGTTTGCGCGTCGGGGTGGGCGCTGTGCAGCTCATGGGGGGATGTATGCTTGCAAGTCGCCAGGCTGTAAAAAGTGGAACATGTCTGGGGGTTTTTGCTTTGCCCATGGAGGGGGTAAACGCTGCAAGCAAGAGGGTTGTCAGACTCCCGCGCAGTCCAAAGGTCTGTGCTATGCCCATGGGGGTGGGATCCGTTGTAAAGTAGAAGGCTGTGACAAATACCCGAAGTCGGGCCCGTTTTGTGTGGCCCATGGAGGGGGTAAACTCTGCAATCAAGAGGGTTGTGAGAGGAAGGTGAGGTCAGGTGGTCTGTGCATGACGCATGGGGGTGGCAAGCGTTGCGCGCAGGAAGGTTGCAACAAGCATGTGAAACGAGGTGGCTTTTGTATCACGCATGCGCGTGAGGAGCGGTTGTGGCGAGAGCAAGAAGAGACACCCACAGTAGAACACATCCCTGAGTTGGAGCAGGGGGTTCAACGGCAGCCTGTTTCGCCTCGCCTTGATGCATCGGCTCAGCTAGGAGGGGAGTCTGACTCTGCCGAGGCTTTGGCTGTCGTACCGGACTTAGCTGCGGAGCATGAGGGTATCTTAGACTTCATTTGTGAGCTGAATCAAGGGGTGGAAAGCACACATGAATAAGCTTAACGACGTTGTTGCCCTTTGTTTAAGGTCTCAATTTCTGTATGGGGTAATCGTGGCTCTCTTGACTTGCTTGACTCTGCCAGCTGGTGCCAGCCCACAAGGAGTGAAGCGCAAGTTATGTGATTATCTGGAATGTGCCAACCCTGTTGTAATGGAACAGGCGAAGCGCTGCCTCCTTCACAAGAAAGTCCCGCTGCGTTGCAAAGAACCTGGCTGTGAAAGACTGGTCTATGCCCGTGGTGTTTGTTCTGCCCATGCAGAAGTTAAGCTTTGCAAGACGGAAGGCTGTCAGAATATCGTGCAATCGCGGGGCCTGTGTATTCGGCATGGTGGGGGTGCGCGCTGTCAGCAGCCCGGTTGTGAGAGGTCGGTGCAGGCGAAGGGGTTGTGTGTTGCGCATGGTGGTAGCAGATCTTGTAAGGAGGAAGGTTGTCAAAGATCGGCGCGGTTGAAGGGGAGATGCTTTATCCATGGTGGTGGTAAGCGCTGTCAGGAGCAAGGCTGTCAGAAGTTTGCTCAGTCGAAGGGGTTGTGCTTCCTTCACGGAGGTGGATGGCGCTGTCAGCAGCAAGGTTGCGAGAAAAAGGCGAAAACGGGTGGGCTGTGTTTCTTTCATGGGGGTGGTAAGCGCTGTTCCCAAGAAGGTTGTCACAAACACGTGAGACGCAAAGGGCTTTGTCTCTCTCATGTGCGTGAACTGGAGCTTCAGCCTGAGCCAGAGTTAGCATCCACGCCGGACCAACAACCAGAATTTGAACTTATGGAACTCCCTGAGCCTGACCAAGCTGCAGAGCAAGAGTTATTCCGGCTCGCATCTGAGTTGGAGTCTATATGCCCAGATTTTGATTTATGGGGAGGTTGCGTCGATCAACAGGATTTGTTTGGCGTTACGGCTGATTTAGAACACGAACACCAAGAAGTGCTGGCGTTTATTTGTGAGCTGAACCAAGGGATTGAGGACAGCGATGCATAGGGCGGCAAACACAATGATCGTCAGCTTACACTCCCGGCTCTTTGTTTTGCTGATACGGGGACTGTTGACTTGTTTTGTGAGTGTAGCTTCGGCAACTCCACAAGCTGGTGGCATCAAGCGTAAGCTATGTGAACATTTCGATTGTCTTAATCCTGTAACAAGCAAAAGAGCCAAGCGTTGTCTTACCCACCGCGCGGGTAAGACTTGTCAGGTTGAGGGCTGTCAAAATTCAGCCAGGTCGATTGGCTTATGCACGACTCATGGCGGTGGAACGCGCTGCCGGTTCGAAGGCTGCGACAAGCTGGTGCAGTCGAAGGGATTATGCTTTGCCCATGGGGGTGGGAAGCATTGTCAGGTTGAGGGCTGTCCGAAAAAAGCGAAGGTAGGCGGCCTTTGTCTGTCTCATGGGAGTGGTAAGCGTTGCCAGCAAGAGGGATGTGACAAGCGTGTCAAGCGCAGCGGTTTTTGCATGGTCCATGGGGATGAGCGTTGCCAGCAAGAGGGCTGTGGAAAGTTGGTCCATTCGAAAGGCTTGTGTCTCTTGCATGGGACTGGCAAGCGTTGTCAGGCAGCTAACTGCAAAAAATTGGCCCGTATGCGAGGGTTGTGTTCTGCTCATGGGGGTAGGCTATATTGTCGTCATCCGGCGTGTCATGCCTGGAGCCTCGCGGGGGGTTTTTGTCGGGCCCACGGTGGTGGTACGCGTTGTAACGAGGAAGGGTGTCAGAAGCTGGTGCAGTCAAAAGGGCTGTGCTTTGCCCACGGGGGCGGCAAGCGCTGCAGCGAGGAAGGGTGTCAGAAGTTTGCTCAAGCGAAGGGATTATGCTTTGCCCATGGGGGTGGGAAGCATTGTCAATTTGAGGGTTGTGAGCACAAGGTGAGAACAGGTTCTCTTTGTACGATTCACGCACATGTGGTGCAGTTTCGGCGTGAGCAAGAACAGGCCCTCGGGCTTGAGTCTTCTCCACTAAGTACGGGACCCTTGCTGGAGTTAGCGGGGGATTGGAGCTCGGATGGTGCGGTACCCGTCGTGACCGATTTGCAAGTTGAACGGGACATGTTGTCGTTTATCTGCGAGTTTGATGACGAGGTAGATCACACCCAGGAAGATATTCCTGAGTGCTTGAATGATCTCTTGCGCCCAGCGGATAGTTAAATACACATAAGCCATGAAAAGTTAGCAAAAATGTTAGCACGACGGACTCTTGAGTCTTTTTTTAAATCTCTATTTCTGCTCTGGATGGTACTAGAGCCATGGGCCTGCTGTATCCGAGCGAACCCAACCCCGCAAGGAATCAAACGTAAGTTATGTGATGCTCCAGATTGTCTCAATCCGGTCGTGGTGAAAAGAGCGAAGCTCTGCACCTTTCATGGAGGAGGTCGCTCTTGTAGCCAAGAAGGCTGTCAAAAGCGTGTTAAGTCGAAGGGGTTGTGTGTTGCTCATGGGGGGGGCAAACGCTGTGTGGAGGTTGGTTGTCAGCGGGTCGTGCAGTCGCGAGGTTTGTGTTTTACCCATGGGGGTGGCCGGAGCTGTAAGCAGGTTGGTTGTCAAAAGTCGGTGCAGTCCAAGGGATTGTGTATTGCCCATGGTGGGGGTAAGCGTTGTGAACAGCCTGGTTGCGACAGGTTTGTGCGTACAAAGGGGCGGTGTGCATTGCATGGTGGTGAAGCGTACTGCAAGCATCCTAGCTGTGAGAATCGGGAGGTCTGGGGTGGCTTTTGTGTGCAGCATGGCGGTCGCAAACCTTGTCGTCAAAAGGGGTGTCAGGCAGCGGCGAATTTGCGAGGCTTGTGTGTTTCTCATGGAGGTGTGACTTATTGTACTGTGGAAGGTTGCCAGCATTTAGCTCGCTTGCGAGGCTTGTGTATTACCCATGGGGGAAGCAAGCGTTGTAAGGTCGAAGGCTGTGAAAGGAATGTGAAGACAGTCGGTTTGTGTGGTCCGCATGGTGGGGCGACCCGTTGTGGACAAGAAGGCTGTCGCAAGCATGCAAGGCTAAATGGGCTCTGTATCTCTCATGGGCGCAAGCTACAGCTGCAACGTGAGCAAGAAGAAGCACAACTAGATCAAGCACTGGGGCTGGAGCCAGACCAAGCAAGTCTTGCTCCTGAGGTGGAGGTATTCGCAAATGATTGGGGTTCTGCGGCGGGGGTTGCACCGGATTTAGGAGAGGAGTCCAACGATATTTTGGAGTTTATCCATGATCTCAATCATGGTGAGGATGATGTACAAACGGATGTTTCTCAAGGGTGAAGGGTGCCCTTGAATTTTTAAATATACTCAAACTATGAAAAGTTAGAAAACACATGTTAGAACGAGCAACTCTGTTGTCTTGCTGTAGATTTTTATTCCTTATTGGGATGACACTGGGCTTATGGGTTTGCTTGGTGAGTGAAGCTGGGGCAAGTCCTCAAGGTACCAAACGTAAGTTATGCGAAGCCCCCGATGTGCTTAACCCTGCGCCGGCGAAGAGAGTTAAACGCTGCAAGTACCTTGACTGTGCGAAGCCTGTTCGCTCAAGGGGCTTGTGTATGGCTCATGGAGGTGGTGTGCGCTGTAGCTATGAGGGCTGTGAGAGGTCCTATAATTCAAATCTCCGAGAAAACGAGAATGTGGCGAGGATCGTATTCCGTCTGCGGG
>JAPPOJ010000270.1 GCA_028817975.1 Zetaproteobacteria bacterium | reverse complement strand
GAATAAAGTGTTGTATCATCTTGAAATATCTTTGAAAAAAATAAATGATGTGAGTATCTGCTTTAAACTCAATCATTGCAATGATATTATCACAGGCGAGTGTGCGAGTCATATCTTATGATGCAAGAATAAAACAGATATAACCAAGAGACAAAGTCTTTTATGCATCCAAAAAGGAAGCTGCATTCAGGTTCTGCAATCCACCTACCTGTCATGGTGGTGCGCACTTTTGCCAAGCGTCTTTATAAAGATCTATAAGCTAATAGCTATCATTTTCCACTGTCAAATGTCTGTAAAAGCCCATAAGTAGCAAAAAATAATGTCCTAAACACCGTTTACTCCCATAACATCATCACAGCCAGATCAGAGAGATTTGAGGGTTCATTTGTAACTAAAAAAATTTGAGAGGATTTTTTCATGCCTGACCGTAACAAGCCGTGTGGTGACCGAGTTGAATTACAAAATTCCTATGTGAAGCTCCCGGATCGTTTTTATCAAAAAATTTGTCCAGAGAAATTTTCAGACCCTAAGCTCGTTCTTTTTAACCATGATCTGGCAGATGAACTTGGTCTGAATTTATCGGATGCCAGTGAAATAGCCCAACTCTGCTCTGGACAGAGACTGCTTCCGGGTTCTCAGCCGATTGCACAGGCTTATGCAGGGTCTCAGTTTGGGCATTTTAGCCCTCAGCTTGGGGATGGGCGTGCTCATCTACTTGGGGAGCTGAAAGGTTTGGATCTCCAACTCAAGGGTTCGGGGAGAACACGCTTCTCGCGTAGAGGAGATGGGAGAAGCCCACTTGGCCCTGCTATTCGAGAGTTTCTTGTGAGTGAAGCAATGCATGCACTGGGTGTTCCTACGACGCGATCCCTTAGCGTAGTGACGACTGGAGAGACCGTCTATCGACAAGATGGACCGACACCGGGTGCGATTCTTGCACGGGTGGCTGAAAGTCATCTCCGAGTCGGTACTTTTCAGTACTTTGCTTCTCAAGGTGACCTTGAAGCTTTGGAAATCCTCACGAATTACACGATTAAGCGCCATTATCCGGGTATACGTAGTACTCAAATTTCGGATTGCTGTCTAGAACTCTTAAGGCTCTTTGCGGAGCGACAGGGAGACCTTGTCGCTCGATGGTATGCGTTAGGGTTTATTCATGGAGTTATGAATACCGACAATTGTTCGATGGCTGGAATAACGATAGACTATGGCCCGTGTGCATTCTTGGATGAGTTTCACCAGATGAAAGTCTTCAGCTCTATTGACAAATTTGGACGCTATGCCTATGGAAATCAGATGGCTATTGTAGAGTGGAATATCCATCGTCTTGCCGATTGTTTGCTCCCTTTGATTGCTGATGATCCGCAAAGAGCAGTATCTATGGCTGAGCAAGTGCTTGAAGAACCGCTTGCAAGCTTTCACAATCGGCTTTATCTAGGTTTTGCACGTAAACTAGGGCTTAAAAGCCTTCCTGAGGAAGGTCATACTCTTGTCATAGACTTCTTGCGTTACCTACAAGCTCATTCACTTGACTTTACCTTGAGCTTCTCTCATCTCAGGAGTCTTTATGAAGGTGATACTCATTTTTATCCGGTGACTTCTGAGTTACATTCCTTTCTAAGTCGATGGAAAGCACTTGATCCTGATCTGTACCAGATGGATTCTATAAACCCAAGGTTGATACCGAGAAATCATCAGATTGAAAAGGTTATCACACATGCGAATCAAGGAGACTATCAACCTTTTGAACAAATGTGGGAGGCTTTAAAAAGCCCATTTGAAGTATCTGAAGAATATGGCTATTTAATGGATGCTCCCAAAATGAGTGAGCGTGTTTATCAAACTTTTTGTGGAACGTAAAGAACATCTATGGCGTTTTCTGACTTTGGTTTGATAACAACGATGGGTTGCATTTGTAGTTAGCGCTTCTCTATGAATGCGATCTTTTAATATAGAATTGTTTTTAAAGGAGGGAACTCTGAGGGTTGCGCATAAACTATCCTGTATGCTTGTACTTATGATTTTTGAAATGATTTTTATGATGGGAGGTGTCTTACAAATTTATAGAGGTGGCACCTTTCACCGGTTGAATGCGTTACATTTACAGTTTAATACTGAACTCTTAGTATTCGTTCAAAAAATACCTCACACGAATCCTGTCATGGATTGCAAAAAGCTGCGGGTACTCTTGCAGCATATTAGGCAGCAGCCTATGGACAGCCTTGCTCTGTTAAATGTCCTAGATACTTGTTTTATGCAAAAGATGGGAACCTATCCAATCATCTTGTTATGGCAACAAGCTATTCGTGATGTAGATATTGCTTTGCAGGTGGTCGATTCTTTTGAAAGAGGCATGATCACATCCCTGGAGCTTAAAGAACTGATCCAAGAGGCAGCTGTAAATTTTAAAGAAAAATCGGTTCAGCTTGAAAAAATGATTACTCAAAAAGTGTCCTTTGCACTGCAGATCATGATCTTATTTGCCTTATGTGCTGCAGTATGGAACACTCTACTTATTTTCCTTTTGTCACGCAGTTTATCGCAGGTGGTTGTTTTATTGACTTCTATGCTTCAGCAGAGAAGTCAGACTTTGGACGACGGTGCGTCCATGAACTTAAATTTAAACCCAGAATTCAAAGATCTTTTTGTGCTTATCAAGAAAAATCTTGAGCAGCAAACTTCTGTTGAGCAGCAAACCGAAAAGTTGGAGTCCCTGGTAAGAAACAGGACAGAATCTTTGCACAGGGTAAGCCAGGATATACGTGGTTTGTTAGACAATAGCCGTAACTTTATAGGGTTGATGTCGATGGAGGGTGTTTTACTGGATGCCAATAGAACTGCTTTACAGGCGGCAGGGATGCCTGCAAGTGAAATTTTGAATAAGCCTTTTTGGGAGACACCTTGGTGGAGTCACTCAGAGCAGCTGCGTATCCGCTTGAAACAGGCTATTGCATGTGCCACTGCGGGTAAGAGAGATGGTTTTGAAGCGACTCACCCATCCCCAGGTGGTGGGGTGATACATGTGGATTTTACTCTGTCTCCTATTTTTGACCATGATAGGCGGGTCGTAGGTATGATTCCGGAGGGGATTAATGTCACGAAAAGTAAATTGCGAGAGCAGCAGATGCGTCGTGTTTCAAGGGAGTTGCAGGTCGCAAATGAAGAGCTAAAACGTTCCAACGCGGATCTGCAAGACTTTGCTTATGTTTCCAGCCATGATTTGCGTTCACCTTTGAGAGGGATCGATAATTTGGCAAAATGGATTGGTGAGGATTGTGAAGGTATATTACCGGAGGCTTCTCAAAGAGATTTGTACCAACTGCGAGGGCGTGTTCGCCGTATGGATGCGCTCTTGAATGGTCTTCTGGAGTATTCTCTTGCGGGGCAGGTAGATCAAGAAAAAAAGACCGTTCATTTGCAGCAGGTACTTTGGGATACGGTGGAGCTGTTGGATAGGCCTCGATGCTTCCGTATTCAGATATCAGCCCCGAACCTTTGTGTTGAAACCAAGGTGACCCCTCTACAGACTGTGGTGAGAAATCTTGTTTCGAATGCCATTAAGCATCGTAGTGCAGATGCGGGACTTGTGAAGGTTGAGGTGCAAGTAAAGGTTAATGTTCTTCGTTTCATCATATGTGATGATGGGCCCGGAATTCCTAAAAGCCAGCAGGAAACAATCTTTGGCCTTTTCAAGACGATCAAAACGAAAGATGAGAAGGAGGCGAGTGGCCTTGGACTTGCGATTGTGAAACGACTCATTGAGAAGGAGGGCTTTCGTATTCTTGTTACAAATAATACAGGAGGAGGGGCAACCTTTTCTTATGACTGGCCGTTCAAGATATAGCGGTACTTGAGTTTTCTGCAAGTTAAGGTATGTGGCAAGGGTCAAGTCACGGTGCAAGTGCAAAAAACGAAGATAAAGAATAAGGAATGATAAAACAATGACGACATCTTATGTGCCACCAAAAGTATGGCAGAACCCTGAGGTGCAAGAGGGCGCATTTGCGCAGATTAATCAGCCCACCGCTGGAGCTAGAGTGGAGCAAGAGCTTCCTCGTGGAAATCACCCGTTACAGTTGTACTCCATGGGAACTCCAAATGGAGTTAAAGTGACCGTTCTCTTGGAAGAGCTTTTAGAGCTTGGTGTGGCTGAAGCTGAATATGATGCTTTTTTAATCAATATTTTGGAAGGGGAGCAGTTCGGGAGTGGGTTTGTCGACATCAATCCCAATTCAAAGATACCTGCACTTGTCGATTATAGTTGTGACACTCCTCAAACTATTTTTGAATCAGCATCTATCCTGGTTTATCTGGCGGAGAAGTTTTCTAGGTTTTTACCCACGCAGATATCGGCACGTACCCAGACATTCAACTGGCTTTTTTGGCTTCAAGGAAGTGCTCCTTTCGTTGGCGGAGGGTTTGGTCACTTTTATCGTTATGCCCCGGAGAAAATAGAATATCCTATTAATCGATTTAGTATGGAAACGAAACGTCAGCTGGATGTTTTGAACCGTCACTTTGCGAGGTCTGAATTCGTGATTGGTTCTGAGTATACTATCGCGGATATGGCGATTTTGCCATGGCATGGAGCGATTGTTTTAGGAGATCTTTATGAGGCGGGAGAATTTTTGTCCGTAGAAGAGTACCCACATTTAAGACGTTGGGCCACACAATTACGACAAAGAAAAGCTGTCAGAAGAGGCTATGTGGTGAATGTTTTCTGGGGGAATGAGGACAAGCAGCTGAAGGAGCGGCATCATGCGAGTGATTTCAAGCAGCTGAAAATTTAGTTTGAACTCCTATAAGCAGAACATATTCGAATGGCTCTTTGTCGTAGGTAAGAAAATGGATGAAATGAAATATCAGATACATCGGGCTTCTTCGCGAGGGGTGATTGACCAGGATTGGCTTCAGAGTTCCCACAGCTTTAGCTTTGGGAGCTATCATGATCCCGAGCGGATGGGCTTTGGATTATTACGCGTTTTGAATGACGATGTTGTAGCACCTGGTAAAGGGTTTGATACGCATCCTCATTGTGATATGGAGATTGTGTCGATTCCTCTGCAGGGGACTTTATACCATAAGGATAGTGTGGGCCATGAACAGAGAATCCAGCCTGGGGAAGTTCAGCTCATGTCTGCTGGGACTGGAGTCTACCATTCAGAATATAATGCTTCAGATTTGGAGCACGTTAACTTTCTTCAAATTTGGGTGATGCCGGATAAGAAAGGGATTGCTCCCAGATATGATCAAAAAAAATTTACTCGAAAAGACCGCCAGAATCAGTTGCAAACCATTGTATCGCCGATAGATTCTGGAGACGGTGGCGTAAAAATAAATCAACAGGCTTATTTTTCTCTTTTGGATTTAGATATGGGAGCCAGAGTGAAATACTCTAAAAAATGGCTCGACAACGGAGTTTACATTTTCTTATTGGAAGGGGAAGTTAGGGTTGCGGGGGTGCATCTGCACAGGCGTGATGCAATTGCGGTAGAGAATAGCATGGACGTAGAGATTTTAGGCGTTTCTGCAGCTCAGTTACTCATGATAGATGTACCTTTGCGGGAGCTTTAGATGTTGAGTAGATGGATTTGCTTTGCAGATACCAAGGTCCAGCCCTCCAGAGGGCGGCTTGTCTGGACTGATTTTATGGCTATGATTGACTTTTTGTTCAGGCTATGAGAGAAGCTAAGGTTTTGAGTGTGATAAACAAAGCTTATTTCCCCGGTTCGTTTAGCAATCGTTGTC
>JAPPOJ010000113.1 GCA_028817975.1 Zetaproteobacteria bacterium | reverse complement strand
TCGCCTAGAGTATTTCCTAGGCTTAAAACAGTAATGTTTGGTTGTTTTGATCTCAGTTGAGAAATGAGATCTGTGGATCGAAAAATTCCTCCATAGTCAGTTTCTTGGCTACACCCACAGCTTTCGATATTTCCCCTAATATCTCCCATAGCGATCCATGGGGTACACATCGCGGATGGAAGGAAAGAGCAAAATAAAGAAAGAGAGATAAGTGGAGCTTGTAGATTGTAAAACATATTTTCCTCAAGGTTGCAAAGAGCAGACATTATCTGTTTACACTACTCTTTCATTTTAGGCCTAGTTTGTCATATAAAACAGGATAGAATAAAGATGGTCTGTGGGTTATTACTAGAAGTGTGAGGGAAGTATGTTGGTTTATACGGTGCGTCGAATACTCTTAACCTTTCCTCTGGTGGTTGTTGTAGTTGCCGCAGTCGGGTCTTTGATCTATGTCGTTCCGGGATCTCCTGTTGATCTTATTCTAGGAGATTATGCTACAGAAGCAGATAGATTGGAGCTTATGCGAAGTCTGGGCCTTGACCGCTCCTTTTTAGAGCAATTATCTACTTATGTACAAGGAGTTTTACAGGGGGACTGGGGAGTCTCTCTTTTAAGTGGGCAAAGTGTTTTGGAGTCTCTCATGCTTCATATTACTCCGACCTTAATTTTGACCCTTTCTTCGATGCTTTGTGCAGTGGTGTTTGGTGTGCCTATTGGAGTATATGCGGCCTTGCATAAAGGAAAATGGTTGGACAGTATCCTTATGTTTGGGTCTCTATTGCTGGTTTCCATGCCTAATTTTTGGTTAGGTCCTTTGCTTATTTTGATTTTTTCTCTATGGCTTGACTTGTTACCTGTTACCGAATTTGGAACTTTACGTGGCATGATTTTGCCGTCTGTGACGCTGGGAGGATCACTCTCTGGCATTGTTGCGCGTATGACTCGTGAGAGCGTGGTTGTAAGTATACAACAAGACTTTTATGTCACAGCGCTTGCGAAGGGGCTTTCTCGTAGCAGAGTTTTATGGTGTCACGTATTACGTCATGCAAGTATCCATGTTGTTTCTATTATAGGGCTGCAGTTTGGAGCGTTGTTAACAGTGGCTGTGATTACGGAAGCTATTTTTGACTGGCCTGGACTGGGGACCTTAATGTTTAAGGCTTTATCTGAGCGTGACTATCCTTTGGTTCAGGGCTGTGTCATTGTTTTTTCCATGAGCTATATTCTAATGAACTTATTGACGGATCTCGTTTACGTCAAAGTTGATCCTAGAGTCGATCTTTATGATATTGAAAATTAGTTGTGATTGAGGAACAAATCTATGATTTTAAAGTACTGGAAGAGAATTGTAGTTCAGCACAACTTTTGGTTTGGATCTTTGCTTATTGGGATGATTGTTACACTTGCGCTTGTTGGGGGAGCTTTTTTTCCTTATTCCCCTGAGGTCACTTTGAGTCGTCGTCTTGGGTACCCTGAGTGGTCTCATCCTTTTGGGTTTGATTTATACGGCCGTGACTTATTGAGTGGGTGTGCTTTGGGGGCGCAGGTATCTCTGTATATTGCTTTGAGCACTGTTTTTATTTCATTATCTGTGGGAACTTGCTGGGGTTGTATTGCCGGTTACACTGGGGGGATTATCGACAATATGATGATGCGTATTGTGGATATTTTTATGGCTTTTCCTAGCTTTTTGCTGACTTTAGCAATAGCCTCTCTTCTTGGGCCTAACTTGCATAATGTTATACTTGCCATTGCTGCTACAGGATGGACAAGCTTTGCACGTGTTGCACGGGGAGAAGTGCTTGCGGTACGCAGGTTACTGTACGTGGAGGCCAGTCGTAGTATTGGTGCCAGCCATTTGCGTCTAATCACAGTTCATTTGCTACCAGCTATTCTAGCTCCTTTGTTAATCACGGCCACTTTTTCTATTTCTGGAGTTATGATTGTCGAGGCAAGTCTGAGCTTTTTGGGATTGGCAAGTGCAGATCATTTACCCACATGGGGACGACTGTTAAGTCAGGGTAGAGCATACATTTATGATGCTCCTCACCTGAGCTTCATTCCAGGAATTTTGATTATGTTTGGTGTTTTGGGCTTCAACTTTTTGGGGGATGCGTTGCGTGATAGTGTGTTCAATTCAGGAAAGTAATCTCTATTTCATAAAGAGTTCTGACATGCTTTGTGAAAAGCACGCCTTGTCATCATAAAAGATAAAAACTTGACTTCCTGTAATGCCCTAACGTCTTAAAATTGAAATTTTCTTTAAAAGCTGTGCTCCCCCTTTAATCTATGTTGCTTATGTTTATTCATGAAATTCCGATGTGGCCACCAGCAGAGACAGGAATGAGCCTGTAAAAATAGATCTGGTGCTCCTATTATGACTGATAAGCCGGAACATGAGGCTGAATTTGTGGATTTTTCTCAAAAAGAAGAGCCTACAGATTCTAGCGTGAGTAAAGAAGTGGGCGCAGAGGCGCCTGAGCAGGATCTTGAGTTTCTAAATACTTTTTTGTCTGAGCTAGAGGAGACGGTAGCGAGCCTTGAGCTGGCAATCATGGATCTTGAGTCCAACCCTAAGGACGCGGACTCTATCAATAAGACGTTTCGCTTATTTCATAACTTAAAAGGAGCCTCTTCCATGATGGGATTTGGTATCCTGCAAGATATTGCCCATTATACAGAATCTGTGCTCGATCATTGTCGCTCAGGTGCATTGGATGTTATTGCAGAACTTGTAGATTTATTTTTGGAGAGTATTAAAGCAGTTAAAGAAGTTAAAGGGTGCATTCATGAGTCGGGGAAGGAAGGAGATAATCGTTACTTTTCTCTTTTAAGTCAGTTAGCCGAAGTTTCCAAACAGGCTTCGGGAAGCGAGCGAGAGAGTGCGGAAGGTGAAGGCATGTCGTCTGGGTCTGATAAAGCCCAGGTAGGTAAGTCTAAAGTCAACGATCAGATAAAATTATCACGTTCGGTAATTGAACAGATGATGTTGCTTGTTGGCGAGTTTATGTTGATCAAAAATCGTGTTGAGTTTATCAAAAATAGATACTCTAGAGATCGTGATTTTTTAGATAGTTGTGCTGAATTGGATCAGTTTGCAGCAAAATTCCAACGTCATATTCTGAAGTTACGCTTAAGCCCTGTCGGTCCTGTTTTTGATTCTATGAGACGTGTGGTGCGCTCCACCGCTAAACAAACCGGCAAGCCAGTTAATTTTGAAATTCGTGGTAAAGACACTCTTCTTGACCGGAGTATTTTAGACGTTTTAGCAGAGCCTCTCATGCATATGATTCGCAATTCGATTGACCATGGTATTGAAAACCAGGGAACACGTGTTGCTTTAAGTAAGCCAGATAAAGGTAACGTCACTTTAAATGCCGAGTACAAATCGGGTGAAATTCACCTACAAGTGATTGATGATGGAAAAGGTCTGGACTCAGATTACCTTAAAGCGAAGGCAATTGAGCGGGGGCTTTTAACCGAAGCTGAGGCGAAACCTCTGACAGCTCAAGAGGCTTTTAATATTATTTTTATGCCTGGGTTTTCTGGGGCAGCAGAAGTGACAGAGACTTCTGGTCGTGGTGTAGGTATGGATGTTGTGAAAGCTATGGTGGAAACAAGTGGAGGGCAGATCGATATTCTGTCTGAGGTCAACGCAGGGACCACTATCACACTTAGGTTTCCACTTAGTCTTGCTATTGTAGACACCCTTGCCTTTCGGGTAGGAGAGCAAACGTATACTATTCCACAAGCTAACATTGAAGAAGTCCTTTCTGCGGAGTCCTCTATAGTACAGGAAAATCAAAAGTCTTTAGAGGGAGGGAGTAAGGTTTTAATGGTTAGAGATGAACCCTTGCCGGTATTATCTTTAGCTCGTATTTTCAAGATGGAGGGTGCAAAATGCGAAGCAATGATTCAGATTCGACACACTAAGTATCGTTTTATTCTCGAAGTTGGATGCATTGTCGGTCCGATGAGTATTGTGAGCCAACCGTTGCCCTCTAATTATGGTGAAGCAGCTCCTTTTACAGGAGTCACAAATCAAGGTGATGGAAGCTTGCTATTACATGTTGATATTGCAAAGCTTTTTCAAAGTATTAAGTCGATGAATCCACCTATGCGTAGGAAGTCTTCGAAAAACCGTGGGATCGCAGGTACGGGTCAGGAAGACTCTTTTCTTATGGTAAGTGATATTAGGCGGTTGCAACAGAAGACTATTGCTTTTCGTAATCATTTGTATTTTTGTGTCCCTGTTCAGAGAGCTAAAAGAATTGTTTTTGTGGAGCGTTCAGAGATTCACTCTATTGAGCCGGATGGTCAAAGCTTTGTCACCCTAGAGGGAGAAACCATTCCATTGATATGGGTTGAAGAAGTGATTTCTAAGTCACCACGTATTGTTCAAGACACCTACTCGCTGATGATTTTTGCGCATAACGAAAGTAACTATGGAATTCCGATGTCAGAGTTTTTAGGAATTCACCGCATGCCAGAAAATTATCAAACAGAGATGTGTCAGCCAGGAGTTTTAGGTTCTACGGTTATTAATGGTAAGACTCACTTAGCTTTAGATCTTTTAGGAACGGTAGATCTACTGATGAAGCAGAATGGCAGTTATGTGGAAATTTTGAAGCAAGATGAATCTCATGGCTCATACAAAATTTTGTGTGCTGAGGATGATAGCTTTTTTGCATCGGAATTGTGCTCTACTTTGAAAGCTCATGGATTTGAAACTTTTCTGTTTGCAGATGGACTTGAGGCAAAGCAGGCATTAGAAAATAAAAAATTTGCCGAGACGATTGATATTATTGTTACCGATTTGGAAATGCCGCGTATGACCGGTCTTTCACTTCTGCGTTGGATTCGTGGATTGCCTTACCTTTCACGTAAACCCTCGATTGCATATACCGCAATCACGACCGATGAAATGCGTAAGAAAGTGCTGAATGAAGGAGCGGTGGACTTTATCAGTAAAATGTCACTGGATGAGCTGGTTGAAAGATGTGTGGAATATAAAGACGGTCGTCAGGTGGCTGAGGAGGCGCGGAAGACTCAAACGGTAAAGAACGAGAAGAAAATCCGCAAGATGGACCGTATTGTTACCTTTAAGCTTGGTGAGCATTGGTTTGGCTTGCATATGGATAATATTAAAGAGGTCAGTCCAGCAGGCCAAAGTGCTAAGGTGTCAACTGGGGACAATTGGATGTCGAATATTACTAGTTTTCGTGGACAGTTTGTACCTATTCTTCATTTAGGGGCGTACTTTGATATGGAAGAAGCCTCTAAATTTAATGAGCAGGCTGTAGTGGAGTCTGGTGGGAATGCCATGGTGCTGCGTGTACAACGCATTGGCGAAGTTATCCTGATGACCAATCTGAACTTTGGAGATGGTGTTGCTCATATTGGGCAGTCTCAGGAACGTGTTGCGCGACATATCCAAAATATATGTCGCTACCGTGACATGGTCATTGCTATTCTGAGTGCTGAGAGCCTACTTTCGATTGTTGTGGAACGTAAAGAAGTGCGGTCAAATTCCGACATTGGGGTACGGAAGGAATTAGATTAACCAGAGAGGGCATTATGAACTCGAAAAAAGAGACGGAAGCGGTGCCACAGCCTGAAGAGATTCTAACCTCTGAGGTTGGGGTGGAGAGCACTGTGACAGCCGAGCGGGACCCTCTGGGGAAGTCTTCCATTCCTGAGGACTCCAATGGGGGAGAGAAGCCAACGCACTTGCTTTGTACCATAGACGAGATGCTGCAAAGCTTGGGTA
>JAPPOJ010000252.1 GCA_028817975.1 Zetaproteobacteria bacterium | reverse complement strand
GGCGCTTCCGCAACCACTGGTTTGCTACCCTGCGCTGGGGCGATCACTTCGGCCGCCCCAGCAACCGCAGCGCACGGGAGTTACCACTCGAGAATGGCAAACCACAAAGCAACCCCTTTCTTGCTCCCCTACGCGATTCGGCGCTGCACCTCGGCATTGGCTATGACTTGCTCTGACCCCAAGCACACCGAGACTAGCTCTTTGGTTATGGTAAGCTTATATGAAATTTTAGGGATAAGTTTGCAGAATTTAAAGTGGCTGGGGGCCACCTGGACTTGAACCCCTATTTAACTTACAGAATCCGTTATGGAATGGTCTCAAAGTCTGGTATCAAATCTTCATTCCGTGGAAGCGTTCTACTGGGTTGCGCACCTGCCTCAAAAACTATCTTACGAGTGACAATAAGAAGCAGGAACTGTAGGGATACAAAATGTAGTCCCTAAGGGATTTAGGCGGTGGCTAGGGTAATGGTGGGTGAGACCCGTTAAAGGCAAGAAGCCCCCTGGCACCTCAAGGCCCAAACAGCATTTTCTTCACACGCTTCATCATACGAATCGCCTTTGCATAGACAAAATCCATCACCCGCAAGCCCAAAAGCTCGGCTGCAAGCCAAACAGCAAAAAGTAACACCCATTGAAACATAAATACTTGCGTAACTAAATCAGTGTATGAAAAAGACAATGATGCGAGAAATTTGAAGTGGTGGGCCCACCTGGACTTGAACCAGGGACCTTGGAGTTATGAGCACCCTGCTCTAACCAACTGAGCTACAGGCCCACCGAACGGCTTATCAGAAACAGATTTCTGACTGCGGAATACAAAATACCGAAAATCCAAAAAAAGTTCAAGTTTTTTTCAACCCCTCGGACGAGAATCTCGCCGTGTCAGGCTCCCATTCCAACCGCTCTTCCGGCTGCGACCACAGCAGATAGTGCATCAGAGGTACCTGGGCTTCCGCATCCAGACACAGATGCAGGCCCATACTCAGCAGCCGCCGCCGCAGGGTAAAGCCATTGCCTGCCAGCATCGCCAGGGGCATATTCCAGCGCTTTTCCGTACCATCGGCATCGTGAAACACCAAAGCCCGGCCCCAACAGCGTCCGTACCGATCTCGGGTCATCGCCTCCACCCGCAGGGGATCACACAGCCAGCGCCGCCGGCAGCCATCTTCGGTTTGCAGCACCTGCCACACTCCATTTCCGTCACAGTCAAAACGCTTGTACACCTCTTCCTGACGCTTGGTGGCCTCGGAAAACAGCTGCGGGTCCAGCTTGGGGTACGGCTCGGTGGTCCAGACTCGCAGGTGGGTGCCCACATCCACAAAAAACTGACTCGCATCGACATGCCGGTCCAAGAAGAACACCTCGCTTTGGAGATTTTCTCCCTCTACACTCAGATTGCGCGAGCAGGGCAGACGAAACAGCCGGGCCGGATTGCGACAGGTCCGGTCCAGCTTGTACTGCTGCCGGAACAATACTTCCAGCAGGCTACACCAGCGCTTGTACAACCGGGCATACGCTCCGGCGGACGCCACCGGCAACGGAGTGGCCAGCTTAAAGTGCAGGTGCAGGCCGCGACCACTGTACACCAGCATCCACAGCGGCAGGCAGTTTTGCTTGCAGGCGGCGAGGATAAAGTAAGCCGCCACCTGCGCATGGCGGTACTTGTGGCCCTCGTCAAGCTGATCGAAGTCCTCCATCGTATCCGCAAAGTTAAGGTCAAAGCTGATCAGTGACTTCCGCTTGATATAACCGTCGGCTAACATGCTTTTGCTCGGGTCGGCGCAAATGGTGTCGCGCTTCGCCGGTACGCCTTCGAGGTCGGTGACAAAGGCCACGTTCTGCTGGCTTTTAGCCAACTCATGCAGGTCCTGCGCGGTGACCTCGCGGTGCAGGGTCCCGATACGATAATGACTCAGCCCCGGCGCTGCACAGGCCAAGGCCGTCTTCCCCATACTGGCATTCAGCTGCTCAGCCAGGGCGGTAAACACGTCCATATTCGCCACATCTAGATCTAAACGGCACTCTTTACCCATCTCACAAATTCCTTTAAAAATGTAGATTTTTTGAATTTGGACAATAGCCGACCCCATTCCTTAGATTCACGTTTTGCCCTGGAAGGAAGTCTTGTTATGATGGGAATGGAATTTATGGAGGAGAGCGCCTTTTTCTGTATCCTGCAAGATTCAAAGAAAAGGTGTTCTCCGCATTCCACTCTCACGCATAGCCTATTCTATTGTCGTGACAGCTTACGTTCTGAGTCTCATCCTCCTTGTTGCTGGTCGGGTGCAAAGAACGACGGCACCAGCTCACCACTTTCAAGCCTACAAGAAGTTGACGAATTGACAAAATGAAGGGGCTGCCCTGACGCAAAATCCAGGCAAGGCAAGGGAAAATCCAGGGAGGACATTTTTTCCGGGTAGAGGGAGAATCCCCACTCAGGGGAACAGGCACAGAGTCGGGCCTAGGACTCGATGAAAGCCATCAGCTTTTTGCTGCGTGAGGGGTGGCGCAACTTACGTAAAGCCTTGGCTTCGATCTGACGGATACGCTCACGAGTCACTTCAAAGTCTTGGCCTACTTCTTCGAGGGTATGGTCGTTTTTCTCGCCGATACCAAAGCGCATCCGCAATACCCGCTCTTCCCGTGGGGTGAGCGTGGCCAAAGCACGGCGGGTTTGTTCTTCGAGAGATCCGGAGACCACGCTCTCCGAAGGAGATTTGGTGGTCTTGTCTTCGAGGAAATCCCCAATGTGGTTATCTTCTTCTTCACCGATAGGCGTTTCCAAAGAAATCGGCTCCACGGCGATTTTCATCACCTTGCGCACTTTTTCGAGGGACATCTCCATGCGCACCGCGATCTCTTCCGGAGTGGGTTCGCGACCCATCTCCTGGACCAGCTGGCGGCTGGTGCGGATCAGCTTGTTGATGGTCTCAATCATGTGCACCGGAATCCGGATGGTACGTGCTTGGTCGGCAATAGCACGGGTAATCGCCTGGCGAATCCACCACGTCGCATAGGTGGAGAACTTATAACCCCGGCGGTACTCAAACTTTTCCACCGCTTTCATCAGGCCGATATTACCTTCTTGGATGAGGTCCAAGAACTGCAAGCCTCGGTTGGTATATTTCTTCGCGATTGAGACCACCAAGCGGAGGTTGGCTTCGACGAGTTCACGCTTGGCGCGTTTGGTCTGCACCTGGAGTCCGGCCAAATCACGATAGGCCGAGTCAATATCTCCATCTTCCATGCCGGTTTCGGTTTCACAACGGCGAATGGTTTCTTGGGCTGCACGTAGGTTACGCACCACCCGCGCCCACTCACGCTCGCCCGAGGTACCGAAAGGCTTCAGCGGGTCGACCTCAATATGGGCCAAGACCGTGGGCAAGTCGGTCTTAAACAGGCGTGCATAGTAGCGCATATCCTGCTGTGCCTCGCGCAGGGCCATGGCAAACTCGGCCAATAGCTCCAAGGCACGGTCAATAATTTTGCGATTTACGTTGAGCTGACGCAGAAGGTCGGCCACTTTAAGCTTTTGCTCTTGCAGCTTTTCCTGCGCTTTGCCTGTACGCGGCCTTTTCTTAAATAAAACCTGAAGCTCTTCATATTCTTGCAA
This sequence comes from Zetaproteobacteria bacterium, assembly GCA_028817975.1. Taxonomy (GTDB): domain Bacteria; phylum Bdellovibrionota_B; class Oligoflexia; order Oligoflexales; family Bog-1112; genus JAPPOJ01. Next base: position 2,172 of record JAPPOJ010000252.1, on the reverse strand, counting down.
AAATACCTGGGTCTGGGCGCGCACTTTTTCTTCCAGGCCAGCTTCACTCATGGCGGCGTCTTCTTCATCACCACCTTTGATCCAGCTCTTGACCCGTAACTCACCGTTGAGAAAATCCCGCGCAGAGCCCACAATATGGTCGAGGCCCACTTGCACGTCCATGATCCGCTCAAGTATTTTATTTTCCGAAGATTCAATCTTCTTGGCAATGAGCACCTCGCCTTCCCGCGAGAGAAGGGCCACACTCCCCATCTTACGTAAATAAATACGCACAGGGTCGTTCGAACGTCCTAGGGCAGCCTCTGCATTTTTCTTGTCGGCAGCGGCTTTTTCTTCGTCCTCGTCGTCCTCGTCATCCGAGCTGTCTTCGTCTTCTTCTTCAAAGCCGGCTTCGACTTCGTCTTCTTTTTCGCCTTCGGTTTCATCATCGTCATCGTCTTCGATATCACTCGCAGATAAGCCAGCATCTGCGAGGGCTTCATCATCGATCAGCAGATGGTCTTCAATGGTTTTACGGCTATCTACGACCTGAACGTCGAGGTCTTCCAGAGCACTCATGACTTTATTTAAGAAAATCGCAGGAGCTTTATCTTCAGGCAGAGCGGTGCGAATGTCCTTGTAGGAAAGAACACCGTCTTTGGTTTTGGCTTTTTTACGCAGCTTTTCCACCACTTCGTGGAGGGCTTCATCCGAAATCGCATCGGGCTGGGTGGCTGCAATCGTCATCTCATTGACTTTTTGCTGCTGCACCCCGACTTTTTTTTCCGTACTGCTTTTTTCTTCCACCGACACACTGCTTTTAGTCGTGGTCTTCTTCTTGACACTCGCCTTCGTTACCGTCTTTTTGGAAGAAGAAGGGTCAGCAATGACTTTTCTAACCACTTTTTTACGTACCGTGGTTGTCTTTGCCACTTTACGCACAACCGTTGTTGATGTTGACTTTTTGCGGGGAGTCGAGCCTTCCCCATCTACCACGCTGGTTTTCTTTTTCTTACTTGCCAAGGAAGCACCTTTCTGCTCAGAAGACTCACTCACGCCAACCCACGCCCAGGTAAATCCCAAAGTTTATCTACGAAAGATCTAAACCCTGGTGTTCTCACCCAAAACGATATCTTACCCAGCAGCACCAACACACCCAGGATAGTGCCCTGAAAAGGGGAAGCGAAAAAACAAAGGTCAAACTATTATTATATAGAGAATTATGGGAACAATGTCAACAATCGAAATAATACCACAACATCACCGTAACATAGTCCATAGACACAAACATGCATGTTTACCACCATTTATCATACCTAGCAGCGCCCCAAATCTAAAGACGTTGCTGCGTATGCAATTCGCGCAGACGCCCACAAAGATGCATAAATTCCTGCTGACACTCTTGACGCGCCGCCGAGTCCAACGACTCTTGAGGAGAGGTGAGGAGACTTTTCACCGCATTCAGCTGCGACTCTAGGGACTTAATCTCCACCGCACGCTCAATTCTTTCCAAAGACTGGGGTACCGAGTCCGTCCAAAAAGCACCTTTGTGCTCTAGGGTATATCTGAAAAAATCCTGGATAGCTGCCGATTCTAGCGAGACCCAGCAGGCAGCACTGACCTGCTCCGGACAAACCCCCTCGACGATTTTCTCGAAGATTTCATCCACAAAAAGATTCCACACCGTGTCCAGCTTCAGCATGCGTGCTTTAAATTTCTGCCGCACAGGCAAATGAATATGAGCTTCCCCTGCCGGAGTAAAGAGCAAATAGCCGATCCATTCCCGCACCGCAGGTTCGAGCTGCTGCCACGGCATGGCTTCTACCACCACCGCTTCCACACTCTGCTCCTGGGGACTGGCAGATACACGAGGATCTACGGGGGTCGGTTTTGCCGTTGCACTCCCCCCCTGTAAACACGCCTGAATCGCTGGGGCGGCCACTCCAGAAATTTCGGCAACCCGATTGACCAAAAAGCTCAACCGCAGGGGGTCGCGAATCTTTCCCAGCCACGGGACGATTTGTTTCTCCACCACGTGTACTGTTTGCACACCCTGAGACTCACGCATCACCTGGGTAATCGCAAATTCCACGAGGTCCACCGCATGCTCTAACAGCTGCGACATGCCTTGGGGGCCATAATTCCGTACATAAGAATCAGAGTCTTACACCTCGGGCAGCCGTACCACTTGCA
>JAPPOJ010000096.1 GCA_028817975.1 Zetaproteobacteria bacterium | reverse complement strand
TGCCCCAGCACATCAAGATCATCTCATAGCCGTAAGCTACCCTGTTGCAGGCCGTGGGCGCTGAGTCTTTTGCAGAAATGGGTGCTGAGTCTGTTGCAGGCGTTGAGACTGTTCTTTTTTGGGGTAACCACCTGAAATTAAAGTAAAATACTCGGGACAGGGCTTAAAAAAGATAAATGCCTAATATCACAGCCATAATCGCGAAAATAATTTCGGGTGTAAATATTTATCAATGATATCAAGGGATTAAGTTTGAGGATGGCTCCCCAGGACGGACTCGAACCGCCGACAAGGTGGTTAACAGCCACCTGCTCTACCGACTGAGCTACTGAGGATCAAGAGCCATGCACACTTTATAACGAATCCTGTTCGGAGAGTCAACCCTTTTGAGGGGGTATTGCAAGGTTTTTTTCAATGGTTTGGATGAGAAAATTGATATCAAAGGGCTTGGCGACAAAGTCACTTCCCCCTGCTTCGAAGGAAGCGGCTATTTCTACTTCGTCGGCAGATGCGGAAAGAAACACAATAGGTACGTGGCTGAGTTGCTTTTTGCTTGCACGGATGAGAGTACAGAGCTCGATACCGTCTACCCAGGGCAAACCAATATCCAGAATGATGGCATCCGGCTTGACTTGGTCGAGAGCTGAAGCCAGCTCTAGCCCGTCGCTCACGCAGTCCACTTGATATCCGGCACCGGTCAGGATGCGATGTAGCGCTTGACGCATGACATCATCATCTTCTACAACTAAAAGTCGACATTTACTTTTTAAAATTCTAAGATTACGAATATCTTGGAGAGAGACGACATTGGCCTTACAAATTTTTTGCTTTTGTAAGGCAACTACGTTATCGCGTAATGTCTTTTTTGTCATGACACTCCTAGGTCGTCATCGTAAACGTTTCAGTTACCTGGGGCGTGTATCGGCCTAAAATCCTTCGTGCTTGAAATATGCAGGAGCGCAAAGAGTGCCGTCTATCCTCATTTATAATAAGGGCCCCTATGAGCGCTGATCGCCGCCTTTTGATAAGCTGGCATAGCCAAGGCTATGGACAAATGGAGCCTAAAAAATGGCACACATGGACTGCAGCTCAGGTGAGCATAGCAGAAAGTCAGTCGGTAAAAGAGCCTTTTCCCTGGGTAGGGTATCTTCATGTGGCGAAGCAACTGGGGCTCACGCGTGACTGTGGTTGGGATCTCTGCCAGCTTCTTCCAGGTACACATATGAATGTCCGCCAAGCTGCGCAGAACTACTTACGAGGTTGTACCCTTAAACCGAGTGTCAGACAGGACTTTGAAACTTTTCGAGGAAGCTATCTTTATGAAGTGTATGTCGAGACCGCAGCTGTGATGCCTAGGGTCGATAATCAGGCTTTGTGGATTATAGATCGTCATGCGCTTAAGCATTGGAGCGGCTCATTGCCTTTGCTGCACCTCATCTTAAAAGGGGGAGAAGGGGTAAAGTCTCTCGCTCAGGTGGCTGATTTGATTCAAGTATGGCGGAAAAAAGGGCAGCCGAGGCATTGGAACATTCTTGGTGGGGGAAGTCTTTGTGATAGCGCTGCCTATGCTGCGCATCTGAGTGGCTGTACTTTCACACTTCTGCCAACTACTCTACTGGCTATGGTCGATGCCTGTGTGGGAGGGAAATGTGGTGTCAATCTCCCCCCTTGGGGGAAAAATATTGTTGGGGCCTTTGCTTATCCTCAGGGAGTAAAAGCAGCACTTGGATTTCTAAGTTCTTTATCGACTGTAGAAGTCCATTCAGGGCTTTGTGAGGCTCTGAAGCACACCTTTATTGCTGGTTTGCGTGAGGATGCTCAAACGATCTGTAGTTGGTTTGCTCGGCCCCCAGTATGGGAGAAACCGGGGCTTCACCTGGACCTTTTGGCACGAAACTGTAAAGTGAAGGCAGAGGTGATTGCTCAGGATGCAACCGAGCAGTCTGGGCTACGTCATTGTCTAAATTATGGGCATACTCTTGGACATGCTCTAGAGTCTCTAGCCATTGCACGCCAGCAGCCTATGGAACATGGTATCTGTGTGGCTTTTGGTATTTGTTTTGCGAATCATTTGGGTGCTGCATTGCAGATTACGGAACCTGATTTTGTGACGGAGGTGGAAACCCTCTTATTCCCCATTCTTGCTCGATACAGCCGACGTCTTTTAGTATCTACGGGGCTGGGTGCTTCCTCTGCAGATGCTGCTCAGCTTTGGCGACAGATTTTGCACGACAAAAAAAAGCGAGCCACAGGTGAGACGATAACTCATTGGATTTTTTTACGTACCTGGGGGTGCTTGCAACACACTTCTGAAGGTTATCTGACGGCGGTGGAAGCATCTCTCTTTGCCACTCAATGGCAGAGTTTTCAGCAAAAAATAGTGCAACTCACTCCATGTTAGAATCTTCTTGCGAGAGGTGTTGTACAGGTAAGGAATAACGAGGCTCCCAGCTGTTTTCTTCGGGGTGTAAGTGAGGATCAATATGAATTAGGATATTTGCGCGAGGCAATTCTGACATGATCTTGGCTTGCACTTGTTCTGCAATGTGATGGGCTTCTAGTAAGGAAATCGAGCTTTCTACGCTTAAGTGAAAGTCGACAAACAGAATGGGCCCCAGCTCTCGTGAGCGTAACTCATGAATACCATAGACTCGGTTATCTACTTTCATGACTAAGTCGACGATTGTTTGTTGCAATTCTGCAGGAGCTTCCGCGTGCATGATGTCACGAAACGCTTTGTGTAAAATGGGTACGGAAGTGTACACCAAAAATCCAGCTCCTAGCAGGCCAAAAAGCCCATCCCACGTGGCTTCTTTAGACCAGTAAACGACGCATAGACCCACTGCAGAAAAGAGATTGACGGCAACATCTCCAGCATAGTGTGCAAGGTCTGCATGTAGTGTGAGGGAGCGTTCCTTTTTCTCTTCGAGCTTGCGAATGGTATGTAGCAGTACAAACTGAATCAATAAGCCGCCTATTGCGGAAAAAATTAAGATGGCTGCAGCCAATGGCAAAGCATGATATTCATCTGCTTGCAAAGTGGGGTTTTGGAATCGCTCGATAGCTTCACGTAATAAACTCAGTCCGAGAACAAAAATCAGTGTCCCTTGAATTAAGGTGGCAACAACCTCATAGCCCCCGTGGCCGAAAGGATGTTCGGTATCTGCTTCTTCCCGTGACTTACGATATACAATGTGATTTACTGCTGAGCTGAATGTGTCAGCTAAGGAATCATACATCGCTGAGAGTGCAAGTACTGAGCCTGTCATCCAAAAAGCAGCAAACTTAATTATTGTTAGAAAGGCACTGCCGATAGCTGCGACCTTCAGTGCTTTGAGGCTGTCATCCTGACTATCTTCGAGTCCATTCATCCAAAACCAATCCGCTGAGAAAAAAAACTCCTACCCAGGAGTTCAAATGAAAAAAAATAAAGTTTATGCGCGCGTTTGAGCGACGACGTAGCTGATCCTCTGTGAGAGCGATCTGTCCTAATAAGACGATTGCAATGCATGTGAGCGCAAGAAAATACACTTTTCCGAGTCCATGTTGCCAGCCTGCATTGAGCCAAGCAGCTATAGCCCCTAGGTAGAGACAACCTGACACGAGCAAGGCCTTTTCATTCCCAATTCTAGCAGGAATAGAGTACAAGCCGGCCTTGTAATCGAAGTTTGTATCTTGCATGGCGTAGATGACATCAAAACCAGCGACCCAAAAGGCGATTCCCATGCACACAACATACACATCCCAACTTGGAATACCCCCGATGGCATATAAGGTGCTTAGAGGCGAGAGGCTTAGGCATATGCCTAAGTAAAGATGACACAAAATGGTGAATCGTTTTAAATAGCTATACAAAGCTAAGAGCCCCAAAACGATAGGGGCTAAAGCTCCGCATAATGGGCGTAGCCAATATGCTACGAGAATAAAGCTGACTGCGGCGCTGGCAATGAAAAGCTGTGCAGAAAGGACTGATAGCTCGCCACTAGCGACTTTTCGCAATGCTGTGCGTGGGTTGAGTGCATCGAGGTGGCGGTCGATTAATCGATTGCAGCCCATGGCAAAGCTGCGTGCTGTGACCATCGCGAGGAATAATGCAACTATTTGTGAGTTGCGCACAGAAATATGAGGCTCCCACCAGAGCATAGAAAATGCAAATGGCAGTGCAAATAAGGAGTGTTCTATTTTGATATCTTCCAGAAAGTATTTACTGTTGAGTAAAGTAGTCCGCATAATAGCCATGGTCAACATCCTATACAAAGCCCATACGTTAGAGTAAAGCGTGGATGACGTTAAAAGCCTTTCTGTGCTCACAGCTGGCAGCGCGAGAAACTCCAGTGCAGCAGCTCTTTTTGTCGTAGAACGATCTGTATTGGCTGAGATTGGGTGAAAGCCCCCACGATGACAGACCCAGGCCGAAAAACTCCATGATAGGATATTTTTTCGCGAGAGTCTATTTTAGAAAAACTCATCCGTGCTAAAGAGGGCTCAAAGTCGACCCAATGCAGCATCCACAGCTCGGTTTCTCCAGTTGTTCGAATGAGATAAGGGGGGCCTAAGTGCAGGTCGAGACTAAGAGCTTTCGTATTTATTAGCTTCCATACGCCTTCGGTATCTTGAGTCAAAAGGGCTGTGTGTAGGGTCCCTTCCCCTACGAGAGAATCTCCTTGAATATATGCCAGTTTAAAGCCTGTAGTGGTGCGTAACGCGCGTAACTGCTCAATGCCTGCAGGAACCCTCAGAATCTTATGCGGCTCAAAGTGCGTGGTTTCTGCACTTAGGTTTAAGATAAAAATTTCACTTTCGTATGAATCCTCATCGACTTCAGTTTCGCTCACCACCAGCTCTTCAGGACTCTCTATGGTGCCTTCTTCTGTTCCAAAGAGAAAGCTGTCTTCTATAGACTCTTCGGTAGAAAACTCGGACTGTATCGCAAAGGGGCTTTGTTCTCCTTCCTCAAAGGAAGGGAGGGGGAGGTCCTGTGGTGGAGGGCGGTGAAATACTTCACGTTGCATGAGTGCCATGATGTTCTGGTGGTCTTGCCAAATTGCAGCCGTGTGTATCATACCTTGTGTTGGAGTACGTCGGATGGCTGAAAATGGTTCTGTGCTTATATCGAAGGTGACTATTTCAGAGCCCATCTCACCGTCCATAAATATCCACATGCTTGTTTCGATAGCTCCGATCCAGTTGGTCAAGGTGATGTCATAGAATATGTCTTGACCCTTTGTCCACTTCTTTGTAGCAATGTCCCAATATGCTAGATGAGTGAGAGTCTCTGCTTCATTCTCTGGATTGAGGCTATGTATGGAAAAAAAAAGACGTCCTTCTGTGTGGCCTAAGTATTGCATTTCTTCACTTAAAGGTAGCCAAGACTCAGGCTGTGAAGGTAAGTGTAGGTAGGGTGCAACAGTAAACAGTCGTTGGTTGTTACGTGATATGGCCTCAACATAAGCTCCTTGTTTGATGCTCTGGTTAAGAGGCTTTACTGTGCGTAGGGAGGCTACCCATAGTGGAGGAGTAAGGTCTTGGCAGGTTACTTTTTGTGCATGCTCAAGTGCAGGCCACTCGGAGAGAATAGACGTGCCTATTTCAAGAGTGGTACAGGAGCCGACCAGCAGGGTACAAAAGCATATTCGTCTGAACATTGTGTTAGCCATCCTCTATGTATTCTGATCTTCTTGGCCCAGCAGTCTGTTTCTCTTTCTATTCTATCTCTTTACAACGTTGGTTTTTGTTGTTCTCCAGTATACTTTCTTTTTGGTGCCTCTTAATTCCGGAATAAGCCTTTAATT
>JAPPOJ010000003.1 GCA_028817975.1 Zetaproteobacteria bacterium | reverse complement strand
GCCCCCCTCAAAGGCCTGAAAGTAGCCGACCTAGGCCAGGCCTAGTCGGGAGGGTAAAACCCTAGGCACCAAGAACATGTGGTAAGTCGCCTTTGTAACGCAATGCAATACCCCCATAAAAGAGGTGTAACAAAAAAAATCTAACAATATTCAACTTGTAACAGCTGTAACACTTATAACGCTGTGAAAATCCATTCCGCCCCAAATGCAACTAGGATTTATATTGACAAAAAACCAAAATTTCAATATAGCTAATCATAATTTCATCTAAAACTTAATCTAAACAGAGAATTCCTATGAAGAAACAGATTGTGCACCTTATAACTCTTTTACTCCTGACATACCCCTATTCCTCTTACGCAGGACACCACTCTATCGACAAAATATTACGAGCACACCAACAAAAGCAAAAAAGTTCTACAGATGTGCTAAAGTGCTTTACCTCTGTGGCACGACAGATACGTCATGATGACAGCTTGAACACCACCTCAAAGGTACACTTAATCGTAGGGATGCTTCATCAAGTCAAAAACGCCGGTATTCAACCTAATATCATCGCGTACAACGCGGCCATCTCTACATGTGATAAAGAAACAACCCTCCGTCTCCTTAACCAAATGCAACAGGAAAGACTCCAGCCTAATGTCATCACATACAGTACTGCTATCTCCAACTGTGAAAAAGATATAGATCAACACACCGCCCTTCACCTTCTAAATCAAATGCAGCAACAAAATATTCTCCCCAATGTCATTGCTTACAGCGCCGCTATCTCCGCCTGTGAAAAAGCAGCCGACCACCGAAGTGCTCTCTACCTCCTCCATCAAATGCAAATACAAGGACTCGAACCTGACGTCATTTCTTACAGCTCCGCTATCTCCGCCTGCGCAAAAGCAGCCGACCACCGAAGTGCTCTCCACCTCCTCAATCAAATGCAAATCCAAGGCATCCGCCCTGACGTCATTTCTTACAGCACAGCTATCTCCGCCTGTGAACTGGCTGGAGATAGAAATGCCGCTTTGCAATGTTTTACACAAGGGATACACAATGGCATCTACCTGGATGCTCATCACCACTACACATCCACAACAGTAGATTTAAATCTATCGGAATGGTTTACACCATACTCCATTGCGAGCCTAACCCAATCAGCTCACATCACCCCAAAGCACTGGCATGGAATTCCTTCCGACATGGCATGGATGTTACTCAATGAGATAGATAAAGAGAATGGACTTGCTGGAAAAACAATCATTACAGCAGGGCAACATGGCAAAGACAAGTTGACAGCAACCGTACAGCAATACCTCAACCACTCTGGGTATTCCTATGAACTTGAACGAGGTACATTTGTAGTAGCAGCTCGGTAAAAACCTGCTCCCTAGCCATAGGTTTTTACATATCCTTTCAACTTTTACAAATTGCCTATGGCTTAAAGCTTGACGGAGCCACTTGGACTTCATTTCGGATCCTATACATCCAACCACCCACACTACACTACAGAGAGCGCCGCCTGACTTCGTCACTCACAATCGTCAACGACCATCCGGTATTCCCGAAATGAATCTTCAACACAGATGTCTTACACTTCAAACCATATTTCACCCACAAAAGGCAACGCCCTTCGGTAACACTTCCTCCAAGCAAGTCAAGTCAAGTCAAGTCAAGTCAAGATGCTATGTCAAAGTCTTACGCACCTCAACAAAGGGCACGGATTCATCAACAAAAATTGAGCAAATTTTAGAAATGGATTTAAAAAGAATCTAGGTATTTATATCTTGTATCCACATGTTGTGTGGGACATATTTTTGAGTGGTGCGGTTGAGAGGACTTGAACCTCCACGGGGTTGCCCCCACTAGGCCCTCAACCTAGCGCGTCTACCAATTCCGCCACAACCGCAAAAAACACTATGAAGACCAAAGAAGTTTACTCAGGCTGCAAGCCTTCGCTAGGTTCCTTTAAGTCTTTATCCGACTGAGCTGATTCATCTGCATCCACAGCTGAGTCTTTTTCTTCCACACCATCTTGTTGAGGAGACAAGGTCTCTTCAGGAGCACTCTCTTGTTTAAGTCGGTCGCTCAAACCAACATTACCCGAGCGTCCCATCAAGTTAGTCAACGTGATGGTGGAAAAAAGCATCATAATCGCAGTGCCGTAAGTGAGCTTTCCGAGAAAACTCGTCGCTCCTGAAGCGCCAAACACTCCCTGAGTGTTGCCCCCTCCAAAGGTCGCGCCGACACCGCCCTGGCTGCCACCCTGAACAAGGATAACCAAGATCATAAACAAGCATAAAATGATGTGAACTATTTCTACAAAAGTTTCCATGCTATGTTCCAAGCCTTGAAGTAAATTAAAAACATGGTGGCACCTCCCGGAATCGAACCGGGGACACGTGGATTTTCAATCCACTGCTCTACCGACTGAGCTAAAGCGCCAGCGCCATGCGTTAGGGAATGTTATACCCTGCTGCTGAAACCTTGTCAAGAGCTATCATGTCTTTTTATCATCGGCCCAAACCAAGGCTATCTTGAACGAACTCTCCTAAGCTCTCGAGCCACTTATCTACAACAGCCCATTCATACATCATACATGACGACATCTCAAAAAACATGTTAGGGTATCACCTTGTTTGTCATACAAATTTGACTTAGCCTCAGTAAAGGTGCCCCCAACATGCTGAAAAAACCTATTCTTATTGCCGGCCCATGTATGGCCGAATCCCAAGAAGTCGTCCAAGAGGTTGCAGCGCAACTTACTCCTTTCGCGAGAGAACATGGCTTTGACTACGTATTCAAGGCCAGCTTTGATAAAGCTAACCGCACTTCCATCACAAGTTTTCGCGGCCCCGGTCTCCAAAACGCCAGCTCTTGGTTTGAAGATATTCGACGCACACACGAAGTCGCAACATTGACGGACATTCACCTTCCTGAACAAGCAGCCATGGCTGCAGAAGTATGCGATATACTGCAGATTCCAGCTTTTCTTTGTCGTCAGACTGACCTAATCCAAGCAGCAGCAAAAACCGGTAAAGTGGTCAACATCAAAAAAGGTCAGTTTCTTGCTCCAGGAGCTATGGCTGAAGTCTGTGCCAAGCTACGCCAAGTTTGGCAGCACACGCAGAATACCTCCACTGCTTGGCTTACCGAGCGAGGCTGCTTTTTTGGCTATGGTGATCTTGTTGTTGATTTTCGCTCCCTAGCAACGATGAAAAAAAATGGCTTCCCCGTCATTTTTGACGTTACTCATTCTACACAATCTCCGGCCTCAACCAGTAGCAATCAAGTTTCAGGGGCCAGACGCTCCGTAGCTCCTTTGCTCGCACGGGCTGCGATCGCAACCGGATATTGCGACGGAGTTTTTATGGAAGTACACCCCAATCCAAGCAAAGCTCAGAGCGACGCCGCCGCACAGCTCAGCATTCCTCAAGCCAAGCAGCTTCTAAAGCAACTCCAGCAGCTGTGGCAGACCTCAGCATTAATGGCCGTGGATGACTACCACTTTCAAGACGGTTAAGCAAAGTCATTTTTGCTGAAAAACAGCCCTAGCTTCCTGCAGACGGTCATGTCGCAAATTCTCAGGGCGCTGCTCATAAAACTGTGCTCCCAAATCATGTGGCATAAAGCCAAGAAACTCCATTTCATAAGCCAGCCATACTCCAAACTCCGCCCATACTTTTTCCCGCATGGCAAATGTCATCTCCAGAATATCCCGACTCGAAGCTCTGTTCTTATTAAATAAGAAATTTGCATGATAGGGACTCACTCCCACTTTAGCCTCATCTAGAGACTTCGCTCCCGCAAGATCCAATAATAAGCCACTTGACACACTTACTGCGGGGCGGTAGTCATTTTTAAACACGCAACCGCAGCTAGGGAAGTCAAACTGGTGTTTAGCTTGACGATCGGCCAAACAACGCTCCATCAGCACACGCGTCTGCTGTACATCCTGGTCGTCAGGCAAAGCAAGTTCAACCTCTGCGATCAAATCACGAGTACGCATCCACAAAGTGTCTTTGTACCCTTTGAAAGCCGCCTTTCTTTCTGCTTCGGTGGCAAACCGCACTCGGGAAACATGCCCGGCTTCGGAAATAAGTGTCACTCCCACAACAAGATGACTAATTTCTCCACCATAACAACGAGCATTCATCCTCGCTGTAGCCCCAATACTTCCCGGAAGACCATGCATCCATGCAGCCCCAGAGAGTTCTTCCTCTAAAGCTCGCTGAGAGATTTGCGTATTTAACGCACCAGCTTGACACAAAAGCCCTTCAGAAGCTCGCGTTATTTGGCTCATTTTATGGAGAGAGATCGTCGCGCCAGGAAAGTATTGATCACTAACCAAAGAGTTAGATCCAGCTCCTAAAAACTGAGCAGGCACTACAGCTCGTGCACAAAAGCTTACGGCATCCACCAACTCTTCTAAGGATTCTGGAGCAAAAAAATAGGCCGAATAGCCGCCTGTACGATAATAAGCCAAATCAGAGATTTTCATGTCGAGAGGTCTTTCTAAAAAGCGAGAGCACACGGAGGTAAAAGCTAAATAAGCTTTTACCCATCATCCTCCACAAAATTTCCCCTCAGCGCCCCTGCCCACAATTGATATTCTTCCACAGTGGTACAAATCAAGCTCACACGTCGAGGGCAAATGGCATGGGTTTCCAACAACACCCGCAACCGCTGAAAAAAATCTGGTAGGGAATAATGCTCTGCCAGTTGGTCTACCTGCACCGCAAGGTGTGCGTCTTCCCAAGACTTTAGATGGCCCTCTTGAAGGTCCGCACTTAAATAACCATCACAAGCAAATAAATCTTTGGGTCCGACCCACAAGTCAATAGCCACACCTGCGCAGTGGCGGATGCCTAACACAACAACCTCCTATTCTGTTTCCCCTACTCAGGGGATTCAAAGCTATGGCAACAGATCCTTAACCATCTCACGTTCCGCCTCTAGCTCCTCTGTCGTGACCTTCAGCTTGCCTTTAGCGAAGTCCGAAATTGGCAGGTTACGCACAATCTCATACTTTCCTGTACCATCCGCACGCAGAGGAAAGGAAAACATTAAGTCTTTAGGTATGCCATATGCTTCACCATCACTCAAGACCGCAGCCGAAAAGCACTCACCTGGTTTTGTGGCCGTACTGAGCCTTTTGACATGGTCAATACATGCCGAGGCCGCAGAAGCAGCGGAAGATTTTCCTCGTGCTTCAATAATGGCAGCACCACGTTTTTGCACCACAGGAATGAAGGTCTCTTCTAACCACGATCTGTCGGTGATTACTTCCGCTGCACTTTTACCATTTATCTGTGCATTTTCAAAATCTGGGTACATCGTCGGGGAATGATTCCCCCAAATAATCATGTTTTCAACTTGAGTCACTGCAACACCCGCTTTTGCAGCAAGCTGCGCTTTCGCACGGTTCTCATCCAAAGCAGTCATCGCTGAAAACCTTTCCGCTGGCAACTCTGGGCAGTTTGCTCTCGCAATATATGCATTCGTATTGCACGGGTTACCCACAACCACTACCCTCGCCTCTGCATCCGCCTTAGCTAAAGCACGGCCCTGACCTGAAAAAATCTGTCCATTTTTCGACAGCAAGTCGGCACGTTCCATCCCTGGCCCTCGCGGCAGAGACCCTACCAGTAAAGCCCAGTGGACACCGTCAAATCCCGCATCAGGGTTATCAAAGCAATTTACTGCAACGAGCTGTGGAAACGCACAATCATCCAACTCCATTGCCGTACCCTCAGCAGCTTTTAATCCTTGAGGAATCTCAACAAGATTAAGCTCCACCTCACATTCAGGGCCAAACAACTCACC
>JAPPOJ010000174.1 GCA_028817975.1 Zetaproteobacteria bacterium | reverse complement strand
GTGACCGCCGATTCACCAAACAATACCAAGATAAGTACTACTACTTCAGAGGTTTGCGTTGGCAACATCGCAAGTTGCTTTTATACTGCCAAAGAGGTTTCGGTTCCAGTTGTTTAGACCCACTTTTGGAGAGCAAAATGAACGTTATGATTGAAATGACAGCCTGTGACGGCCAAAAATTCAAAGCAAAATACTGGAAGTCCATCTCTGACGTTCGAGGAACCGTACAAATTCTGCACGGTATGTCGGAACATCATCGACGGTATCAAGAACTGGCAAAATACCTCAACGAGGACGGCTTTCACGTCATAGCCCACGATCATAGGGGGCACGGAAACCGGATCTCCAGCGGTAAAATGGGGCACTTTGCCGACTCTCTCGGGTGGGATCTCGTCGTAGACGACGCCATTCGTATCGGCAAAAAAGCCCTTGAGCTTCACAAGGGGCCTTTATTTCTACTGGGACATAGCATGGGATCTTTCATTGCACAAAAAATCCTAACCCTGGACGAAATCGATTATCGTGGGTATATCCTTACAGGCACCGACTACTTACCAAGACGCTTATACCAACTGTCTGCATGGATTCCCAAGTTAGAGTGTCTACGCCTTGGCATGTTATCTAAAAGCTCACTCATCCAAACCCTCACATTCGGGCGCTTCAATAGCGCCATCAAAGGGGCGCACACAGGATTCGATTGGATCAGCACCAACCCCACCAACGTACAGAACTATCTCACCGATATCCAGTGTGGATTTACCATGAGTTCTGGAGCATGGCTCGACCTACTCAACGGCTTAGCAGGTACTTTCCCTCCCAGACTCCCAAAACTAAAGACAGAGAAAGCTGTACTCATTTGTAATGGAGCGGAGGACCCGATTTCCTCAGCGCAACGCCTTGAGTGGCTCAGGCAAAAATTGCAATCCATAGGGTGCTCAGTCACAGTCAAAATCCTGCCGAAGCAAAGACATGAGGTACTACAAGAAAAGAACCGCAGAGTCCTCTTTGCCAACATACATAAGTGGATGAAAAAACTAAGTAATGTAGATTAGAAAATTTAGAGTGTGGAGCGGGAAAAGGGATTCGAACCCTCGACCTTCGCGATGGCAACGCGACGCTCTAGCCAACTGAGCTACTCCCGCATTCGTTGTTATTCTTCTACAGATATTCTCGGGGTAAGTCAAGGCTAGAATACATTTTTTTTTGGAGATAACGTATGCACACAAAGCTCGACCAACTAAAATCTGCTGTCTTCAAAGGAAAACACCACCTCTATGGCCTAGCCAAAAAAATCTCATCTCCATTAATCCAAGCACCTGCCACAACAGAGATTTTACGCAACTCCCGTAAAGTAGATGAGATTTTTGACACACTACGCCAGGAAATATTCATAACATTGGGCATCCATAGTTCCCCCTCAAGGGCATTGCATTTCGCATCCTCTTCAGGTTTTTTTGCGGAATATGGCTATATCACTTCTGGGCTGAAATACTTCTACGTTCAGCCGAAAAGCCAGAAAGGCTGGCTCGTACAGCGCTCAGGCTTCGGGTGGACCGTATCTCAAGCAGCGAAAGTCATTACCCAAGAGCAGTTCATGCGTGCATCAACTCCTGAAGAAGCTGCCATCGTTCATGTGATGCACAACCATCGTGACAACACAGACCTCTCTCACCCCTACCGTATTGCATCTTCTCGCGACCCCCTTGAACACACAAGCTTCACTGTTTATTTAAAACAGCTGGAAATACTTATCACAGCAAATAGCCACCTTTCCCATGAATAGGCTTACACTTGAACCGATTTCTCTACACTTTCCTACTTCTTCAAATCTTGTCCTATACACCAGAAGAAGCTAAAGCTCGCCAAGCAGGGCTCCTGGCCTATGGCGGCCTCGCATGGAGCACTATAGCTTTTCACCCTGTCAGCGAAAGTAAGCTCAGCCCCAACTACTATAGCCTCACTCCTGAAGTCGCTTTTGGATGGTCTCCCAAGGAATGGGTCTCCTTACAAGCCTGGGCTGACTACCATGCTGGCATGGAAGGCAAAACACAAATAGGGGGTCCAGAAAACGCTTCTGTACAAAGCTTTGGTGCAAGCCTTGGGTTTTACATTCAAAAGGAAATCAACATCGAGCTGCGTGGGGGCCGCAGCGTATATAACTTGGTCAGACCTACAGAAGTAGAAAATGAGGTCCGGGGACGCTGGAGAGGAAATATCGGAGGTATCCGACTCTTGGCTAACATTCACAAAAAACGCAACAATTATGTTTTTTTTGGCCTAGAGCTAAGAGGTGGATTTCTCAAGCCAGATATCAAACCGGCCGAGACCCCAACAGACGAACAGGTATCTCGTCGACTCGACCAAATTCGTGTTGTCATGATATTCATGCTAAAACGAAAGAGGTGAGTAAGTCACACCAAAATCTCAGCTAGCTAAAGGGGCCCGCCAAGTGCACCCCACACAAGGGGAGAAAACAAGGTGAATATTGTTGAAGTACTAACCAACTTTAGCCTCATGGGTGCCGAATGGATACTATGGCTCCTTATCATTCTCAGTGTCGTGTCTCTCGGAGTCATTTTCGAGCGGGTTTTTTTCTATAGAAAGCTCCAGTTTGACTTTCATACTTTTTCACAAAGCCTTGAAAAATATCTTGATGCAGGCGAACAGGCTAAGGCCAGAGAGCTATGTCAAGCCTCTGAAGCCAACTCTGTAGAAGCAAAGGTGGCACTCAAAGGGCTCGAAACTTGGTCTCGCGGAGCAAAAGGAATGACAGAAGCTATGGAAGGGTTTGCAGTAACCGAACGGCAAATCCTTGACCGCGGACTCGTGTTTCTTGCCACTCTAGGAAACAATGCACCTTTCATAGGTTTATTCGGTACAGTCATCGGTATCATTCAAGCTTTCCATGACCTTGCTGCAAACCCAGACGGAGGTGCGAGTGTGGTGATGGCAAGTATTTCAGAGGCTTTAGTCGCCACTGCAGTAGGACTCCTCGTTGCAATCCCAGCTGTTGTAGCCTTTAATCTATTCAACCGTTGGGTCAAGAAAAAAATGACGAATGCAGAAGCCACGATCCGACTACTCTCCAGCTTTGCAGATGGAGGCATACACCAGAAGTAATATAGGGCGAGGACGTACCCAAAAAGAGTGTTCACACGACTTTGAGGAGGGCAATATGGCCGGCGGCAGTAGGTTCGACCAAGACGAAGCGATTTCAGATATCAACGTAACCCCACTCGTCGATGTGATGATGGTCTTATTGATCATCTTTATGGTTACCGCAAGCTACATTTCTCATAAGACCATCACCGTGAAACTCCCCAAAGCAGCAACGGCTACGGATGTCAGTTCCAAAAACCTCTCTTTCGCGCTTGACGCCTCTTCAAATCTCTATTTAGACGGCACCCCGATTGACTTTGCTGCAATTGAAACCAGTATCCTCGAACGCCAACAAAACTACCCAGATACCCCTACAGACCAGTGGCAAGCACTCATTTCTGCAGACATTACCACTCCCCATGGAGCCGTGGTCAAGCTTATAGACAAAGTTCGCAAAAGTGGAGTACTCGACTTTGCCATTCAAGTGGAAGCTTTGAATGAACAGGACAACGAATAGCCCATAAGGTCTTTGCAAGGCTCACTGCTTTAGGATTTGACTTAAAAAAGCTTGTGTCCTTTCATGCTGGGGGTGATTAAAAAACACCTCTGGAGTGGCGACTTCTAAAATACGTCCACCATCCATAAAAACAATACGATCTGCAACTTTTTTGGCAAACTCCATCTCATGAGTCACGCAAACCATCGTCATACCACTCTGAGCCAACTCAATCATGACATCAAGAACTTCTTTGATCATCTCAGGGTCCAAAGCCGATGTCGGCTCGTCAAAAAGCATAATTTTAGGCTGCATACACAACGCTCGTGCAATAGCGACCCTTTGCTGCTGCCCTCCTGAAAGACTCGCCGGATATTTAAAAGCCTGATCTTTAATCTTCACGCGCTCCAACAACGCCAAAGCCTGTTGTTGACACTTTGCTTGCGGGAGTTTCTTGACCCACTTAGGAGCTAAACATAAGTTTTCGAGAACACTTAAGTGAGGAAATAGGTTAAATTGCTGGAACACCATGCCAATTTCTTGACGTATCTCGCGTACTTGCTTGGCATTCACACCTAATTTGACTCCGTCTACACACACTTGGCCCCCATCATGGCTTTCAAGCTGGTTAATACACCTAAGTAGAGTGGACTTCCCAGACCCCGAAGGGCCACAAATCACCACCTTTTCTCCTGGCTCAATATGTAGATCAACCGACTTCAAGACATGAAAGTCTTGAAACCATTTATCTACTTTTTGCAGTGCGATCATCTCTCCTCCAGTCAGGAAGCTTGGCGTTCTAAACGTTTGCTACTTCTAGACATCGCAAAACATAAACTCCAGTAAAAAAATCCAACAAACAAGTACCCTTCTAGGCTGTAACCCAACCAATCAGGGTGGGCACTCGCAGATTGCACCACACCAAGAATATCAAACATACCAATGATAGAGACTAAAGTCGTATCCTTAAACAGCGCAATAAAGCTGTTTAAAATGGCAGGAACAACCTTCTGAATCGCTTGGGGTAAAACAATCAGCACTGTTGATTGCACAGAGCTTAACCCCAAAGTAGAGGCTGCTTCCAATTGCCCACGAGGGACTGCCTGCAAACCTCCACGAATCACCTCAGCCATATACGCAGAGGAAAATAGTGCTACCGCCATCAAAGCACGCAACAATTTGTCCACCACCCATTCCTCAGGAAAAAAAAGTGGAAACATGACCGAAGACATAAAAAGCACCGTAATTAAAGGTACCCCACGCCAAACCTCAATAAAAAGTGTGGCAAACAAGCGCAAACTCAACCACTGTGAACGGCGCCCCAATGCCAAAAGAATTCCAAGAGGCAGGGAAGTCGCAATACCGATCACCGCAATCACAAGCGTCAAGAAAATCCCTCCCCACTGGCTTGTTTCCACAGAGGGCAACCATACTCCACCCAGCAAGAGCTTCCAACTTAGATAAGGCAGTAAAGTCCCTATCCATAAGGCAAGCCATGCTCGTAGAGTCCATGTAGGCACATACCTGAGCGCAAGCAAGCTTAAAGCCCAGCCCAAGCCAACCCCATGTATTCTCCAACGATGTTCTGAAGGATAAAATCCGTAGGTAAAAAGCTCTATATTCTGAGTTACAAAAACCCAACAGGCACCTTCTGAGTGACAACTTTCACGTGATGAACCCGACCACACAGCATCCCAAATAGCCCAATGTAAAAAAGGTAAAACAGCGTAGTAAACCAAACACAATAATAAAAGAGAAGACAAACCCAACCCAACGAACTTGTGTATAGGTGGTAACTTCAACGAAATCAATTAAACTCGCCCCCATAAGGCATAACGGTGATTGAACCAGTTCATAAACAAAGAAACACATAAACTCATAAATAAGTAGATCGTCATCGTCATAAAAATAACTTCAAGCGCTTGCCCTGTCTGATTCAAGACAGTCCCTGCAAATACCGAGACCAGGTCAGGATAACCAATCGCTGCCGCTAAAGAAGAATTTTTAATCAAGTTCAAATACTGGCTCGTCAAAGGTGGGACAATAACACGAAAGGCCTGTGGTATTACAATAAGATAGGTAGTCTGCATAAAGCTTAAACCCAATGAAGCAGACGCTTCTCGTTGTCCTTTATCTACAGCAAGCAAACCAGCTCGAACAATCTCGGAAATAAAAGCAGCTGTGTACATCGATAAAGCTGAAAGTAGAGCCATAAACTCAGCA
>JAPPOJ010000073.1:20758-23999 GCA_028817975.1 Zetaproteobacteria bacterium | reverse complement strand
CTACTGGTTATGGTAAGCTTTTGTTGCTTATGTGTGACAAATAGTATATATCCTTACACCATAGATTGAAGGGAGCAACACCTACTTTGGCAAAATAAGGGGAAAAGGCATGCATATTCCATATACATCTGTGATAAACGGCACACTAAAAATCATCTGCCTAATCTTACTGAGTTGCTGTGGCTCTTCTTCCCCCTCAGACAAAGATCTACTTCACAAAACCAATCCACATTTCCTTGACTGGTATCAAGCACACATCAAACCTTTGTTTCAACAACAACCCATTCAATACCTTGAACGCGAAAAACATGTCCGCATTGCTTTCCGGCACTTCAGCACTCCAAACGCCGATCAGCTATTCATGATCTTCCCCGGATACACCGAGCCTGCCGCCAAGTATGCGGAGCTTGTACAGAACATCCTTAACGCTGGCCATGATGTACTGGTCATCGACCATCGTGGCCAAGGGGACTCTTCAAAAATCCTCACCACCCGCGATGCAGGGTACGTCGATAAGTTTGACGACTATATTCACGATGCCAAAGCACTTTTCGAAAAAGTAAAGTCCACCCATACATATAGACGGCATGTCGCCATCGGGGCTTCCATGGGAGGAGCTATCGTCACCCAACTATCTCTAACCCACCCCCACACCTTCGACAGCTTAGTGCTTATTGCCCCTATGTTTCAAATCAAAACAGGCAAGTATACCCAACAAGAAGCATTACAGATCGCCCAATGGAACATCCAGCTAGGTCGCAGCAAGGCTTATGTCATCGGTAAAGGCCCTTGGAATGAGCAGCCTACAGGCTTTCGCGGCACTTCCGATTTTACCCGTGGCTACCTTGGCTGGCTATGGTCTCAGGAAAATCCTCACTTTCGTGTCGGCGGGCCCAGTTACCAATGGCTCGTGGAAGCCATCCACGCTTCTCGTAACATTCGCCTGCAAGCCCACGCTTTGAACGAACCCACACTCATCCTCGGCTCAGCAGAGGATCACATGGTGGAACCCCGTGCCTTCGAGGACTTCTGTCTCCAAGCTCCACGGTGCCAGCTACAAACTATTTCAGGTAGCCATCACGAAATACTTCAAGAGCGCGACGAAGTGCGTACACAAGCCATCCAAGCTATTTTAGATGCTTAATCCCCGATCCCACCGCTTGTGCACCGATTTTTCTAAACAAAGGCGCACAACATGCCTTGTCGAATCGTTCACCACGAACTTCACAGACAAATCAGACCAACCTAACTCTACAGTTTTCCCTCTTACAGGCCGATAACGAGGCCGAAATGTTTGTAAACCTTACATAAGCTAGATCTGTCTATAGAGACGCAAAGTATGGAGTCCGGCACATGCATCACGACAAAGCCTCCACATCTAAGCTAGCCGCATTGCTTTTCAGCCTTGGGTTTATCGTCACTCTGATGCTCGGGGATCTCCAAGGACGTAATTTCTTAAATAACCAGTCGAATCAAATATTCCAAAGTAAAATTAGTAGCTTGGTAAATAATTATGCCGAGCACAAGCTGACTGCCGACAGCACGATCCGCTCTATTCATGGCTATGTCAATCACACCATGCAAAGCCATTACGTGATTCCAGAATCCGTTTTTCACGGCCTGATGGCACTCATGTGTATAGTCGTTCTGCTCTCCTTGGTTCTCTTTGCCCTAAACTCCAGTACGGTCAAGCGCTGGAAGATAAGTCACGGATACCACCAAGGAACCGACACACTACAGCTCGCCAGGGAAGGAGAAGAAGTCGTCCGCTTTTTTGCACTCCAGCAGGTGACGACCAATCTTAAAAACGTCATCCATACGGTCAAGAGACTCACTGCGAATGAAGCTCTCTCTTTTGAGAACCATACGGACCAAGAAGACACTGACCTCGTTGTAACACAACATCTCAGCCCTAAAGGAGAAGTCAAAAAAATTGAGAAGTATTTAAGAGATGTACAAACTCAGCTTTCGAGTATTGGTACTACCCTACACAGCAACATGAGTACCGCTCAGTTCAACAGCCGCAAGTGGCACGAAGTCAATCATAATATTTCGGTGATGACGCGTAACGTTGAGGGGCTACGCTTTGAAGTCGAAAAGATCGAGGTCCAGGACAAAATTCAACGAAAATGTCTCATCGACGCCCAAAATTTAGACAAAATCATTTCCAGTAAAGAAGAAGCTTTGGCAAAGAGCCTTGAGGAAGTTTACATCCAAACCCGCACCAGCGAACGCACCATGGGCAGTATTTCTGAGCAGATTCAAAACAGCACGGAAGACGTAGGCAGTGCAGCAACTCTAGTTAACCTTCTCTCTGAGAAAGCAGGTGAAATCGTCGGCATCATGAACGTCATTGATGATATCGCTGAGCAAACCAACTTATTGGCACTCAATGCTTCCATCGAAGCTGCACGTGCTGGAGAGCAGGGCCAAGGATTCGCCGTTGTTGCTGAAGAAGTGCGCAAACTTGCAGCTCGTAGCACAGGAGCAACCAGTTCGATCGCCGAACTTTTGATGACCATTCAAAATGACGCCGAAGAAGCTTCCAAACGACTCTCAAAAGGGAAAGAAACAGTCGGCCAGGCCAGTAGTTCGATTCGCCAATTTGCCGAACAGTATCGACTCACAGCCACAAACGTTGCCAAAGGACGCAAAGAGGCCCTCGTACTCAGGGAAAATACAGGAGCCATGGAGAATCACCTCTCCAAAATGCACCGCTCTCACCAAGAGACCGAATCTGTCATTCAGCGCATTGCCAATGGGAGCTCTGAGTCTTCTCTACTCATTCAACAAATTCATGACAGCATCACCCAACTTAATATCGACTCCGAAAGATCTCACCGCGCGCTTGCCCGGCAAGGCTTGAGCATACAGTACTGCAATAGACTTTTTGAGCATGCTTACGACAGCCTCAGCAAAATCTGTGGCTTTTGGGATATTACGGATAAGTCACCAAGCTTAGAAGCGCCAGCAGGAACGGCCGGTGAGGATATTCCACTCAATCAGTCGGGTATTCTCTTCGAGCTACGACGCAACCTTCTAAACGCCGAACATGCTGTATCGACACTAGACGAAATGATGAAAGACGCTCCACATAGCAGCGAAGAACTCAACCAGTTTCAATCCGCAGTCGAAAATCCAGCAACACCGCCCCCTCAAGAGCGCCCCCCCCGGCCCGGGGGCTGGGGCCGCAGGCCGCGCCCCGCAGGCGCAGGCGGAGGGCGGATGGGGTCGGGGGGGG
>JAPPOJ010000073.1:0-20748 GCA_028817975.1 Zetaproteobacteria bacterium | reverse complement strand
ACTCAACCAGTTTCAATCCGCAGTCGAAAATCCAGCAACACCGCCCCCTCAAGATCCCCCACCAAGCACCGCTTCCCAAGAGGAAGAAATACACCCAGGGCCTGAAATCGAACAAGACAAAGAAATATGAGTATGACCCTTACTAGGTAAAGCGCATGGGATTTAACGTTAGTAACAAAACGATCGCCGAAAGGCTTAAAAACACCCTATCTCAAGCCCAACGCGACCAAGCGGATTCGTTTGCCAAACTCTCTAGCGGTACCGTCTTTACTCCGGAAGACCCCCGTCCTGCAGAACGAGCACTCTCCGAAAAAATGGAATTCAAGTTGCGTGCATTGAATGCATCCAAAAGAAACATCTCCGATGCAACTTCTTTCCTCCAAACGGCTGAGTCGTCCATGTCGGAGATCACGAATATGATTAACCGTATGAAGGAAATTCATATTTCAGCCGCAAATACCACTGTAGGTGACCAAGAGCGACGCTACCTGTTCATCGAATATCAAGCACTCTATGACGAAATCGATCGTATTAGTCAAACAGCTGAATTTAATGGCATCCCCTTACTCAACGGAGAAAGCGAGAAAGCTCCTGAGGAACTTATCTTTCGGATTGGAGATGCTGCTATTATCGAAGACCCTGACGATCGCGACGAACTGACCACGATTCGCATGCCCAATTTTGAAGATATCAACACAACGCCCGAAGCACTGGGCATTTACTCAGCCCGCGACCTGTTGGACGACTATGACCCTGAGGAGGGTATCCCCCTCGACGAAATTGAAGAGATGTTAGAACCTGACGACGACGAATACTTTGCCACCGTATATGATGAAGCTCTATCAAGACTTTCCACACAGAGAGCAGAATTTGGTGGTGTACAAACCCGACTCCATCGCGCCCTCGACTTTGTGGAAGTCTTTCACGAAAACATTCACGCGGCTAAAGCGCGCATTGAAGACGTCGACTACGCAGCAGAAACAGCAAAGCTGATGCAATCACAAATCCAATCTATGGCCACTACAGCGTTACTTTCCCAAACCCATACCCAAATGGAAAGTGTGTTGCAACTTCTCCGCTAGTAGAAAAACAGCAATATATAATTATTTAATGGATATCCATGGACAATGTAATCTGTCGGCGCTTGTCCTCACGTGCTGTCGCTCCCGAAGCTACATCGACCCCATATTCAGCAAATTCTAAGGTAAACCAGCCCAGATGCAGACTCACACCCTTAGTGGTCAGCCCTTGATTCATACCAAAACGTAAAGAAACAGGGTTAATCGTCAGAGGATTCCCTATCACGATCTCCACCCCTGCATGTAGCTGCTTTTGCACCGGAATCCCGTCAAGACCATAGAAGCTGACATTATCTGGAGATAATGTCAGATGATGCATATCCACGGCAAAACGAATGGCTAATTTACGTGACATCCTTGGAGTAATCGAAACCCCTGCACGCAGATCTGTGGGATCAACCAAGTGCAAAGAGTCAGGGTTTTGAATGAGCCCAGAATACACGGTACCACACACCGTCTGCCGACTCTGAGTATATGGATTGAGATAATTCGCGACACAACCTCCCGGCAAATTGTATGCAGCCAACCCGACCGTGGGAAACCAGAAGTCTGCAAGGGTTGCCATAAACCCTATATCCAATGCTGTCGCAGCCAACTGGTTGGATTGGTTTAAGACTTGGTCTTTGATACTATTAAAATTCCCTTCCGCTAAAGTAGCCACTAACATTTTATCTTCATAACCAAAACGAGAAATCTGACGCAGCTGAACTCCTAAGTTGACGCGATTCGTGCGATTCGACACTGCCATCCCCACAACAGCAAAAGTATCCGAAACCAGTTCCACCGCAGCATTTGGATCTGCCGCATTACTTCCATCCCCCACAACCTTTGCCGTCGTATGACTCATGGCCCCCACAACCCAAGGGCTGTGCCTCGGAACATCTAAAAATCCTATCGCTCCACCCGCTGCACGCGACCAAGCCGCAGAGCCTGCAAAATCATTTTGATCACCAGCAACGGCTTCCACGACCTTCTCGACTTTAGCCTCCAAATCACCATCCGAGCGGACCGCACTGACAAGACTACGTCCCTTATTGTTATAGCCCCCCGTGAGTTCAGGTAAGCGTAGCAAATTGATGCGTGCACGACTTCTTGCCTTACGCACACGCGCAATTCCCGCAGGATTCGCCCAGAGTGAAAACCCATCGTTAGCAATCGCAGTATGTGCACCTCCCATACCAAATGCGTTCGTCCCCTGGTAAAAGTAAGGAAGTTCAGCGCCCTTTGCACTAGATGTCAGCAGCAATAGCCAGACCTCTAGCACTCGCAACCACCCAAACCGCGTCTTCATCATGCCTACATTTTTCTCCGAGCAACACAAATACAGCTTCTTATCGCCGTTAGCCTCCCTAAACAAAATGAAAATTTTGCCGACAAGACAGCGTCATTCTCTTAAACCTACGGAGTGAGCTGAGCAGTGTGGAAGCGACTTCCCATGATACTTATCTGTGTGTGCACCGTAAGTTTATGTATAGGCATGACCTTTCACCATTACACTCAATTTGGTCGGGATGCTGACTTCATCACCAGCATTGAAAACTCACTGCTCGATCTACGCTACACCATGCGGGGAGTCTCAGCCCCCAAGCGCCGCGTAGGCATCCTCGCCATTGACGAGGAAAGCATCAAACGCTTTGGAAGCTGGCCCTTTTCGCGCCGTTTTTACCAAAAAGCCTTTGCAAATCTCAAAAAAATAGGGGTGTCATGGATCGGTTTTGATGCCATCTTTTCAGAACCACAGGCCGCCACCATACGTGACTTAATCCCGGTGCTCAAAGACATTCGTAAAACTCCATCCGGAGTTCCCAAAACAGAATTCAACCAATTTATTGCACAGCTCTCACAAATGAACAAAGTATCTCCTGGAGATACCGAATTTGCTCAAGGAATCCAAAATTTTCAAAATATCGTCGCCGGTTATTTCTATTTCTCTTCCCCACTCGAAGTAAAGGAGTCAGGACGCGAACAGAACCCCTTCATGGGGTTAGCAAATATGGAAGCTTCCGAAATTGTCGCCACCATTTTACCAGAAGGCAAAGAACTCAAAGACTACCCCATCGGCATGCAAGCATATGGGCTCGTACCCAACATCGACGCCATCCACCAGAGTACCGATCACTTCGCCTTCTTCTCTAACGATGCAGATTATGATGCCATTGTGAGGTGGGTAACCTTAGTACGTATCATCGATGGCCGCCTCATGCCGTCCTTAGCCTTGAAGACCGCTGCAGAAGCCCTTGAACGCGACATTCTCGTGATCTTCGACACACAAGGCATCGAAAGCATTGATTTAGTCAGCCGCGAGGATGAGTCTGATGCGATTTCCATTCCTATCGATCCCTATGGACAAGGACGCATGCTGGCAAATTACCGTGGACCTGGCAGAACATTTCCCTACTTTAGCCTTGCAGATGCCTACACAAACTCCTTCTCTGACAAGCAACGTGAATACTTAAAGGACTCGGTACTCCTCTTAGGAATGACTGCCATCGGTATCAATGACCAACGCCCCAACCCATTTGATCCTGCCTATGACGGAGTGGAAGTGCACACCACCGCCATTGATAACATTATGAGCCAAGACTTTATGAAACGCCCCAAGTCTATCTTCCGTACCGAACTCATTGTACTCCTCGTCATTGGACTGATCTTTGCACCTATTTTAATCTTCTCTGGAGCACTCGTATCAGGGGTCAGCGCGATACTCTTCCTCGGTGGCTACATCTATTTCGATCGTTATGTCTGGTTCCACAACGGCACTTGGGCATATATTGGGATGCCTCTGATTGAAATTTCTACCATGTACGTCCTCGTCACTATTTATAAATATATCGTCGAAGAACGTGAAAAGCGCCAAGTCCAAGGTGCATTTGCACATTATTTAAGTCCAGACGTCATCGGTGAGGTGCTTGAAAACCCGGACTCACTCAAACTCGGTGGAGAACGCAAAGTACTGACCGTCTTCTTCTCCGACGTACGCAGCTTCACGACCATTTCAGAAAGCCTCACTCCCGAACAGCTCTGTATTTTCATGAACGACTACTTTACTCCCATGACCTCGATCATCTTGCGTGAAAAAGGCGTCTTAGATAAATATATCGGTGACGCAATCATGGCATTCTGGGGCGCACCTATTCCTATTCCAAATCAAGCAGATGTTGCAGCACGTTCTTCCATTGAAATGCTGTTTGCACTCGACAAGCTTCAAGCGGACTTTAAGCAGCGTGGCTTTCCACACTGCGATATAGGTATCGGCTTGAATACAGGCTCTATGTCCGTGGGCAACATGGGTTCCGACGAGCGCTTTTGCTATACCGTCATGGGAGATGCCGTCAACTTAGGCGCACGCTTAGAAGGCCTGACCAAGGATTATGGCATCAAGGTATTAATGAGTGAATTTACCGTGGCCGCTTTTCAAGAAAAGGATCATCTCTTTCGCGAACTTGATGATATTCGCGTCAAAGGCAAAAATGAGCCTGTACGGGTGTACGACCTCATGCGTCCTGATTTCCTTGAAAATGAGAGCAAAATAAAAGAGTTTATCGAAACCTTCAATGCAGGGCGCCTGGCCTACCTTAACAAACAGTGGGAACAATCCTCAGCATACTTCGAAAACTGCCTCAAAATGAAGCCGGAGGATAAATCCTCACTGCTCTATAGGGAACGCCTGGCCACCTATTCCCGAGAAGGTGTACCTGAAAATTGGGATGGGGTGTTTACCTTCACTCACAAATAAATCCTTTGTTGAAGCGATTCGTTCCCAAAGAAGCTGCACGCAGCAAGCAAATTGTCTTCCCTTACGCACCACCGATTAAAAAAAAACAGCTTTTATTTATGACTTTTGTCTTACGAGCAAGTATGATAGATAAGTCGCGATGCGGAATATAAATTTACATGTATTAAAAAACGCGTGTCCTTTTTTGATAAGAGGAGGGGGATGTGGACTTTCGATATTTTATGCGTCGGTTCATCAATGGAATTACCCTGATGTTCGGGGTAACCATGATTACTTTTATTCTCATGGTGTACTACGGCCCTGATCAAACCTATGCTCTGGTTGGCAAAAACCCCAGTCCAGAAGATATTGCAAACATACGTCACAAGCTAGGCTACGACCTGCCTTTTTTTACCCGCTATCTCAACTATCTACGAGAGATCATCACCGCCGATTTTGGCTACTCCACCTACTTTAATGAAAAAGTTTCAAGCATTTTTAGCCGTACGGCACCGGTCAGCTTTCTTGTTTCCTTACCAGGATTTGTCCTGGGCAACGTCCTGAGCATACTACTCGCGTGCTTAGCAGTATTCTATCGAGGCAAATGGGTCGACAAAGTCGTGATGATCTTTGCCGTTATGGGCATGAGCATCTCCCTGATCATCGTGTTACTTGCCTTTCAAATTATCTTCTGCACTTCCGTAGGGCTGAATTGGTTTCCCGTGCAAGGTTGGGATGTCACTTCGTTTTCGAGCTACCTCAAATATGTCACAGTCCCCACTCTATCAACGGTATTTGTCGCACTGGGTTACAACACACGTTTCTATCGCTCGATTATTGCAGACGAATATAGCAAACATTACGTCCGCACTGCATATGCATTTGGGGTCCACCCATGGAAAATCATGCTTAAACACGTAATGCGTAACACGATGGTTACCATTACCACACGTTTAATATACACACTTCCTTTTCTCCTGATTTCTGGAAGCCTTGTTGTGGAGAGCTTTTTTAACATTCCAGGTATCGGGAGGATCACTTATGAGGCGATGACCACAGGAGACCTCCCTATTGTGAAGGCGATGGTGAGTCTTACCACCGTTATCTATGTGGGCATCTTCGTCATCATCGATATTGTCTATCGCTTAGTAGATCCACGTGTTTCGGTAAAGTAAGCCTATGGGGAGCCATACATGACAGAAGTAAACGATCATAAGTCCCAATCCCACTGGGCACAATCTTTCGCCCGTTTTCGCCGTGACAAGCTCGGCTTAGCCTCTTTTGCAGTCGTGATGATTTATTTTATAATTGCCATCCTCGTACAACTTGAAATTGTGGGGAGCGGTTGGGATGACTTTGTCGATCCCATGGGGTTTAGTCCGCCTTCGAAAGAGTACTGGTTCGGTACCAATTTTAACGGCCAGGATGTGTTTACACGTGCCATCTACAGCACGAAAGTGGCTTTTCAAGTCGGGATTACCGTAAGCTTTATTTCTGTATTTATCGGGGCCATTATCGGGAGTGCTGCAGGCTACTTTAGTGGGAGCGCTCTAGATGAGTTCATCCTGTGGCTCAATGGATGTATCGATGCTATTCCCTACCTATTGTTTGTAGCCGCAATTTCTTTCATTCTTCCTGACAGTAATACTTCTATGTACATCGCCCTGATTGCCACAGGCTGGGTTGCAACATGCAAATACATGCGGGCGCAAGCCATCCAATACAAAAACTACGTTTTTGTGGAAGCAGCAAGAGCCATGGGGAGCTATGACCTACGCATCATCCTTCGCCATATTCTCCCTAACACAGCTCCTTTGATTCTAATTGAGATTACTATCAACTTTGTGGGCGCAATCAAGGCAGAAGCTATGCTTTCCTTTCTGGGCATCGGCATCAAAAACGGTATCAGTTGGGGAATTATGCTGGCAGAAGCAACTTCAGAGATTATCGCCGGACACACCAATAACTTTCTCTCTGCATCCCTTTTCATGTTCGTACTCGTGATCGCTTTCAACATGTTTTCAGATGCACTGCAAGATGCACTCGACCCCAACTTCCAGAAGTAGTCAAGTAAAAAGCTTGACTAAGTCACCCGGGCAAAGAGCTAAAAAGTTGGGACGCAACTGACCCAAAGTATCCTGATGATTAAACCCCCAAGCCACGGCACAAACAGGCAAACCAATTGCCTGTGATGCCACCACATCACGTGTTTCATCTCCGACATACACACAATCACTCAGGTTTAAACCACTCTTATCAATCCAACGACGGAGATGCTTTTTCTTCCCAAAAACTGTCGGTACAGACAGAATATGTTGGAAGTAATGCAACATATCATGACGGCGCAAGTACGACTCAATGTTCTTATACGAATTCGAAGAACACACAAACAGCTGGTGACGCTTGGAGAGCAGACTTACCGCATCCTTCACTCCAGGGACAACATTTATCTTTCCACTACTACGACGAAACTCACGCCGCGCTCTGAATAGAGCTAAAAACAGCGGTATGGGACCCAACCCAATTAAACGCACCACTTCTTCCGAAGAATAGCGACGCATCTCCTCCCAAGAGGGCAAGTCAGGATTCAAGTGTTTAAGGTGATCGTAGGTAAGCGGGCCTGACTCACACAAGGTCCCATCAAAATCAAAGATGAGATTCATTTCAAACCCTTTCACCTCACTAAAAGATAAAAAACGACCTAACACTTACTTCGACATCTTGTGATAATACTTTAAAGGTAGGGACTATGGGCCACAAAGTGCTCCATTAGACCGAAATTACCTCAAAAAAAACATATAAATCAAGGTAATGATCAATCAGAACCACACAAATCTTCCATACGAAAGGAGGCAAGAAAGGGAGCATCTCAGCAAAATATGCCCTGCATTAAGACCGTGACGTTTCACGGATGACCACACCAGAACGCAAGTCCGACCGTACCGTACGCAACCGAGATGGGGACTCCTCCCAAGGCAACATACGTGCAACTACGGCCTCCTGACGCAAGAAAGTCTGCTTGGCAATACCAGCTAAATGCATAAACACCAAAGCAAAACCGAGATAAGCCAAATAATGATGACAAGCGTGGAACCATTCCGCAGTCTCTTTTTGAGCCTCCAAGAGATGGGCAGGCATGACAAACAACCCAAACATATCCACTGATTTAGCTGAGAAAGAAGACATCAGCCATCCCGTCAAGGGCATACAAATTAAGTACCCATACAAGCTTGTGTGCACCACTGCAGCAACTCTTGTTTCGAGAGCAGACATCTGTGTATCAAACTTAGGTCGCGTATTTCTCAACCTCCAGGCATAGGCAAGGCAAGCCAAAAAGAATAGAGTCACTCCCAACGGCTTGTGCACCCCCCCGATGAGGAAAGGAACGAGTGCTGCTTTAGGTTCCAAAAAGTAATCACGATAAAGGATAAGGCCAAACTCCACAAAAACACCGATGGCCAAAACCCAGTGTAAAATCTTCGTTACCATCCCAAAGCTACTCTGCGTATTCTTCCAGCTCATCCCCTTACTCTCCTTTTAAACATAAGGCCATCCATAGCCGCGAAGCTATCTATCCAATTATATGTAGATCATTCTTCTACCATGACGTACTTGTAGGTGCTCCCAATCACATCCTTACGTGGATACATCGTCACGTTCTTATGCCAAAGATGAATCCCTGTACGTGAAAAACCGGAAATAACCACACAATCATCCAAGAGAAGTTGCTGCGCCTTCTGATAAAGCTCCGTACGCTGAGCCCCTGGGGGTAGTACACTTGCAGCTTCAAATAAACGATCAAATTCAGGATTACTGTAATTTGAGGAGTTCGAGCCAGGGGTGTGATTCGGACCATAATAACGCTGCAACACATTTTCGGCATCCGGATAATCCATCGACCAGCCCATGCCAATCAAAGGGACCTCACGACTGTCAACCGCTTGCGCAAAAGCCGAGAAAGTAGAGTATTCTTTGGGCTTAATCTTTTGCTTAGGGTAACCGATCTTAATTAAAAAAGAACGCAACTGCATAAACATCTGCCGCGTCTTCACCCCTGCAACGCCACCCACCCTTAACACAGGCAATGTACGGGCATTCCAACCATGGTCCTTCAGCAGCTTCTTCGCTCCTTCGATATCTAAAGTAATGGAGTCTCGGGACACATCGTCACGATACCCATCCAGATCAGGAGAAATAATCCCAGGAAAAGGCTTACCCATCCCATAAAAAAAGCGATCTATCCTTGCTTGCCAATCAAAAGACTTGCGAATCGCGCACCTCAACGCACGACGTCGACCATTTTCCTTGGGGTCCGCAACCACCCCAAAGTCCTTATCCTCCATATTAAAGTCGGTAAAAATATAGCCAAACTCTTGAGCCGCGTGAAAACGATACTTATCTTGATATTCTTTTTTAAGCGTGATGGGCGAACGGCTTTGCAACACCTGCTCTAACTGTTCGGGAGGCAACCCTGCACTTTGAATCTCGTCTCCCTTAGTGAAAGAGTTCCACTGGGCCGCTGGCTCCTGAATAAAGGAGACCACTACCCGATCCACAATGGGGAGCCGTTTGCCTTGCAACTTTTCCACACCAAACGACTTGTGAATCACCGGATCATAGCCTTCGGCCTGCAAATCAAAAATCTCTCGACGGTATTTGGGCTGCCGCTCCAAAATGACTTTCGAGCGATCTGTGTGGGCAACCTTCCACGGGCCACTTCCCACAGGGTGCAGAGGAAAATCCTTATCATACTTGTCCACAGCCTCCTTAGGGATCACCGCCAAATACCCCATCGCTAAGGCGTACATAAACTGTGGAAATGGCTTCACCAACTTAATTTCCAAGTGATGAGTCCCTTTGATCTGGATACCTGCAGGAAGCTGGGCATAGTCTGCACGCTTCCCCCATGCATCCAAACCCACAATCCGACCTTGGAGTAACCATTTCCCTGTGGAAGCATTATTGGGATCAAAATGACGTAAAATACTATAAGCTACATCTTGGGCGACCACTTCACGCCCTTGGCCCCCCATAAAACAGCCATCATCGGCAAAATAAATGCCCTTTTTCAGCTTGATGCTAAACGTCAAGCCATCTTTAGACATGACGGGCATTTCCTCAGCAAGCTCAGGCTTAAGCTCAAAGGGCTCTTTCAAATACTTGTAATCAAGCAAAGTCTCATATACGGCCGTCACCATTGTGTTATCATACAAACTGTTAATCTGTACGGGATCAAAGGTTCTATTTTTAGAACTATTGGTACGATACTCCACAGGCCCTTTCCCCAAACAGCCATCCCAAACCGTCTTCTGCCCTAAAGCAAGCACCACAAATGACACAAAATATTTGAACAGACGCAATACAGCACCTCCTTTGCAATGAATCGACTCGTGGTCATTCTACCAACTTGCAGGGTGAAAGAAAAAGACCCCCACTCACTTTTTAGGATGCGCAAAAAGCGGCTTAGAATAAAGATACTTGCATATTTTCAGGGTCATGCTATAACTAAGCACCCGTAGTCCGGCATGTGTATGAACATGCAAAGATCATCTGCATGCCTGCCAAATAGGCTGTGGGTGTCGTTATTGTATGTGTTGTGAAATTTGGTAAAAAGGTTTTAAGGAAAGCATTCTTATGAAAACAACCCGTTGGCGATCCACTATAGTGGCCTTAGTTTCAATACTAGCCATCTATCAAATCACCCCCACGCTGATCTATTTCAGCCAAAGCAAAGAAATTAGGAACGACGAGGAAGCCTTTCTACAAAAAGTTCCAAGCTTTCTTCCTCAAAGTCACGTCAAGCTTGGGCTAGACTTGCAAGGTGGAATCCAACTCGTTCTCGGCGTCGAAACGGAAAGCGCCATTGCAGACAAGCTGAGTCGTGTAGGTATCGAGACAAAACGTTGGGCGAACGATGAAGGGTACACCCTGACAAGCTCTTATGTACCCGAAGGCGAACAGTTCCTACGGCTTCAGCTAGAAGACAGCACCAAAGTACAGGAATTTCGCGAACGCTTTCGCCAAGATAACCCCCACCTCATCGCTGAAAATAAAGGGGAAGGTACCTTAGAATACCGTTACAAAGACGAGGAGATGCGCCGCATTCGCCAGAGTGCCTCTGAACAAGCCGAAAAGGTTATCCGCAACCGTGTCGATCAATGGGGGGTATCCGAACCCATGATCAATCGCCGCGCAGATGGTTCTATCCTCGTGCAACTTCCCGGCTTCCGTGACCCTGAAAAAGCAAAAGGACTCCTCGGACGTACGGTACAACTCAAATTCAAGATTGTCGATGATGAATTTAAAGGCTTTAACAAGGTTGATCGTTCCAAACTCCCCGAAGGAATCAAAGTCGCCAACAATGGCGGCAACCAAGCTGCCTTCAGCTCAGAAGATCGTGACGAGCTAAACGCCTTCTTAGCTCCTTATATCCCGGAAGATCGCAGCCTGCATTTTGAAAAACAAGAGTTAGGCGATGGCACCGAAGGACGTTATACCTGGATTTCCTACGTCACCCATGCAACGACCGAACTCTCTGGAGAAGACATTCGCGAAGCTGTTGTTGGGCAAGCCAGCTCGATCGAATCCCAGCCCATTGTTTCGATGACCTTCACCCCTGCAGGAGGACGACAGTTTGCCCGAGTGACCGGTGAAAACATCAACAAACGCATGGCCATTGTACTCGATGGCGTCATTGAGTCTGCTCCGGTAATTCAAGGCAAGATTCCGAATGGACAAGCTCAAATCACTTTAGGTGGCAATCGTTCTTATAACCAAGCCGTCGAGGAGGGGACCAAACTCGCCTTGATCCTCAAGTCTGGAGCGATCCCAGCAACCATCAAAATCTTAGAAGAGCGCCAAGTAGGCTCCACCTTAGGACCTGAACTAGCTTCTCAAGGGATTCAAGGCATCCTGCTCGGCCTTATTGCGGTCTTGTTTTTCATGTTAGTTTACTACCGCCGCCCGGGTTTACTCGCCTGTATGGCACTTGTACTCAATGCAGCCCTACTGCTTGCCGTGATGGCCGCATTTGGTTTCGCACTGACCTTGCCTGGTATTGCCGGATTTGTCTTAACCCTAGGAATGGCCGTTGATGCTAACGTTTTGATCAACGAGAGGATTCGTCAAGAGATCTATGAAGGACGCCACCCCAGAAAAGCCGTTGACAGTGGTTTTGATAAAGTGTTTTCAACCATCATCGACGCAAACTTGACCACACTCATCGCCGCGATGGTACTCCTCGAAACCAATGGTTCTGGCCCGATTCGTGGATTTGCCATCACCTTGATCTTCGGCCTACTTGTATCTCTATTTACCTCACTCTACTGTACTAAACTCTTTTTTCATCTCGCAATGACCCGGATCCCGGATAATAAGCTGAGGACTTGGCTAGGCGCAAAAACAGAAAAACAAAAGCTATTCAATATCGATTGGCTACGCTATGGTACCAAGTCTACTGCAGTGGCCTGCCTACTCGCCTTATCGGTTGTCATCACTATGGGTGTACGCGGCATGAACTTTGGTGTCGACTTCCTCGGGGGAACAGAGATTTTTGTCGAATTTGCCCAAGATGTAGAAGCTGAAGAACTTCACAAAGTCGGTGACGATGCCAACGTAGATGATTTAGTACTCCAGTCTGTAGAAGGTAGCAAGAAACAATACCTTATCCGCTATGATGAAAGTGGGCAACGTGGTATCCAAAAAGCAGGTGCCGCTGACATTTTCCAAATCTTCAAAGCAAGTCTGGAAAAAAACCTTGCCGATAAAGGCCCTAAAATCGAATCTGTAGACTTTGTCGGTCCCCAAGTCGGCCAAGAGCTGCGTACCCAAGGTATCCTATCGGTTCTGTATGCAATTCTAGCTGTTATTATCTATATCGGTTTCCGTTTTGACATGCGCTTTAGCCCTGGCGCACTCATCAAAATGTTCCTCGATATCATCATCATGCTTGGATTCTATGTGTTCTTCTGGGTTTCTTTTGACCTCGTCGCCGTCGCAGCATTCCTCACCGTGGTAGGCTATTCGGTGAACGACACGATTGTTATTTACGATCGGATTCGAGAAAACCTAACAAACTTCCCACGCCGAGCGTTGAAAGAGAATATTAACCTAGCCATCAATGAGACCTTAGGGCGTTCGATTAATACTTCCCTGACAACGGCACTCTCTCTATCCGGAATTCTCATCATGGCTACGGGACAAATCTGGAACTTTGCCATGGCTATGACTATTGGCGTGATCGTTGCTACCGTCAGCTCCATTCTAGTTGCCAGTACCTTCGTCGTTTGGTTCGAGAAAATGTATCGAGAGAAAAATGCCAAACCAAGTACAAAACAAGCAAGCGCATAGCCCTCTACTTGCCTGAATAACAATTTAAAAAAGAGGCCGCTCATTGCGGCCTCTTTCCATTCCATCACCCTGCACCAGCAAGGGCCTCATTATTCGTGATCATGAAGTAAGTCCTGGACACTCTTGCCCTGGACACGCAACCAATCGCCCAGCCCCAAAAAAGAACCAAATATAAGCAGCAGGGGCCGTGGCTGCTGCATAGACGCAGACCAGGCAGCATGCACATAATCCATCGCATCTCGCGCATGCGCAAACCAATCAAAAGGTAAGTCTGTCACCTCTGCAGCCGAAAGACCACGGGCATGATCCGCTTGATACCCGATCAAGAGGTCCACCCGCGCACCCACATAGTGCAAAATATCCTGATACGCTTTATCTTTTAACGGGGCACAAACAGCCCACAATGGCCTATCTCCATAGCTGCACTGCACTTCGCGCATCATCTGCTTGCAAGCAGCCAAATTGTGACAAGTATAATAGAGGGAAGGGTACGGAGAACTTAAGTACTGCCCACGTGCAATATGCGTGACAGGCTTAAAAGAGCACACCCGGCGTGGGCGAGCATCCAAACACAAAAGGCCCACAGCCTGCAGCGCAATCTCCGCATTGCGCTGCATACAATTTTGAAAGACACGCCGAGGCTGAAAGCGATGCACACATACTCCTGTTCCAGAGACTTCTGCTAACACCCCTTCTAAACCTTTTAGAACACTCTCCGGCTCACACCATAACAAGGGCAGCTGAGGCCTCCCAATCCCGAGCTTCTCCCTCGCGATCTGAGGCAGAGTATCTCCCAGCCACTGCTGATGATCAAGATCAATGCTGGTCACCACACTCAAAACAGGACAAACAACATTCGTACAATCCAGCCGCCCCCCCATACCAACTTCCAACACGGCAAAGTCTACTTGAGAAGCCGTGAACCACTCCAAAGCTACAAGGGTACACACCTCAAAGAAAGTGAGCTGCGAGAATAAGTCAGGTCCTGCACAACGCGTCAACTTAGCAATCACCTGATGCAACTCCACATCCGTAATAAAAGCCTGATTGACCTGGAAACGCTCCCTCAGCTCTAACAAGTGTGGAGAAGAAAAAAGCCCAACTTCATATCCACGCCGGTAAAGCTCTTGAAAGATAAAACCACAAGTACTTCCTTTGCCATTCGTGCCTGCCACTAAAATAAACTGGGGTAACTGGGAGTGCGTCTGTCGCACTTTGTCCCAAACGGCATGAATGCGCTCAAGACCAGGCTTGATACCTTTTTGTACCCGGGCATAGAGATAAGCAAAGGGATCTGGAGCTGACAACGAACTTGGCGTTACAGGTTGCTGAGGCATCATGATTTACTCTTCTTAGGTGATCCACGTTTGGTGCCACTCGTCAAGATTTGCAGCATCTCTCCCACCACCTTGCGCATGTCACACCGTTCTACAATGCGGTCAAGCATCCCATGTTCTAGTAAATACTCTGCCGTCTGAAATCCTTCCGGCAAACTTTGTCCAATGGTTTGCTGAATCACACGTGGTCCCGCAAAACCGATAAGAGCTTGTGGTTCGGCCAGGTTCACATCACCGAGCATTGCGTAGCTCGCTGCGACTCCTCCAGTGGTCGGATTTGCCAAAATAGAAATCATAGGAATACCCGCATCTCGCATACGACTCAAAGCAGCACACGTCTTTGCCATTTGCATTAAGCTCAACAGTCCCTCCTGCATACGTGCTCCTCCAGAAGAAGACACTACAATCGCTGGCTGACGCAACTCTCCCGCCCGTAAAAACACACGGGCAATCTTTTCGCCCACAACCGACCCCATACTGCCACCCATGAAGCGAAAATCAAAACCCCCTACCTGCACAGGGATACCATAGATCTCCCCTTCTCCAGCAAGAAAAGCATCTTTTGCCGAAGTTTTTTGTTGCGACAACTTAATGCGGGAAGCATAGTCCTTGGAGTCTACAAACTCTAGAGAGTCCACCGGACTCATTTCCACGTCTCGCTCCACAAAGGTTTCAGGGTCAAGCAACAACTTAAAGCGCTTCAAAGGTTCCATCGGGTGATGCAAATTACATTTAGGACAAACGTGGTGATTTGCTTCAAAATTGTCACGGTAAATAACCTCGTTACAACCTGAACAACGAAACCACAAACCATCCGGGGTATCAATACGCGCGCTTTTTACTAAGGGAGCTTTATTTACTTTTGACCAACCCACAAGTACCACCTCCATCATTGTCTGAAACAGATTTTCCTAATGTTTATGAAGCAAAGTTTTCCATAAATCAAGCGAATATCCAAGGCGAACTCATGGCCTGGCCCCGAGTTTGCGTCCAAAATCTAAATTAAGAGTTATTTAAGAAGGTGGGTTGCGCGGCAAGCGATTGATGCTACAATGAAAAAGCGTGGTGAAATCTAGCTTTCCCACCTGAAGTTACGTCGTAAAGGAGTTGCTCATGCCCTGTAACCGTTGCCCACACCATGTTCGCCATGGCAAACTCGCAGAAGATAAAAAAGGCATTGTTTTTTCAGATCATTGCGGACTTATACTCAAGCAGCAACAGCCAGAGGATCAGCACGCCAAGAAGCAAAGAGGACGTGGGCGCCCCATGGCAGCACTTCCTCAACGAAGAGTAGAACTTCCTAAAAATATCGAAAGTACCGACTGCATTCATTTTCCATTTGATGACAGCTTCGACTACTTTCGTTGCGAAGTCTACCTACATATTTTTGAATCTAAGGGGATTAAGAACGGAGTACTCCCGACCAAAGACTTTCACTATTCTGACTCGATTGCCTCTGTTTCTGTGACCGATATGGAACTCCTCTAAAAAGCCCAACCTCATCCTCAGAAAGCTTCTTGCTTAATATCTTCAGGGTTCACCTGCGCCTGCTGCAAATAATCAACCACACTTGTCATCAATGCCTCAGGGCCGCACGTCATATAAGTCGCAGGCCCACAAGTATACTTGGATAAAAACGTGTCGAGGACTGCACCATCAATACGGCCGTAGCCATGCTCAGAGCACTGCTCACGGGTCAGTTGAATGCAAAGCTCAAAACGCTCATGCTCTGCCCATCGTAATAACTCCTCAGCATCAATGATATCCTGACGCGTACGAAACGACACTAAGAGCGCCATTTGCTGTGGAACTTGTTGAGTACCATCAATATACTCACGCACAATAGAGAGGAAAGGAGTCACTCCACTGCCTGCCGCGACCATAACTAAAGTAGGATGGTCTTTGCTATGATCCCAAACAAAGCGCCCAATAGGACCACGAGCACGCAAGCAATCACCTTCTTTCAACTGGTGACAAAAATATCCACTCACCAACCCATCTGGGATCTGCTTGACCGTAACCTCCACAGACTCTGAGTTACGCGGCGAGCTAGACATAGTATAACTACGTACGACAGGTTTGTCAGCAAGATTATCAAAACGAAAAGTCAGATACTGGCCAGGAATATAATCAAAAGGACAATCTTGTGACTCTGGAGACTGCAAAGAGGCTGTAATACAGTCCGGGGTCTCTTGCTTAATGGCAACAACTTTTAAGTCCATCCACCCACGCATCCGCCGAGGGGTCTTTGACAACGCAGACATATATTTTTCAAACCTTTGCTTACAACATGAATACGACTTAGATACACGAAGACTCTCGCAGATACTAACTAATTCAGACTCGACAAGCAATCAAAAAGGCTTCTTGCTGCGATAACCTCACATGTCACTTACCTTCGTGTGGAAAAATCGCCGTATAGGTTGAAGTAGAAGGACCGACAGGAACAAAGCAAACCTTAAAAATGTCTGCCAAACGTGGGTCGGCAAAAACCTGTGCACTTGTTCCCGTAAGTGCCATACAGCCTTTGTCCAAAACCATAAAACCATCGCCTAAGCAAGAAGCCAGATAAAAATCATGCAGCACAGCCACAATCACTTTCCCTCTTGTCAGGGCAAAGTCACGGGCACGCTGTAAATAAAGATAGCTGGCATGCACATCCAAATGCGCAACAGGCTCATCCCAAAGAATATAGCGCGTATCTTGCATTAAAGTACGCGCAAGCTGTACCCTCGCCTGCTGACCTTGTGATAAAGCCAAATAGGGTTGCGCACGCAAAGGCAGCAGATCAAACAACTGCAAAACCTGTTCGAGCTGAAGCGACCGAGAACCTTTACAACACACCGCAAGAGCGATGATTTCTTCCACCCGATAGCTAAAAGGGCAAAATAAGTTGCCCGAATCGTAGGCAAAGTAGGCCGCACGCTGTCCAACAGAAAGGGTTGCCAAATCGATGCCCTCACCCAGATGGCACATTCCGGTGTACACCGTTTCAAGGCCAGCCAAAAAACGTAACAGTGTCGATTTACCACTCCCATTCGGCCCCATGACGACATACAATCCAGGCGAAGCAAGTACAAAACTCAGCTGGTGGAGTATGCAAACCTGACGCTTCCTTACACTTACCTGCTCAGCGACCAGCATAGTATTGCTTTCCCACACGCGAATAGATCAACAACCCCAAAAAAAATACTCCACCCAAGAGAGAAGTAAACACTCCAGCCTCTATCTCTACAGGGGGGCGCAGCATACGCCCACAAAGATCAGCCACAACCGCAAGCGTCGCTCCCAGTACCGCGCTGAAAGCCATCAAATCTGCATGATAACGGTGACCCAGCAAGCGCATCAAGTGAGGGACAATCAGACCCACAAAAGGTAACTGGCCTGCCACCGCAGCACACACCGCCAGCAACAAAGCCACCGCCACGACCGCACTTACACTCAAGTAACGTAAATCCACTCCCATGGTTTGCGCCGTTTCCCCATGCATCGCCCACATATCAAGCGCATCAGCTTGTTGCCAAGCTAAACCCAACCCAAGCAGCAAAGGAGCAAGACAGCCACCGATATCCAACCAAGTCGCAGCCGTAAATCCTCCCATCATCCAGTGCATCGCTCTTGCTAACAGCTCATGCTGTTCCAAGACACTCGCCAGGAGTAGCATCGTCAATGCCCCCCAAATCGCTGCGCAAGCGACACCTAACAACAGCAAGTGGTGGACATCACTGCCACATATACGCGCAATTCCCCACAACAATGCAAATGCCAGTGCACAACCTAAAAACCCTGCGAGCTGTAACACTCCAGAAAGTTCAACGTAACTTGGCGCACCTACCACCAATGCCACACACATCAAATTAGCAGCACCCCCCAAACCCAAGACAGCAGGAGAAGCCAAATCATTACGCAACAAGCCTTGCATGACACATCCAGCGACTGCAAGCGCTGCCCCACATAAGCTCGCTAAGAGCACCCGTGGTAAACGAATGGCCATACAGACTTCCCACATCTCTACGGGCGGTAAAACAGAAGAGCTTGCACCACACCAGCCCAAAGGCCCTTTCGCTACAGCCAAGAGACTGCACGCAAACCATAAGACCAAGAACCCTACAAAGTGCCTATAGCTACGATACGCTGACTTATCCAGCAACTTTACGCTCCTCTACAGCACGCACAAGATACTCAGCCAAATCTAAGACATGATGAGATGCACTACTATACAAGGCAGCGGGGACCGCAACAAAATTTTGTGGTTGAGACTGCACGGGCCAATGACGGGCATAGGGGACCGCACGCAAGTTTCGCCGCACAGGGGAAACCTCTTCCCCTGTGGTGGGATACACCCACAGTTCAGGCCGTAAGGCTGCCAGTGATTCCCGTTGCAACTTTGCCCACCCTACTGCACCACTCTCCGCCGCAACATTGGTCAGGCCCAACACACGCAGCACATCATCCGCTAAGGTACCTTTGCCCTGCACCGTCCCATCCAAGCTCATCAGCAGCACAGCGGCAGGGCGACGCACACGCTGTTGCAGGTGACGCAAACGCTGTTCAAACTGTTGCCAAACCTGCTGCCCTGTACGCGGCAAGCACAAGCGCTGACTTAACTCCAAAACAACACGTTCGAGGTCAACAATACGGGTAATACTCCCCGTTTTCAGTATCCGTGTCCCTGCAGCTGCCACCTGATGATAAAACTGCACCCGGTTATAAGTCGAGAGCAGAGCTAAGTCGGCCCGCGCGGCTAACACCGATTCGATAGCAGCACCCACACGATGAGGCACACGCACAAAAGCCTGCGGGCGCCAACTATGGTGGTCATGGTCGGCAAGATAACTCACTCCCACCAGTAGCTCAGGCTTGCCAGCATGCTGCAGCAAAGCCAGCGTCAGTTCATCGAGACTGACCGTCCCCGTAATCACACGCCGAGGAGACACACAAGACATCGCCACTTGCATACACAGGATGCCGACCACACCATATCCAACCATTCCATACCAGCACGCTATCCGCAATTGCCGCACACTCACTCCTCAGTGGGTAAAATTTCGAATCGAACGCATTATACACACCTGACGAGGAAGATCCACCTCCTCACCAGAACAACCAAAGTTCTGTCATCTTGGGCAGCAATTGCAGCACAAAACGGGGGAGATCCTCTTTGCCTATTCGCCTTCAAAAAGGACATGATACGATTTTAGCTGAATGGGCGTGCAGAGCCTCTTCATCAGCACCCCACTGATCGGATGAGGAAAAAGAAGAAGCCTTGCGTGCCGATAGCGGAGGACTCTAAATGAGTTTAAGAATTGCGACCAACGTTTCGTCGTTAAATTCTCAGAGACATTTACGCAATACACGTCGCTTGCTCGACAAGTCCCTAGAGAGGTTAGCGAGTGGATACCGTATCAACCGTGCAGGAGACGATGCCGCTGGTCTCGCAATTTCCGAAAAGCTACGCGCAAAGGTACGTGGGCTGGTGCAAGCCCAACGCAATGCAAATGATGGCGTATCTTTGATTCAAGTTGCTGAAGGCGGACTCAACGAAATCCAAAACATCCTCGTGCGCCTCCGCGAACTCGGGGTCCAATCAGCTTCCGACACCATCGGAGAAAACGAACGCCGCTATCTAGATGAGGAGTACCAATCCCTCAAAGAGGAACTCGACCGTATTGCAAACTCAACCGAGTTTAACGGAACAATGCTTCTCGACGGCACGGGAGGAACCTTGGACTTTCAGGTCAACACCGGGGGTAACAATTTACTCGGAGTAGACCGGATTAGCTTTAATGCCTTTAAACTTGATGTCAATGCTGACAAACTAGGACTGGAAGAGCTAGGCATTGCCAACAAATTCGCCTCACAGCGTAGTCTAAGCATTCTGGATGGCGCTATTGACGAAGTAGCCTCGATCCGTGGAGAACTGGGAGCACTGGAAAATCGTCTCACGTCTACGGTCAAAAACATCTCTATCTCTGTCGAAAATCTCTCTGCTGCCAAATCCAGGATAAAAGATGTCGACATTGCCAATGAATCTGCCGAACTCACGAAGCACAACATCCTCATGCAGGCCGGGATTTCGGTACTTAGCCAAGCCAACAACACCCCACAAATGGCCCTTCAGCTCCTGCAAAAGTAAGCTTGGTAACAAACTAAAAACGAACTTTACCTGCTCCCTTCACAACAGCTATGGCCTTTTTCCACAACTCGGCCACAGTGAGGACATACGTCGATCACCTCATCATCACGTGGGTCTTTCGGCTTAGCACGT
>JAPPOJ010000140.1 GCA_028817975.1 Zetaproteobacteria bacterium | reverse complement strand
TACTAAACCTTTCCCATAAGCTACCGATGATCCAGACGGCAGTCTAGAGATAGCTATTCCATATGGTAGTATCGTATGAGTTTAAAAATAACTAAAAGAAGGGTTTACCTAGTAACTTTTCTCCTACTCTTTTGTTTTCACAAGAGAGCTGCGGCGAACCCACTCATCAATCGCTACTTCAAACAACACGCCGAACGTG
The DNA here is from genome assembly GCA_028817975.1 of Zetaproteobacteria bacterium. GTDB lineage: Bacteria > Bdellovibrionota_B > Oligoflexia > Oligoflexales > Bog-1112 > JAPPOJ01. The sequence goes on along the minus strand of JAPPOJ010000140.1, from coordinate 5,681 downwards.
TGGTGGGTAAATATATCGGGGGACAAGACTTCCAGGTCGTCATCACGACGACAGACTTACAAGACGAAAATAACAATAATAACAGCGAAGACCCTTCTGACCTGCCCTACTTACCCGGAGCGGAAGCAACCGCCTTGCCCCACCCAGAAGACTCCACGAGCTTGCGTAAGTTCGTCGCCAGTGTCTCTATTCAAGTGTACTTACCCAATCGTATTAATGCCAACCGCGAGCAAGATATCAGCAAGCTCTTAACAGCTACCTTTGCACTCGATACAAGCAAAGGCGATCAAATTAGCTTCGAGAAAATGCAGTTTGGTAACTTACAACAGACCGAAAACCCAGAGCTACGTCGACAAGCAGAAGTTTTGAATCAAACTCAAGATCAGTTGCGAGAATCCCAGCAAAAGCTGGAAACTTTAGAAACGGAACGCGAAGACCTCAAACGTGAGCTGACAGTGGTCAAAAGAGACTTAGAGTCGGCGGAAAGAAAATCCAATGCCGGTGAAGAAGGCAAAGAAGTGAGTGTTCAAGAGAAGCTTTTGGATGCTGCAGGTCTTGGCTTCGTTGCCATTGCATTACTTATCGGCACGGTTCTTCTCGGCTTTTTGCTCATGCGAGGAGTTGCCAACTTCAGCACCAGCTTCCAAACAGCTATTTCTAACCTTGCTGCAAGTGTCGAAAAAATCAGCGGGGGTGGGGAAGAATCCGAAATCATCGAGCAACGTGCCGAAGAAGTCAAAAGCGCTGCAACAAGTGAAGGAGGTGGACACTCTGTTCGCATAGGCGAAACCTACGAAAGAGTGTTTGCACTCCAAGAAGAAATCGAAAAACTTCTAGAAGAACCTGGGAACTACACCGAAATAGCTGTTCTGGATTACATTAGTCGCGGGCTAGACCAGCCCCAAAGTTACGAACGTTCCATTAGCGCCATGGAAATCCTAGGTAAAGATCGCGCCAACACCTTGTTTAAAAAGCTTGGAAGTACACAGCAAGAGCGGGTCATTACCTTTCTTAACAATCGTCAATACTCCAAATCCAAAGCAGAAATACTTTTAGAGGTTGGGGAGGAGCTACGTACGGTCTTAATGAACGGGGATATTCTCCGAGGTCGTTCGGAACTCAATTCAGAAGTAAAGTCAGCACTCCTGAAGCTCTCCACAGAGAGCTTTACCTCTGTTATAGACAGCCTAGAAGCTCCAGGCTTAGCACGTTTTTTCGCCTACCTACCAGCTGACCAAGTCGCCGAGCTGCTTACCGAAATGAAATCCGACAGCTCAGCACTGGAAAAAATCAGTGAGGGCCTTACTTTAATGCCCCAAAACTCACGCACGGCAGACCTAGATAGCACCGTACTCTCTGCCGTACAAAAGGCGGTTGAAGAAGACGAACAGGACCTTGAAAGGCCTTATCTCGCCTTCTACTCACGTATCGTAGAGAAAACAGCCGAAGGGGTGAATGACCAAGTCATTTCAGCACTGAGCAAAGGTTCTGAAAAAATTGGCGCATACCTAGCGAGTACAGTGGTCACCTTCAACACCTTTTTCCAACTGCGAGAAGATGTTCGTGAAAGCATTGTCGACGGGATGAGCATTGCCGACCTCGCCATCGCGATCACTTTACTCGAACCCGAGAAGGTGCAGATGATCGAAAAACTCATTGAGGAAAGAAGACTAGAGATCATTAAAGATGATGCTAGTCAAATCGAGTCTTGGTCGGAACGCGAAAAAAGAAAAAATGTCCAGAGCATGCAACGGAAGATGGTCGCCGCGATTCGTAAGACGCAAGGAGACGACCCTCTTGACGAGCTTCTCGAAAACCCCGAAAGGAAAGCATCATGAACTTCGGTACCTTTTTAGGGTTTATTTCAGCCTTTGCAGTATTCGGGTTAAGCGTCATGCTCGCTTTTGACGATGCAACGGTGATCATCGAACCGAAGTCTGCTCTCATGGTGGTTGGGGGGAGCGTTGCCGCAACCCTGGTGTGTTTCCCTCTGCGACAAGTTACCGTTCTTCTCACTGTTTTCTTTCGCCGTGTCCTTACAGGCAGGCAAACAGAGTACGGTAAAATCATCGCTGAGATTGTCACCCTTGCGGAAGCACGGCGCAAAGGAGCAAAAAACTTTGAAAACGCCACAAAGTCAGTACAAGATCCTTTTTTAAAAGACGCTGCGGAAGTACTTTTTTGGTTAAAAGCCGATGTTACCGAAGCAGAGTTGCGCCAATTACTTGAGAATAGAGCGATGACACACTTTCGTTCTTACTTATCCCAAGCCAAAATATTCAAGACGATTGCCAAGTTCCCTCCAGCATTTGGCCTCATGGGAACCACACTAGGTCTGATCGCACTCCTACAATCGCTGGGATTGGGAGATGATGCCAAGGCAATGATCGGGCCTTCCATGGCGATCGCATTGGTCACCACACTCTATGGTTTGGCTCTCTCTAACTTTATCTTGATCCCTGTTTCCGAAAATTTAACCAAACAAACAGAGGAAGATCAAAAGTCACGTCTCATGGTCGTCGAAGGGATTATGCTCATACAGTCAGGTCGGCCCCCTAAGTATATTGAAGAGCACGTTAAGTCATTTATTTTACCCAGTGAACGTAAATAAATAGGCACACGAGGATGGATTACTCAAAATTTGAGAGTGGTGGTGAAGAGGATTTCGACGAATGGATTTATGCATACGCCGATATGATGACACTACTGCTCGGATTTTTCGTGATGATCTATAGCTTTTCAAAGTTTGACGACAAAAAGTTCGAAAGTTTAGCCCAAGAGATGACCGATACCTTTAAAGGTAAGTCTGAAACAAAAAAAATAGAGCTACAGAAAGATATTTCTGACCAGGAAAGAAAACAAGCCGCGCTCGAAATGATCGTGAAAATGTTGAAAATTGCTGAAAACACCGAGCAAGCTGTCCCTAAAATCGAGAAGATGTACCGTAACGAGCAAGCCCTCCAGTCAACTGGCAAGTCTATTGGTAAACAAATTGAAGCGGAAAAAGATCCTGTGATGAAAGAAATTTTGCAAAACATGCAAAAGGATTCCAAAAATATTGAAATTATCCTCCCTAACGAAACCCTATTTCCAAGCGGAGGAACCAAGCTCTCGCCTCAAGCGAAAAAAAAGATTCATGAGATTGCAAAAAGAGTCTCAGGTATCAGCGGAATTCTAAAAATTGAAGTTATCGGACACTCCGATAGCTCTCCTGTCAGCAAAAACAACCCTTTTGGCGACAACTTCGGCATTGCCTCTGCCCGAGCTGGTTCGGTTTCCAAAGAACTGATGGCGATGGGCATTGACCCCAAGCTGCTGCTCGTTCGAGGCATGGGACCTTTGGACCCTCTTTTCCCTGAGTTTACCGCATCCGGGAAGAGGATTCCTGAAAACCAGAAAAAGAATCGGCGTGTGCATATCGTGGTCCGCAAACAAATTGGGGTAGATGATGACGACGGATAACCCCGCCATAAGCCACGTTGAAAAGCCCGGAAGACTCAAGTTTTCAAATGTAATTAATACACTCATGGTGCTGGGGATTCTTATCTCTGGGATCACCACCGGAAGTATTGCGTTTCGTTACCTCGAAGATGAAAAAACAGCGGACAGCTGGTCTATCCTTTTTCTCGAACTCGAACGCCTTTCGATTAAGTGGACTAACAAAATTATATCTTCATCCAATAAAAACGTTTATCGCTATGTATGGAGTAAAGACAATCGCAAAATCATTCCCCTGACCGGAGGTCGACTGCAGGAACTTACCCTAGAAGAATTAGGTATTAAAGGCGAAGAATTTAATGGCTATAGCCAATTTAAAACCAGCTTATGGACTCTCTCAGGAGAGTCTTACCGAGGTCGGTTCTACAAAGAAAACAAAAAAAAGCTTTTAGAGCTTACCGAAATCGACACGGATAATATCTTTGTAGAAATCAATCAAGTTTTAAATGACTTTAGTCACTTCTATATTATTAACCGTTCAGGACAGCTTATTTACACAGGGAATGATGATATAACCCAGTATAACTACTTGGAACGCAAGCTGGTACAAAACTTTGTAAAACAGTCCTTAACCACAACCTTTACCCGATATACAGACCTTGAGTCCACCGACAAGTTTGGTTTCTATCGCGAACTCCCCTACACCAATATGACTTTATTTATTGAAATTCCAGTGGAATCGATCTTAGGTGTCATCTGGAAGATGAAAGTCACTTTTTATCTCACACTGGCACTTATTATATTTGTGTCGGTTGTCATCGTCCAAATTCCACTTGTACGTATGAATCTTATCTTATCGAGTCTTATTAAAGGTTCGAACGATATTGCGAATGAAGACTATAATGTCAAGATTGGACGTTCATCCATCTTTGAATTTAGTAAACTTGCCCTTGCTTTTGAAGAAATGGCTCGACGTCTTATTCAAAAAGATAATCGAATTAAAGATCTGATCGTCGCTGAGAAAGAAAAGGTTCGCCTCGAAGGCCAAGTCGAAATTGCAGGCACAGTACAAGAGCTTTTTTTAGCTAACACAGCCATTATGAAAGAAATCCAAAAAGTAACTTCTTCAGATATCGCTCACGTATATGTGCCTGCTGAAGATGCTTCCGGAGACTGGTTTCAAGTCGCTTACTTTCCTGAGTCGGATGAAGTAGTCTATGCAATCGCGGATGTATCCGGGCACGGAGTCGGGGCTGCCATGTTTACAGCGATTCTCAACGGACTGTTTGAAAAATATCGCGATGGATGTGCGACTTTTCCCGTAGAGGACTTTGTCAAAATGTCAGGGAGAGTCATGTATCGGATTGGCAAAACAAAGTGGGCATGCACGATGCAAGTGATTGTACACAGCCAAACCTCTAATAACGTGCAAATGTTTAACGCGGGTCATGTACCCGCACAGTATTACAAATATCAAGATGCCGAGCAGTCAAAGTTACAAGAAAAAAAGAAAGCAGGCATGGGGTGGAAAAGTATCCAACTGGGCAGCGAACCTCTAGGCCTTTCCGATACTCCAGAAATCGCTTCGACTCAATTTATCCCCGAATCGGGTGACGTACTCATTCTTTACACGGACGGTTTAACCGAGGCCACAAACCCAAAAGATAAAATGTACGGACTCAAAAGACTACGCAAAGTCGCTTCAGAGTATGGCCGCAAGCCATCTCACAACCTCGTTAACGCCTTATTAAAAAGCTGTGACGAGTTCCGTGATGGTACACCACCTGGAGACGATATATGTATTATCTCTATTCGATTTAAGTCATCCACATGATACACATTTGCCTGTTCATTTTTATAAATCTTGTGACGATATCTCAGACTTACGCAGATATTATCGCAGAAGACGTCAGCGGACAGGTGTTTGTGCGCGCACCTCTGAGCCTAAGGTGGTACGCTGTAGAAACAGATATGATTCTCGATGCTGGCATGCTCATTCAAACACGTCAAAACAGCGAAGTGACCCTCCGCTTTGATGGGGATGCCATTCTACGCAATATCCAGGGCACAAATGCTAGGCTTACCCTTTCCACCCCAACGGTACTCCGTATCGGGCCCGGGATTATCCGTTCCATCAGTAAAACACGCAAATATATGCAAGCTCTTCCAAACTTAGGAGCTTTCAGCTTTCTCGTGACTCAAGGTAAACAAGCAAACAAAGAAGCCCATTTGGCTGGTTGGGG
>JAPPOJ010000041.1 GCA_028817975.1 Zetaproteobacteria bacterium | reverse complement strand
CTTTTAACATCTCTGCGGACAATGAGTTCATCTTTTGTTTCATTATCTACCTGTCGTACCACTAACACATGTTTCCTTGACTGACGACCTGTCAAAGCGGATACCTCTACACGAAACACATCCGAATCCACCTTAAACCAATTTGCTCTTTTCTCTACCTCAGATTGTTCCTCACCCTCCTCGGCATAAGAGTATGTATCCCTTAATTGTTGGGCAATCTCTCCCTGAGTCGCAGCAACATCTTGGCCTTTATTCTTTTGTTTTTCAGTAACTTGCAACATGTTCTCTCGTGCAGAAGAACTCAGGGACTCCGGCAGAAGGCACGCCATCAACTCACGTGGCGCTGTATTAATGTTGATTAAACTCTGGACTTTACGCGGCTGAATGCGCCGGTGAAAAGGATAAATCGTAAGGTAAGGCTTAAAGACCTCGTGAATATCCTGATTCCAACCATGTACAAGGCGCAGCTCCTCAAGACTATCTAGAAAAAATTTTTTCGATTCATAAGGGGTCTCACTACGTTGATACGGCCCATCCTTCGAGTCAATATTGGACTCCGAGTTCGCCTCACTACGGGAACTGATAAAGTCGCGAATACGATAGGCCATTTCCCGGGGCTTCAAATTGTAAGACTCCAAAAAGGCTTCTTCGACAGGGCAGGAAAACAACGCTTCGAGTTGAGCAACAACATCCTTACACGCAACTGCACTGGAGTGATTGCAACCACTTAAATTAATTTTGGCGCTTTCATCACGAATCTTAACGGAAAAAGCATCTTCAAACATACTCATCTGATTGGCCACTTTTTCGTTTAACAGACCACCTACTCCAAACACATCACTTTCCTGCTGAGATAACTTGTCATCACTCCCCCGGACAAAGTCTACCGTCTCACGTCCAAAAGCTGGCCAACTATTGACCATAGCCCACAAGCTTGACGGGCCATCTGTAGCACTAGATTGGATCGGTAGTGTACCGTTCTGAATCGCTTTTTTCATTAAAAAACTTGCCGAGACGACATAGATGCCAAGATTTGCCCCCGACTTAGCTAAATACTCGGACTTGATTTTGTCACGACTGGCAGCAGCCATATTAATTTGTACCGTCGAAGAAATAATCAAGTCACTGACAAAGGATACCATCATGATGATCGAGAACAGTGCTATCATCAACGCAACCCCACGTTCCCCCTTACGCCCGCGTACAACAGGTTCTGCACCCGAACAGGAAAACTCTGCTGGAGCTAAGGAGGGCGTTGTTTTATCGGTGATAGGGCTACTTGACTTTTTCATAAAGACAACCTAAATGTACTCAGCTTCGATTTAACTTCATTAAAATCCAGGGCATTCCCCAAATATACGACGGTCGAATACTCCACTAAGGGCAAAGTATCGGGGTCTTCCGCAAAACCAAGAAATTCAGGGTCATCATCCCAACACGTAAGAACAACACGCACCATATGAGGCAAGCGGTTCTCTGTATCACTCTTGGTCGAGTCCCATCCTGACTTCACCCAACGATCTCCATTCCAAGGCTCTAAACGCAAAGACTTGATGTTGGTCGCAAAGGTCTTTAAAGGTGGGTCATCATTAAAGCGGTACTCTATAGAAGGAATTCGCTTCAGCTCGCCACGCAACAAAGACTTACGCCCCGAAAAACGCTCCCATTCTTCTAGCTGATAGACCACAAAAGAAATATCCGATTCTTTTGCACCGGGGGAAGAAGGCTCATGAGCCTGATAAGTCATCTCTAAACGGTCTGAATCGCCTAACCGACGAATCCGGAACAACGTACGCTTGCGGTTATCCGAACGATGGTCACGCGAGTCAAGCAAAAAAGCATGAGACAAGTCACGGTTTAACCGGTGCATCACCACATCCATTTTCTGGGTGATCTTATTGCGCGTTCGAAGACTTAAACGCACATCAATACTATTTTTTAAAGCAGCTGTTACAGAAGTCACAATCGTCAAAAGCAAGGCAATCGACATGATTACCTCTAACATCGTAAAACCACGTTGCGCAGGGCAGGGATGTCGGGGCTTAGAAGCCATTTTACAGTTTGAAAACACGATTCCCTTTACCTTTCTGTGGATGCACGATTGCCACGTGACGTGCCCTGCTGTGAAGATGCCCCATCCGTGGTCGGGGATGAGGACGTGTTGGCTCCCTCACGACCACCTTTCGATTTGGTTTTTGCTCCTTTTCCAGAAGATTCTTTCTTTTTGCCTTTCAAACTCAAGGCCGACTCATCCATCTTCATTTGGTTGGGAATCAAATACACGAGATCATAGTTCTCTTGTCGGCTTCCAGAAGGCCAATGCACAGATACTTTCGCCATCCGAAACTGCTCATCGCCTAAATAATTTTTAATCTGCGACTGGATCACATCACCGGGACTCCCCGCGGCATTTCCTTTTTGGTCCCCCAACACGGCTTGCGCAATCATCTCAATGATGGGTAGCTTAAACTCTTCAATAGAAGCCGAGTAGGTATAGTCACAGCCCACGATAGGATCTTGCGTACAGATATCATCCGTAAAACGTTCCTCGCGCACATTGAGCTTTAAGTCTGGAAAGGGATACAACGTCGCTGCCCTTTCTACTTGAGCCATCACGGCCTTCGCCAACCAACCCGCCTGAGTCACACGTCGGTTGTAGTCGGAGAACTCCACAGAACGCCCCTGAATCAAAATCACTTGGATCAAAAAACTAGAAATCAACCCTAAGGCAACAATCGTTTCAATCAGGGTGAAACTCTTTTCGTGTTGTTTTTTCTTCAAGTTAAAACTCAAAAGATTTCCCTTCACGCACAGCTTCGCTGTATTGTTCCCACTCGACAACCCCGTTCAAGACATCGGCAAGTCCCGTAAAAGGGTTGACCAAAACTGAATAAGGCAGCTGCTCGGTATCGGGAACACCATCCGAGAGCTTATAATAAATATGGAAAAGAGCCTGTTCTGTACGACCGTCAGGAAAAAAGTATAGCGAAACCACCGCTTCCTGCCCGTAATCATCCAACAAAACCGGCGTACTTAAGTGGTCTGTTTGTACTAAGCGTACGATCAAAGCCTCCCCCAAATTCAACCCGCGCCACTCCGAAGAGTCTACCCGTGTCCAAGTGGTGGGCTGCAAACGCTTTTGCGCACGAATCACAGGAGATTCAAAAGACACCTGCTTTTCATCATCGTCTAAATCAGGGACAGCTTCCCCCGCCAAGTCAAGATACTTCTCAAAATCCACTTTGAAATTTTCGGCAGCTTCTTTCTCTTCTTCTGGAGAAAGGTCAATTTCAACAGGGTCATTGGGGATACGGACCACATCACCAGCCGCTTCCTCTAACCAGTACCTACCGTGATGCATATCAATGCGTAGTCGTACATTTCTTTGATACAGCACAGCATAGTCATACGCTGCACGAATACCTCCCCCAAACTGATTCAGCTGATTCGCCACATCCACCCCCGTCACATTGCGAAACCCAGGGATGACGACGCTATAGACAAAGCCAAGCAGAGCAATAACCATAATAATCTCAATCATGGTAAAAGCTCGCTGTACATTTTTAATCATTGTCACCTGAAACTTCAAAAGCCCCTCACATGAGAAGAGCGCTGCTGAGGAAAACAGAAGGCCACACGTAGATGCAGCTGTTTAAAGAAGCTGTCTCGTGTTCATCCCACCGCAGGGAGGCGGAAAGATCACTGACGTTAGCTTCCTCCCTCATCACGCTCAGGAAAGTGGATATCCGTATCCGTACCTATGGTTAAATCTATACCAGCACTGGTAATCTCATATGTACGTCCATCCGACTGATAATCAAAAGGTGTGCCAAAAGGATCAGATAAGGATTTCTGACCATCGACATAAGGGCCTCTCCAACGCCGGCCACCATCTGGATTATTCAACAATGCCGATAAACCCTGCTCTGTCGTAGGATATCTATTGTTGTGCACACGATATAAGTCGAGGGCTTGCCCCAAGTTAGCCATGGCAATACGTGCTTGATCTTCTTTCGCACGATCAGACTGGCCACTAAACTGACGCGCCAAAATCCCCATCAACGTAACCACAATGGTGATCACAATCATAATCTCGATTAATGTCATACCACGCTTATAGCGTGCAGGACCTTGACCAAAAGGCCGTAACGCCAAACAACGCACCCGCGCGTAACAACCCGACATCTGCTCAAGCACAAAACCCAAAGTAGCCATCACCCGTTCTCCTCTCAAAAATATCTTTGCTATTTTTAACGTCTCCACAAAAGACCAACCAGCGGCAGATCCCAAACCACAACTCTAAGACCACAAGTCGAATATGCAACCTTTCCAACTCACCCATCTCTTCACTCATCGGACTTGATTCATAATCGACATCATCGGCAGTAATACAGACACAATCACCAGCACGACAATACCAAACATCACTCCCATCATTATAGGAGACAGCAAGGAGATCAATCCACCAATCTTTCTTTCAACTTCGGCATCATAGGCTTCCGCCATATGCTTCAACATATTCTCCAACTCTCCTGTTCGTTCTCCAGTACGCACCATGTAGGTCACCAGAGAAGGAAAGCGCTGGCTACGGTCAATAGGGACCCATAAAGCTTCCCCTTCTTGCACCGCAGTCTTCGCGTCATCAATCACCCCAGCAATGACCGTATTGGCAATCACATTCTTAGTAATTTCGAGAGCAGCAATAATCTGTACTCCAGAGGACAGCAAGGTCGACAAAGTCTGCGTAAATTTAGAGACATTGACGCGCATCACGATAGGACCAATCAAAGGCATCCCTAAAATAAAAGAGTCAAACTTCTTCCGCCCCGACTCCGTATTAAACCAAGCTCGAAACGCTAAAGCCGCGATTGCCACAGCACCAAACAAAAGATACCAACTCGATTGTAAGAAGTCGGAGAAGCCAAGGACAAACTTAGTCATCGGGGGAATTTCAGCCCGCATACTATCAAAAACAGAAGCCAGTTTGGGGACCACACTCAAAAAAAGATACAAGGTAATCGCAACCGCAGCCACAACCATAATAATGGGGTACATCATCGCGGACATGATTTTGCCGCGTGTCTCCAGCTGATATTCAAGATAGTCCGCCAAACGTTCCATAATCAGTCCTAGATTTCCGGAAGATTCCCCAGCACGCACCATGTTAATGTAGAGCTTACTAAATATCTGAGGATACTGGCTGATCGCATCTCCCAAACTCTTCCCCTCAGACACAAAGCCACGCACAGCAGAGAGAGTGTTACTCAACACTTTGTTTTCGACTTGACCTGTCAAAGCCATTAAGCACTCATCGAGAGGCACGTGCGCACGTTGCAACGTTGCAAACTGGCGACTCATAATGGCCATTTCTTTTAAAGGAACCGACTGTGATTGAAACAAGGAGAGACCACCGGAAGACTGACCTTTGGCAGTTACTGTGACCTCTTCCTTAAGATCAGAGGCAATAATCTTCTCTTTGGTTTTAAGTCGTTGTCTGGCCTGACGCGCAGACTCGGCCTCAATCTTCCCTTTTTTGACAGCACCAGTGGCAACGTCATAACCTTTGTAAACAAAAATGGGCACGGCCTTACCAACTCCCCCTAATTCACATCTTCAGACTGGGTTTTCTGAATGGCTTCATCCAAAGAAGTCAACCCCTCTAACACCTTATGCACGGCCGACTGTCGCAGCGTTTTCATTCCGTTTTCCATAGCCTGCTTACGAATCTCATTAGAGTCCTGACTTTTCATCACAAGCGTCTTCATATCATCGTCCATAATTAACAACTCATGAATCCCGATCCTTCCTGCATACGCTTGGCCATGACAGGCTTCACAACCCCGCCCTGCTTTATAAACATCCTTACCTTCTACATCCGCAGGGGTGAGATCCATCAGCTTGATCTCTTCCTCATTGAGAACATGCTTCTCACGACAACGACCACACAAACGGCGAATCAAACGGGTCGCCAAGACCCCTAAGACTGCCGAAGCAATCTGAAAAGGCTGCACTCCCAAATCGTCTAAACGTGTAATGGTCGAGGCTGCATCGTTCGTATGCAAGGTCGAGAAAACCAAGTGACCCGTTAACGATGATTGTACGGCAATCTCAGCGGTCTCACGATCACGAATCTCCCCCACCATAATGACATCCGGATCTTGACGTAAGATCGCACGCAAGCCTTCACTAAAAGTGAGACCTACTTTCTCTTTCACGTCAATCTGACCAATACCTGGTAGCTTATATTCTACGGGGTGCTCAATCGTTAAGATATTGATGTCGGTGGTATTGATATGGACCACAGAAGCATAGAGCAAAGTGGTTTTCCCTGAACCCGTTGGCCCCGTCACCAAGAGAATACCATGCTTCTGGCTTACCAATTGAGACCAGCGACGGTACACATCAGGGTCGAAACCCATTTGGTCCAAGCGCTTTACTCCAGCAGACTTATCTAAGATACGCATCACCACCCGCTCACCGTGAGCTGTAGGCAGTACCGAGAGCCGTACATCCGCATCTTTACCCGCAACTTTAATGGAAATGCGTCCATCCTGCGGAACACGCTTTTCCGCAATATTAAGTTTACCGATAATCTTAATCCTGGAGACCACACTATTCAAGTGACGTTTAGGAAGCTGCATTTTGTCATGCAAGGTACCATCAATACGAAAGCGGACCACAATCTCATTTTCATAAGGCTCAATATGAATGTCACTGGTACCCTCCTTTACCGCACGCGAAAGTAAGGTATTGACCAACTTGATAATTGGCTTTTCGTCGTCCGTAGAATCTAAGAGATCGCGTGTTTCCTCCAAATCATCTTCGCCCGCACCAATGTCCGGAACGTTCAACTCGTCCACAACTTTCTGAGATGCATCATTCGAACGCTCGTAGACTCGGTTAATGCTATGCTGAATTACGGTCGGGGGTGCCACGATGATGTTAACATTGGTAGATAAAATGAGTCGCAAATCATCCAGGGGAAAAATATTCAAAGGATCTGCCACTGCAATCGTCACATTAAACTCATCTCGTGCCACAGGTAGAATCTGATTGTCCCTGGCAAACTGAATGGGGATTTCCGTGACCAGCTGAGGATTAATATCATTAATCGGTAGCTTCTCATAGTAAGGCAAGTCCAGCTGATAGGCGAGGGCGCGCAACATTTCTTCTTCTGTAATCAGCTCACGGTCGACTAAAATCTCACCAATCTTACGATTATCTTCCGTATCAACTTGATTCTGCAGGGCCTCTTCGATCTGCTCTTCGGTAACCTGAGTCGACTCGATCAGCAGCTCACCAATGGACTTACGCCGTGAACGGCTCAGTAACCCTCCACCACTGACATGCTGCTTAAGCCTAGAGTTATTATCTGCGGCCACGGAAGCGTTACGACTATCCACAGGCAGTGGAGTCACTTTTTTCTCGTCCTCTTCTTCCGAAGGGTCTGCATTCGTATGATCAAGGTCGCTAGTCATGAGTTCTGGTCCTGTATACATCCAATATTAGAAAAAGTAAGTGCGTCCGGGCAAAACATCACTCAAAAGACCCCTCGCCCGCTTCAGTGGAGCCGCCAACCCCCTGTCCGGGTGGAAAGATCGAGCCCGTAGAGCCACTCCCCGCATTTTGTTCTGGCGCAGACCGAGGCATCTTATGCGGCACAGGAACCACCACATCCTCCCCTACCTGGAGAGGTCGCTTCTTACTTTTTTTCGCCCCGTCACCGTACCCAATCGCCTGATAGGCCTCCTGCTCCCGTATCGCCCGAATACGCTCTTCCTCTTCATCATATTTGGTCGGACGATATTCTCCATCTTGCAGCACAGGAAGCTCACGATAAAAATCAGATTGTTTAAAGGATTCACCATACACTCGACTCAAAAACGCATCTCGATCTGCCACCTTATCCCGATAGATGGCTGCCAAATCAGCAGCACCGTGAATAATGTGGGGGGTCAAGAAAATCACCAAATTACTCCGACGCGACTCGATGGTCGAGTTGCGGAACAACCAGCCCAGAATCGGAATGTCTCCCAAGAGAGGTATCTTACGGTATGCCTCACTTTCCGAAGTATTTTTCAATCCGGAAATCACAATAGTTTGCCCATCTTTGACCGTCACATTCTGCTTGGTCTTACGCTTATTCACCGAAGGCAAACCCTCGGGAGTCCCTGCACCTAAAGAGTTAGCGTCCAATTCCACTTTCATGGTGACATAGCCAGAGTGACTGATATTGGGTTTTAAAGTAAGTGAAAGCTCCACATCCTCTTTCTCTACCGAAGGCGTCGAGTTACCCGTATTCGCGTTCTCCTTCGAAGTTCGGAAGAATACCCGTTGACCGACACTAATCACCGCCTCCTCATTATTCGAGGTCAAGATATGAGGAGAGGCTAGGCTTTTCGTATTCACATCTCCTTTCACCATATTGATCAAAGCTCCTGGAGAAATCTCACCCAAGCCAGGAACATTCACCTTTTGCCCCGCGAGAAAGCCAATCGTCATATCTTTGGCAAAAGACTGCGCGATACTTGCGGCATTTTGCTGCGAGGTATTGCCTGTTCCCGAAGTTGCCTGAGAAACCACCAAAGGAGCCATATTTCCTGCTTCCCAGCCTAAGATAGACTTGGCTTTATTGGGGTCTTGACTCCCCCAGCCGGCAAAGATCGAGAGTCCAAAACCAAAGTTATTGGTTTCCGAGATGTCTAAAACCTCGGCCTCCACAAATACCTGACTCCGACGTACATCCAACTTACGCACAATGGTATTCAAAGCATCGTACGCATTTTTATTCCCGGTAATCAACAGCGAGTTTGAAGACTCTTCGGCAACAATTTTGACCCCATCCCCAAGCTCAGCAACCGAAACAGAAGAGTTGAGCGTACGACTTTTATTCGCCTTGCTGATAGGTGGACGGCGAAAGGTATTGGAGCTGTTATTACCTCCACTCGCAAGCGATCCTAAAGTCCCCGCTAATTTTTGGGCATTGGCATAATCCAACGGGCGCACGTGAATGCTTGCCTGGGCAGAAGGATCGTCTACTTTGATATCAAACTTCTTGACCAAATTTTTGACGTCATCAATGGTACGTGGAGGACCAAAGATGATGACAGAATTGGAACGATCATCCGTTAAAATTTTAAAGGTGTTGTAGCCCGTACTCGATTTAGCCCCAACGGAACGTCCTTTGCCACGCCCCAAAATCTCATTCACACGATCTGCAATGCTTTTGGGGTCAGAGTAACGGATCGGTACAATCGCAACACGTGGTTGCTCGGTCTGCACATCCAGCAGCTCAATAATCTCCAAGACACGACGCACCCGATGGCCCGTATCACTAATGATCAGTGTATTGGTAGGCTCATATACGGTCACTGCGTTTAAAGAGGTCAACTTGGCTAAGGACTTCTGCACCAACGAAGCATCCACATAATGCAGAGGAATAATATGGGTAATTAACTCGTCCGACCTCGGTGCCCAGCTACGTCCAGAAAAAGCTTTGATACTATCCTTACGTGCATTATTGGCCTTCATAATTTTAATGACTTTGCCCGTTTCAACTGTGGTCAATTCCAACATGCTCAAAGCAGAAAGAAAAGCTTGATACGCTTCTTCTTTCGTCACCGGGCGTGGAGCAATAATCTGAACTTCTCCATTGACATTACGATCAAAAATAATGTTCTTACCCGACCACGTCGCCACCGCCTTGATAATATCCTGGATCTTCGTCGCATCTGGAAAATTAATCTCCACCAGGCTTTCGCCCTCCGGGATACTTTCCGCCCCCTTATCCACCTCTGCTGACTCGACGTTGACCACCGGCACCTTCCGGGCACCAGCCTCATCCCCAACAGCCTTGCCCTTGGCATCCTGAATCTTAGGAGCTGGAACCACAGGCCGCGCAACAACAGAGCCTCCTGGCTCCCCCTGCTGCTGGGCTAAGAGTGCACGCTGCATACGAGTAGACGTCCCTTCTTCTGCACGTAGCGTCAAAGAAACACACTGCAAGCCCAACGCGACGATCCCGCAACAAAAGCGGCCCTGCAACAGTTGTTTTTCCGCAGACCTCTTAAACATAGCACCGGCCTCCTTTCCGATAGCATGTCAATCGCACGACATTTTTTTTCATAACATTTTTCCACCTATCGATTGGACCAGGGCCGATCAACTGCATATAAGAAGACCGCTGAACAGATCCGACTTTCAAACATTTTTGCGACCGCTTCATCTTTGTATTTGTAGCCAGACCCAAACTCAGAGTAAAATGAGGGGGGAGCGAACCACACTTGTTTTTATGAACACCGTTGCTGTTACGATATCTCATACCACGCCTTTAATGCCAAGCGATTTTATCTCCATCCAATTTTTTTTCTAACTCCACAGCAAAAAAGTTTTCGAGCTGCAAAGCAAAGATCCAATAACTGGAAGGCTGTTGTTGACTTTGTGTCGGTCGATGCTAGACAATTTATTAATTATTACAGTTTACCTAAACCAAACTTGTCTTTTTTTTCTCTAAAATCCTTGACAGATAGAGAATGTAACTGATCGTCATTATGAATCACATAAGCGGTGGCAAAGACAAGTAACTTCATTTGACGGCTCACTTGAGAACGGTAACGAAAGAGCTGCCCTAAAATCGGGACGTCCGCAAGAAAAGGTACTTTACGGTTTTGCTTTTCCTGAATGGTATTGTTTAACCCTCCCACAAAAAAGGTTTGCCCATCCTTGAGCGTAAGCTCCGTCTTCATCTTACGTTTGGAAGTGATCGGTAATTGATTGGTGTCAAAGCCATCAATTTGGTGGGAATCTATCTCAAGGGTGAGGGAGAAATAACTCCCCCTCACTTGCCCTGGTTTCAACACCAGATTAAAGTCTACATTTTCTTTCTCAACACTACGGATGTTATTACCATTCTCGTCTTGTTTAATCACACTCAAAAAAACAGTCTGACCCACACCTAATTGAGCTTCTTCATTTTCAATAGAAACAATTTGAGGAGAAGAAATTTCAAGATTAGACGTGTCAGCCTTCAGTAGAGAAATCAACGCAGCAGGGGTAATGGTGCCCAGACCTCCAATTTGAACTCCATTGCCAGAGAGTGCAGCAACGGAAAAATCTCGTCCCAAAGCCCCGACCGCCGCACTTGCGTCATCCGCACTCGGACTCAGATTTCCAGACAAACTGCTGGTCGTGATCGGTCCCAGAGCGCCACCTTCCCAACTGGTGATCGTATTTACCTTTCCCTGAGTTGGAATAATCGTCGACCCTTGGGAACGGTACTCATAGTTAAGACTCGTCTGTAAAATTTGTACATCAAATAAGATTAAATTCTTACGCACATCTAACTGACGGATTAAGTGCCGGACCACCTCTTGAGAATGATACTTTCCACGGACAAGCAAAGAATTAGTTTGTGGATCTGCAGTTACCAAAAAATCTTGTGGACCCTGATTCGATTTCCCCCGACCACGCACACGAAACCTGTTTTTAACCGGAGACTTTTCCACAACCGAGCCAATCGTCGCCGCCAATTTTGTCGCGTCAGCATACTGCAACGGGTATACCGAATACATCGAATTCCCTAGAATATCTTCACTCACGGGCAAAACATCAAACTTACGTAAGTAGTCCTTAAGCAACTGGCGCTCTGCAGGTCGTCCCCAAAGCGCGACTTTATAAGTGTCCACCGGCAACATCTTCGTATCCGCTAAGTGGCGAGCCACCGGACGACGGCGATCATTTGAACGCAACTGCTCCTGAATCAACTGACGCAACAACCCTAAACCATACTCACCTGTAATATGGCGCAATTCAAAAATTTCAAGTGTTGCTCCATCTTCCTGCAGATCTAACATATCTAAAATCGCGATCAACTTTTGCAGCCGACTTCCGGTCGTCAAGAGCACAAAAGAGTTACTACTCGGGAGTTCTTTAATGGCATTGAAGTTAAGAATTTTTGAGAGCACACGTTTGAGATCTTTGAGCTGGGCATTTTTAGGCTTATACAAATAGCTGACCATACGATCCGAATCAGGAATAGCTTCTTTCGCCGCGACGACCGAAGGTAAGGACTTCAAAGCATCGGCAAGAGGTAAAATCTTAAGTACCGGCCCGGCTTCTAAAGTGGTCAGCTTCTGGAAATTCAAAATACTCAGCAAAATTTCCCAAGCATCTTCTAACGAAACAGGTTCAGGAGCTAAAACCCTTACCTGAGCAGGAATATCTTTCTCCATAATCACATTCTTCCCCATTTGGGTAGCCAAGTGACGTACCAAGTCAGCTACTTTCACCCCATCTGGGAAATGCATGGAAACTTCCTGCGTCTCACCTTTCCCTTGCTCCTCGTCTTCCAGGGTCTCTGCAAGCGCTCGGGGCACAGGAAAACATAAAACAGCCACAAGAGTTATCACGAAGAAAACACGGCATTGTACCAATAAGATATGCATAGGAACCATGAACTAACTTAAGAACAAAATCGCACCGATAACATTTACTTTATTTGCACCATAATCGTTGTCGGGACTTTTCCCTTACGCAACAAAGAAATGCGAATATACTGTTCATCTTCGAACGCTTTATACAAGGCGAACCCCTCCTGAGCTTCCATGACAGTATCATTCACCTGCGTAATAATATCCCCATTCTGCAAGCCGACACGATCAAACAGACTGCCACGACTAATGGCAAAGATTTTAAATCCACTTGAGGTATTCCCCGAAATATTCGGAACTAAACGTGCCGAAGAAATAATTTTGCTAAAGCTATCTCCAAGTTGACTGCGCACAAAATCAGACTCTACCACAACATCTGTAGTATTCCCCGACCCAGAGCCTTGGGTGACTTTCTGACCACTCTTGGCCGTAAAGTCCTGCCCCTCAAACTTAACCAAATTCAGCTTTAAACATTCCTTGACTCCACCGTTATTCAGCACCACCTGGTCTTTTTGCACTTGCACCACTTGTGCGTTATCTTGCCCAATAATAAACTCACCAACCTTATACAAGTCTGCAGAGCTAATTCCTTTTTCTTGGATAATGGCTATCGAGTCCTGCTCCTTTGCAGCCATAAAAATAGTGCCCACCAATTGGATATTTTTTATTTTGGAGTCTTTGCAAGGCCCAAGTAAACTAAAAGACGAAGGCTGTTGCTGCTCTTCTTCACTTGGTTCTTCTTCTACCGGAAACTCACCTTCCGCATTAAATAAGTTACGCTTGAGAATATTCCGACCTAAAGTGTGAAAGTTGGGCCTTTGATCCAGCTTATATTGTTGCACTGCAGGCGCGCGGCTACGCTTGGAGCCTTGAATATCCACGGCCTGCATAATTAACGGTACACAAATCACCGCAGCCATCTGTGCGAGGATAAAGGCTGCACCCATGACAGCCACAAGCCTAAGGAACATGCCAAGGACCGCCTGGAGCACAGAACCCTTATGCTTGGAAGCCTGACTTTCTCCATCACCCATGCGGGAAAAAAAGGACTTCACGATTTTACGAATATCCCAATCCATAGCTAACGTACCTGAATAAGCTTAACAAAATTTGCACTACCACGATTAATGCGTACTTCAATTTCCGAAGCAGAACGTAACGAGTTTAACAACTTAATCGTCTGCGCTGTATCCACTAAAGAAACCCCATTAATCTCTTTAATCACATCGCCATTTTGCAACCCTGACTTTTCATAGATAGAGTCGGTGCGAATACGAGTCAGCCTAAATCCATCCAACTCCCCCCCGACCAAGTTGGGCTCCGCCTTGGCATCTTGGAGCACTTTGGTAAAGTCCGTGGTCAACAGCTTCTTGCGATAGTCACTGGACAAGGTGATATCATTACCATTGCGCTCAAAACCAGGCTCACTAAACTTGTCGAGTTTGCTTTTCGCTGCAGGCTGTAAGGTACGCACTTTACCACCTTTAACTCGGGTACGCTGCTTATCCTTCAGTTCTGGAGGAGGGTCCATCTCTAAGTATTCTTGACGGCCATTACGGTAGACAATAATGCGGTTACGCAAAACTTGCTGTAACTGTGCATCCCCCGTAATAAACTCATCGACCAAAAAAGTGTTAATCAACCCCGAACCTTTATTTTGCAACGTGACCACCCCTGCACGTGGATCTCCTCCAAAAATAATGCCTAGAATTTTAATATCTAGATCTGATTTTGGGATCAGTAAGTCGGAGTCCTCCACAGGAGAACTTTCCTCCTCCTCATCGGTCTCTTCCTCTAATACACCATCTTTATTAAACAGATTACGCGTCAAAATCGCTTCAATGCCGTTACGATCTAAGGTGGACCCTAAGGCAAAGTCCGAAGTTGTGTTCGCAGCAACCCGTCTCGCTTTGCGCGACTGCATAAAGGGCTCCGAAGTCGCATACAAAAAGATCTGCACAGCCAACGCACCAACACTCGCCACCAAAAAGCCCACAGCAGCTGCGACCAAGGTACCTCGCCATGGAAACTTCGTTAACTTTTCCAAAAATTCAGCAATCTGTGCCCAGTAAACCATCCTATACCCGACTCACCCTACAAAAAACCATCTTTCATCTACGGTATCCAACCTAAAGCTTCCCAACCCTAGAAAGGGGTTCTCGTTTGAACATGGAGACTATTTGCCTTGCAGCGAACATCGGCTCAGAATAGTAATCCCTGAAGACAAGGTCTGCTTGGTCCCCAAATTCTTTCATTTTTTCATAGCGTTGACTCAAATAAGCTTCTAAGTCCTGACGCAATTGAGCGGCTTGCATAGAGTCCTCCTGTAATGGTGTGAGACGATGGGCACTCAGAGCCTCGCACACCAACGGCCGTTTGGAAAGTTCTTCACGACTCCTTAAAAGACGCGCCGCCATCACACGGATAGGCACTTCCAGCCACACAAGGGTGCCTAAAGAACGCACGAGCCGCAAGCCATTCTCGTCTTGCGGAAGGCCTCCTCCGAGAGAAATCACTTGATGCTTACACCCAGAGAACAGCCTCAAGGTACGCAACTCCAATTCGCGAAAAGCACCAATCCCTCTTTTTTTTATCAATTTAGCGATCGAACACCCTTGTTGGGCTGCTATTTTTTCGTCTAAGTCCACAAAACCGTATCTTAATTCACGAGCCAACAGCGGGCCGAGCGTACTTTTACCACTCCCCGTAATCCCCATGAGCAAAACATTCAAATTTATTACCCTCAAATAACCTTGTATGCAACCGTAAAGCCCACTTAGGCTATCGCAACCAAGCCAAGAAGCCAATGAAATAATCATTAAGGTAGACTAAGGGACTCCGGACCGCACTCCCCTCAACGCAACGCACTGAGAGCAATAAAGAAGGCGACATGCTTCCACACATGCACAGCCGCTCTCTAGAGACACTCCTCAAGACAAAAAAGAGCGCACAAAAAACCGTGCGCTCTTCTTCTCAGACACTCATACAACGGATGGCATGCACCATCCTTTCAAACACTTTCAAGCCATCCCCTCACTCTAACTCCGAGTCATCCAACTGCTCCGCTCCACTTTCGTCTGCACTATCCACACTACAGTCGGAACAGCTTGCCTCCATAGAAGCAAGATGGTCGAGAATGTCGTCTTGAGCACGCTCAATATGGAAACACAAGTTTGCACTTTCGCCTTCAGCTTCCACATCTAACTCGTTCTCACATTCCGCAGCGATGGTCGCAAAGGAGGAGCTGGTTAAGTCTAAGAGATAGGTACTATCAGCGGTCGCACCACAGCTATTGTCCGAGAAGTCAAAGCTGGGCTTTTTAGGTTTCTCTTTCAGAGTATCGTCCGTCTTATGGTTTACCGCAGCGAGCTTCTTGAGGATATCTTTCGCAACGCCCACTTTGGTCTCATAACGTGGCGAAGCGGACTCATTGTACTCAAAGGCAGTACGATCCACCCCTTTATCACTGTCCACTTCAGAGCCGATGGTTGACTTGGTCACCCAAAAACGCCGCCCTGCACCCGCAGTAAACTTAGTGTCTGCAATCGAGCTACCACTATACTGCACCCCAAACATGCTACGCTCGGCATGATCGACCCGTACGGTATTGCTATTTTCACTCCATTGCTCATAACCCGAAGCACGCTGGCGCAGAAGAATTTCACTACTCGTCACCTCTATTTGCGAGCGAAACTTATCCTCAAAGGAGGAGTCCGTCCCTGCATACTTTTCATAACCAATGCCATTAAAGTGTCTGGCGGCGTCCTCGACAAAGGAGTATTTGCCCGTGCTACTGTCCTTTTTAATCGGTGCCTTCAACACCGCATGGAAGGCAAAGTTATAGGTATCGTCCCCATTTTTTTCTTCGCCACTATGCATCGAAGTCATTTCAAGTACAGGACGATCGCCTTCCTTGTGATTAAAAGTCACCGTATCACGCCCTAAACCTGTGCCATCGGCGGCACAAAAATCCAACTGGTACTTTAACACCTTGTCGGCTGCCGAAATGGTAATCACAATATCTTCTTGGTCGGCATCATCCGGCATCTCCAGGCGGACAACCTTAGCACTCCCATCAGCATTCGGCAGTAAAACTTCCTCATCGGAAGCATACTCATCCCCACTCTGATACGTCAAAACCCCCGCATTGCTGTCCGAAATCTGACTGATGTAGCATGCCGAAGTGGTCTGATTACGCAACATCGAAAGATTATGCACCGTACTCTCCATCATTTCGCACTTCAAGGCAGCTTGACGGAAATTCTTAATCAATTTTTCAACCCCCTCGTCTCCGGTAAAGTCTCCCGAGCTGACCTTGGTGCCAACTTTTGTCAGCAGTGCCGCAATGTCACCACTCAAGTAAGTTTGCACCTCTTCCGGAGTATCAATGTCTACAAAGTTAGGCGCGCTCGTTGCCACTAAAGAAGCGCTACTACTTCCAAGGAAAGAAGACAGATTAGGCAAAGCTTTAATCGAAGAAGCAGCATCTTCGCTCCCCCCTAAGCTACTCACAATCTGGTTGGTAATACTTTCTGTCGTGGTCGCACTGCTCGTAGACTCCCCGGTTTCCGAAGAATCGGACTCTCCGCAAGAAGTATAAAGGAATAACGATGCACACAAACACGACACCGTCGTAGCATACTTTAGTCGAACAACCATGGATCAACTCCCTCTAAAGGCTAAAGATGTAACTCTTCTGCTTAAGGGTTTCTGCCAAACCCCTGCTGGTAGGAAGGCTATCGGGGACAAGGTCGAATATTTTAGTTTTTTTATCTTCTTGAAAAAAACATATAAAAAACATTTTACTATCGATGTTTATGCATCAAAAATATAGATCCACCCCCGAGATGGGGAGACATCGCACCCGGCCCAGACCAAAGACCTTTATCTCAGGAAAAACAAGATATGCGCAAAATATCCGCCATTGTTTTAAGCTCTCTGCTCACCTATGGTTTGCTCCCCCAGTGGACTCTGGCTCAGAAAACCACAGACAAACAACCTAGGCTGCTATATAGAGTCATGCACCACCTGTTCCAACCCCATCGCCGCTGTTCTCCACCGCTCAACTTTTTTGCCCTTCTCCCAGATGAACTGGTGGAGCGCATCTTAGTCCTGGCCATGGAAGAAAGCCCCGAAAGTATTCCCCAGATTCGGGCGATCCATCCACAAGCCAACCGCGTTTTTTTAGCTCACCAAAAGACCATCCTACCCTACCCCTATGACCTTTACCCTGGGCGGGAGCAATGGATTCAACAAGCCCTCACGGCTGCACAACAGGGGTACGAACCTGAGCACTTAACAAAATTTTTATCTTGGGAAAGAAAGCTACTCCACCACACCATGCGCCGTAAAGCAGCAGAGCTACCGTCCACCCCTCAAGCATGGGTGCAGCATGGCGTCAGTATGATCGCCACCTGGGATGCCATTTGGGCCAATATCGGTGCGCTTGCCTCAGACATCGCCTGGGAAGTAGCCAAAACCGCGACCTCATCTGCCACATACAACCAGATCGCTTGCGACCTCACCTGGCGCATCGCCCGCGAAAGTAGCTGGTCAGCTGGCTGGAACGCTGTACGCTGCGCCACCTGGAGCAGTGCTTGGCAACACCCAAGCTGGGAAGAAGCCTGCACAGCTGCTTGCGTGACCAGCTCGACGATGAAACCTCTGGCTTATGCCGAACTTAAGCAAGCTACCGCCACAGCCATCGGCCAACTTCCCCCAACCGACCCCGAGCACATCGCCAAGGCCTCCTATTATGTTGCCCATACTCTGAGCTGGCTCACCTTTCTCGACCCACGCCAGCAGGTCGCCCCAAAAACGTATGCTGCTGCATACACACAACTCGCATCCGCCCCCACCGCGGACCCCGAAAACTGGTTCCAACCTGGTAGTAACCTCGAACACAATATCGCGAAGTATTTCGGCCCCCACAGCGACTTAGGTCGTGAAGAGGAGCAAGCTCTATCCTCCACGGAATACTTGCACCGTTGTCGCTATGTAGAAGCTTATCTCGAAGAGCTACGCTCGATTCACCAACAAATTCAAGCTCTCTCCCCCTAAAGACAAGGCGCGCGCCGGCTTAGAGACCCCGCTCAGAAACGTCGCAGCGTTTACAATAGAAAGAGACCCATCCCCTTTTGAATTCTCCTGGGAGAACATAGCATGCACTCAAAATATGTACCTCTGCTGATCGCCTTGAGCTGGCTAGGATGCAAGCATCAGGCACCCAACTCCTCAGAAAAAAATAAGCCGACCTCAACTACGGAAACAGGCGCACCCAGCTTATTGCTTACCACAGAGGTCGACTACAATCAGCTCCTGCTCGTCGACCAGGTCTATTACCCCCCCAAGATCGCCCAGAACACCGACACCGTAGACACCATCATGCAGGCACTCCTCCTGTCCAAGGCCGACCTCGACAGGGTGCAGGGCTGGGGGCTTGCGCCGAAAAACTTTAAAAAACGCTTTTGGACCCAGAACAACTTTAGTCCGTTTCGCTCCCCACGGGGCCTCGACGAAGCCCGTTTCTCCGCCCCCAAGGACACTCCATATGAAGTCAAGCACCAAGTGGTGAATGGACTCCAAACGTTTCAGATTCCCCGTACCAAGGTACTCGGGCCAGATGCGGAAGGAGAGATCCGACTGACGGAAGTAGGGTCCAACTCGGACATCCAAATCGCCGATCCCCTGACCAAGTCCGTTTATATCTACCCCGAAGGGGATGTACCCATCTTTCTCACCGAAAAGCTGCTCAAACAAATCGAGCGCGACGGGAGTGTGGATATCATGTTAAATCAAATCCCGGTCAAGGTCTCTCGCTGGGAGGCCAGCACCCCTACAAGCAAGACCGAAAACTTCGGCAGCGAGAAAATGAGCTTTCTCCAACTCAAGCGTATTTCCCAATACGACGACCCGGCCGTCGCGGCTTTGGTCAAGCGTTTCACCAACCAACGCATCCAAATCCACCCTAACTTGAAGCGGATGGCCACTCCTCAAGAAGTATTGACCCTCACCACCAAGCTCGAAGAGATAGAGAAAATCATCATAGGCCGCATCGAACAGACACAACAACGCACCCCACCCCCCTTGCCGCCACGGGCACGCGCCAAAACCTTTGTGGAGCAAAATGACGAGGGCCGCCGCGTCTTTTCTCCCTTCCAACAGACAGAAGCAGCTCCCCAACTGGTCATCAGCAACGCCAAATGGGTGCTCGTCGAGGAGAACCGGGTTGCACTCGTAGATATGGGAGTCATCTTTAAGCTCAAACAACAAAACCCTGGCATCGACTTAGAGCAATCCATCACCAGCTCCCAGCTCTCCGCAGCCGAGCGCGCCGCCAAGAAAGACAAGCCGAAAAAAGCCCCCCCAGCCTTGTCCACCGCAGACATTGAAAAAATCCGCCAGCTTGCCGAGGAAATCCCCGACCCACTCAGCGCGTCGGGCAACCCTATCAGATTGCCTCTCAAAGACGATCTGCTACAACTGCTCAAACAAGAAGATCCCCTAGAGATCTATCAAATACGCCAGATCCTGCCCATCGAAGAGTATGGCAATTATCTGAATCCCAAGGAATATTATTATCGCCCGTTAGCTTCGCTCAGGGTCAAACAAAGCAAGGCTTATCAACATGCTTTAAGGATCAAGCGCAGCCTAGAAGAAAGCGGTGCCGACCCCTCCAAGCTCTAAGCCAGGTCTGACAGGCTCTTCTTTTTGCATCTTATTTATAAATATTTACGGGTGCATATGGATTTTTCTTTTTACTTCATCCGAATTTATCTATATATAAGTTGAAAATAAAAAATATTTTTTGAGTTTAATTTTTAAAACATATGAAAAACATCTACACATTCTGCATATGTATCTTCTTCGTGCTCGTTTCAGCTGCTGTTGCCTCCGCCAACCACCATGGCCATGGAATCTCCCCCGCTAGCAAAGCTATTGCCAAAGCCTATCCGGATCACATTTGCCCCCAGTGCAGCAAAGTCTTCGAACGTAAACTCCACCTGAAGCAACACATCCAATTCGTCCATGAAAAACAGCGGCCCCTACCGTGTCCCGAATGTGACCGCGCGTTCGCCTACAATGCAGACCTGAAAGTCCATCTACGCAGCGTCCACCGCAAGCTAAAGCCCTTTTCATGCCCTAAATGCCCTCAGGTTTTCACCCAAAGATCTGGCCTCAATCGTCACGAGCGCACCACACACAACCAAGAGACGCGTTTCCGCTGTGAACCCTGTGCCAAAAATTTTACCCGTCAGTCCGGTTTAAACAAACACAACCAAAGGTTTCATCCACAGCCTGCTGCCGACTCCGCACACCCACCACTCAGCTATGAGGTGATGGATGCACTGCTCGAACTCGACCCCAAGCCAGCACAGTTCTTTACCGCCACCCCAGAGGTCATCGATACGACCTTGGCTCCCTTAGAGTTTCCCCCCGCAGACCTTGACCCAGAGTGACCGGGACACCCTCTGACCACACCATGTTTGACTTGACGCGTATACACTCCCCATGCTAAGAATAGCCACCCATTCAGGATATGCGCTTGCTGAGTCTGCATATTCCTTGTGTTCATCACGTTTTATCTAGATGCCACCCTATTTTATTCGATATTTAAGGATTTTCTATGCGTCTCTTCCTGCACCTTTGCCTGACCCTCGCAAGTATATTCCCTTTGACCTCGACCCAGGCCAACACCAACGTCACCAAAGTATATATGGTCGAGACCGAAATGCCTTTTAACCTACACTACTTGCGCGTCCATCACCGTGGCCTGCGCTTTACCGATAGCCGCGGCGAGCGCGGGGTGGAGTTTCACTTTTCATCCGATAAAGGAGTCGAACGCTATGAAATCGGTAAATATAAAAGAGCCTATGTAGGCAACCCCAAAGAACTGGGTAACTGTCCCTATAGTCTCGAGCAGTGTGTCGAAGCCTGCAAAAACTACAGCCGCTGGGCGAGAGAGCTGTCCGAAATCGAACGCCGGTATCAGCCGAAAGCTCCCGACTTTGTCCCCAGTTGGATGGTAGGACTGCTCTCCGCTGTCAGCGCCAGCGCTCAGAGCAGCTCCTCGCGTTCAAACGCTCATCCGGAGGAGCAGCCCGGCCAAGCCAGTGGCTACCGTCTGTTTCACCGTGACTGCTGGCACATGACCCAACAGGTGGCCAATGACCTTGGCTTGTATCACGCCTGCCTCGAGCGACCGGTCGCCGTGACCAAGACTCCACCCCCCGCGAGCAAAACACGTGAACCCAGAGACTAACACCCCTTGGGTTACCACAAAGGAGCCACCATGCGATTCTCACGCCTTCTCGGTTACCTACTGAGCCTCTCCCTCGGGAGCACGGCGGCCCTGGCAGAGGTGCATACGCACCGCTCCACCCAACTGGCCATAGAGTACGCCGTCGAACCTGGGATACTCCACGCCCATCACGGCATCCGCGCGACTTTCTCCCCCTGGAAGCAAAGATTTGCCGCTGGGTTCGGGATCGATCAGCGTGGCTATGCTTACAAATACGGCTCGGGGCCTGGAGTGCTGGTATTCACCCGTGCGTATGCCGATCCACTTTTGGAGTTGCACCCCCAGCTCAGCCTGTATGGCCAAGTGGAACACGGCATCTCAGGCAATGTCTTTGGCACCCTCAACCGCACCCTGTACCACGACGAGTACATGTATCACACCACTTGGACAGGTGGGGCCGAATGGCGCACCCGCCATGGCTGGTTCCTCACCGCCCGCTGGGGCCAACACTTCGGCCAGCCGAGCAAAGCGAGTGCACCTGGTTGGGCAAAGACCGATCCATTTGACCATGACAAACTACAAAGCGATGGGTTTTTAATGCCTTTCCGCGGCACCGCGCTGCAGTTCGGCATCGGCTATGACTTTTTCGAGTCGGCTGTTTTTTAACACGAGAGAGAAGAGAGAAGGAGGTGGCGACTGCTGCCACCTCGCGGCGAGGAAAGGACACCTAATCGGCCTTGAGCTTGTCACCTGCAAGTAGCGACTGCTGCTCCTCATCCGTGGTGCTACTGCTGGCGTCACTGTCGCCCTCACCCACTTCAGCTGCCAGGCGCCACCCCCTTCGGCAGCAGTGCCCTCACCTTGGCCACCGAAGCACCGGTGATCTTCGCCACCCGGGTGGCAAAATCACACGCCGGATACACCCGTTCAAACTCTTCGAGTTCCACCCGCACCCGCTTCCAGCTATCTTGGGTAGTCCCTAACTCCGCGTAGTCCGTGCGATCATCATACTGATAATACTTGCCCCAACCATCGAGACGGCGGTTTTTTTGGAAGAAACGGTAGGCCAGCAGTTCAAAGTAAGCGGCACGGTGGGTCAGAATATCACCTGCAATAGTCTCCGATTCCGGAGTCCTGGTGCGGGTCGGCTTGCCACAATTAATCGACCACTTACGCACTGCTTTATTCAGGTCCAAGGGCTGCTTGAGATCGAAGGGAAGCTCCTCCAGCGGGGTCTCATCCACATCCCGCATCAACACCAGCAGACTCAGGTAGAAGTAAAACGAGGTACGCGGCCCCATGCGCAAGTTTTCAACCGTCTTACGGGTCTCTACATAGTCCTTTAATCCAAAGGGACTATGCAGCATCTCTGCGTAACCTTGTATCGTCTTGGGGAGCACCATCTGAGTATTCCGACTCACGGCTGCATGCTGAGTGAGGAGACCTACCACTGCCGAACTTAACGGAGCCTGCACATAGCTAGGGTAGAGCAGCTGCTGCAAAATATCGTACTGCCTCTGTGGAGTCACACTTTCTACATAAGGCAACGTTTTGCCACTCCAACGCTCCCATGGACTTGTCCAGCCCTCTTGGGCCTGGGCCACCCACGGCATATTACTTACCATCACGACTAAAATCATCTGCTGCCACACACGCATAGGTGACTCACCTTTCTAGCACAACAGAGGTAAACCCACTTCCCTTGCACTTTGAAATAGGTTTCATACACACCCCAACTATTACACATATGGCCATGCTTACACCAATTCATCTTCTTTTCAATTTATAAAAACCCCCACAAAAAGAGTAAACTCAACCTCTCTCTGCTTTGTACCTTTCAGAAAGCTCAACCAAAGGAAGTTTGCTATATTTTTGAGAAGAAACTATTGGAAAGGTTCCATACACAAAGTTTAAGAAGGCTGGATAGCTCATATCAGCTGTCTTTTCAATCATCTTGGATATTAAGTCAAAAAGCTCCTTATTCCCAGTATCATTGAGGTTAATATCATCTCTCATTTTTATTTTTGTCCACGTTGAATTATCAGTACTTGCAATTTGCTCTACTAAAAAATAATCCGTCATGTCTTGAGCTACTAATATTACATCTTCAACATAAGGACCATAATGGTTAAAGTACCAATCAATATTTGTGGCTTGTACTCCAAACTTTATGCATGAAAACCAATCCACCAAGAAAACTTCTTTTGTCAGGCGGGCTTTCGAGAGTTCTACTATTTTAGAAGCATCAAAACGAGCCTTGAAAAGGGCTTGTATAACAGATTGAGTATTACTTAATGCATGCATCATAATAGACCACCCACCTTAGGACATAAGTTCTTGTTGAAATTCTTCCGTGTCATCTTTTTTAGCCAACATATCACAATCTACACGGCAAATATCTTGTAAGATGTTCCACGCAGGGTTGTCTTGCAAAACCTCCATCTCTACTTGCCAAACATCCTTATTTTCAGACTCCAGAAGAACCAAAACATTATAGTTATCAAAATCAAGTCTTTTACCAACATATAGTCTAGTTGCCATTCTTACATCAGTACTCGGAGGGTAGCTGTTTTTTTCAAAAACATCCCCCTCCTTCCATAATTT
>JAPPOJ010000022.1 GCA_028817975.1 Zetaproteobacteria bacterium | reverse complement strand
ATCATATTGTAAACTGGACGTCCAAGCCCTTGCAAGGGTACACCTTCTGGCACACAAATCTTCCAGTATCGCGAACAATACCAACCGAACGGCAACACCGACAAACTCTTCATCCCTTTACCACAGACAGCTAAGTACACTTGGTTTTTGTATTAAAAAAGTGCATTATGCTATTATGAAATAACAGTTACTGGGGGCGACACGTGGATGATTATGAAGCTTACGATGTAGTCGTTATTGGTTCCGGCCCCGGAGGAGAAGGAGCTGCAATGCAGGCGGCAAAGGCCGGCTGTAAGGTTGCCGTTGTGGAACGCTACGCGCGCGTTGGAGGTGCATGCACCCACCTTGGGACCATACCTTCTAAAACACTACGAAATATGGCACATCGGTTTATGGAATTTCAAAATGAACCTTTGTTTCATGCATATCTCGACCAAAGTAAAATTAATTTCCCTGATTTTCTACGTAGATCAGAGTCCGTCATTGCTGCTCAAGTCAAAATGCGTTCTGGGCACTACACCCGTAACGATATTGAAGTCATTCACGGTACCGCTAGAATCCAAGACCGTTACTTAGTCGAAGTGGACCGGAGTGTGGCTCATAAGCCAACGATGTATTTACGGGCAAAATACATCGTTCTAGCAACAGGCTCTCGGCCTCACCGTCCTGCAGACTTTGCCAATATTCACCGCAATATCTATGACTCAGATACCGTACTTAATCTCAAGAGCAACCCCAGAGTCGTCACCATTTATGGTGCAGGAGTTGTAGGCTGCGAGTACACAAGTATTTTCAAAACACTAGGTAAAAAAGTTTACCTCATCAATACAAAAAACAGCCTCTTAGATTTTCTAGACTGCGAAATCCGCGACGCATTAACCTACCACCTTCGGGATCAAGGAGTCATCATCCGCAACGGAGAAAAGCTCACAGGAATAGACTGTGACAAACAGGAACTCGTGCTACACCTAGAGTCCGACAAGAAGATTTACACCGACATTTTATTGTTCGCCACCGGACGCATCGGTAATACAGAGAACCTGGGCCTAGAGAATGTCGGACTAAGCGCAAATTCACGTGGACATATCACCGTCAATGCACATTATCAAACAAACACCAAAAATATCTATGCTGTAGGAGATATTACCGGCTTTCCATCATTAGCTTCTTCCGCATATGATCAAGGTCGATTCGCAGCACGACACCTTATAGACCCAAATTGTAGCGACTGCTTAGTCAAAGATGTACCTGTTGGTATTTACACGAGTCCAGAGATCTCTTGTCTAGGGAAAACCGAAGAGGAACTTACGCATGAAAAAATCCCTTATGAAGTAGGACATGCTTCTTTCCGCCATCTCGCACGCGCTCAGATTTGTGATAACACAACCGGGATGCTGAAACTTCTTTTTCATCGTGATAGTTTGGAAATTCTCGGTATTCACTGTTTTGGGCGCATCGCCTGTGAAATCGTACACATTGGGCAGGTTGTGATGTCAAACCCGGCTCCTCATAATACTCTAAAATATTTTGTAAACACGACATTCAACTATCCCACGATGGCTGAAGCGTATCGAGTTGCCGCACTAAATGGACTAAATCGTGTTAGACTGCATTCAGACCAGCACGTCAAGCCTTTAGGCGAACTGGAGTACACGCGTCAAGCAAACTTAGATCAAATGACCATGTAAACCAAAGGAGAGTACAGATGATCTTTTCTAAGCATGACTTTAAGGTAGATAGCTGGAAAGAATTCTTCCCATTTATGTTAGTCGCTCCCTTTGTAGGGCTTATTGCTCCGTTTCTTTTAGCTGCTTATACTTTAGGATTTGTGATGGATGTTACGGGGTGGTTAGACACCTAACGATTGACTACTTTTGGGACATCTCCTGTATGCCTTCGAATTGTCGCTGATAAAATCGGTAGTTCATTGTCTGCAGCTTAAGCTCCCATAGTGGGTGTATAGCTACTTCATCATGGTGTGACTGCTCCTCTGTCTTCAGGACCGCAATCCAAAACACTCCGAGCTGCTGCGCATACTCAAGTTGCTCCAGACTTGGCTCCCTATGCTGGTGCAAGGCTAGGTCCATCATGCGTTGCCATGGCTGAGTTACAAAAGCAGAGTAACCATTCACAAGATTGACCTGTTCAAGATGAGAAAAATAAACCATATCTTGTGTACTACGAAAGTGAGGCTGAGTCGGAAAAACGAGCAACGGCCCTTGTAAATCGGCCAAAGCCAATCGTTCCTTTCTAGAGGGGGTAAGCTGCTTCGCATTCATGTGCGTGTTGTATGTAGTTAAACCTACATTATCGAGTAGTTGGACAGCAACCAATAAAAAAGCCACTTGCCAGAGCCGCAGAGTGGAGCGCTGGCGATCTCGTCTCAACTCGCACAGAGAAAAAAATCCCCACAATAAAGCAAGCACCAGGGGCTGCTGTGCAACAGTCGCCAATCGACCTACAGCTCTCAAATCTCCCACACCAGGGATAAGCGCACCCAACACCCCCCAGATAGAAGGCTGTACTTGCAGGCCCATATAAGGTTTAAAAGGCCCCATAGCAACTCCGAATATCACTACGAAACTCACCACCGCGAAAAGTAAACCAATTTGCTTTGCATCCCTTTGTTGATGTGCTGTGCGTAAGCAACGTGCCCATACCAGCCCTACCATAAGCAATGGTATCCATGCTAACAAAGCGAACCAGGACGATTGCAGACCTCCTAAAGAAACCAGAAAACACCCCAGCATCGTTATATATATAGGACTGCGACATAAACGACGACCTTCTGCCTTTAGCCACCTTAGGGCGAAAAACAGGCAAGCCCAAAGCACACCAAGCCCCATATAACCTGTCACTTCACCAGGTACAGTGGCCAACCCCGTGGGAATAACCCTCTCAAGCACCTGACGAAATAGGCCTGCTGGAGGAATATAAAAATTTTCAAGGCGCGCCGATACATGAGCTGTGTACACCAAATCTTGTACGTAACGTGGAGAATTCATATAAGCAAAAGCAACGCCACAACAAATCACAGCAAAAGGAACAATTCCAAAAAAGACTTTTCTCAGGTCCAAAAGTATTCTCTGAGGACGGGATAATATTTCTCCGAAAAACCAGACAAAGACCAGACAAGAGCATAGTACAGCATAGTACATCGCTGAAAGCATCAAACATGTCTGAAAAATAGCGAGACACACCAAGCACACTCGGCGCAAGCGCTGTTGTAAATCCGTCGCTAAGCTGTATTTCAGCATAGCCACCAGTGCCCAAACAACCCAACCGTAGGACAAAGTCTGCCAATGATTCATAACTCGCATCTTGCCCTGAGAAAAGACACAGATAAAAGTGCACAAAAGTAACAAGACCTCTGCGGGAGTTTGTTCATGATAGAAAGGAAAACAAGCACGGGTAAGACTCCGCAAGAGAACATATGTAGCCACAAAGCAAGATGCTAAAAGTATGAAACTCAAAGCTCCATAAGCCTGCAAAATATCTAAGCCAGCTAATTTCAACAGGGAAAATAAAGGAGCATAAATAAAAAGATTATCCGAACGGGTATACACAAAATCATTTTCAGGCCAAAAGATAGCAGCATCGGGCCAGTGATGTAGCCACTCAAGACTCCACAAGCTCATATCGCGCAACTTCGCCTCAGCAACTTGCAGTACCCACAAATTAAACAGTCCGTCACCATGATCCCCAAAAAAAACCCCTCCTGAAAAGAAAGAAAGCAGCCCGAAGTGACAAATACAGCCCGTACTAAAAAGGATTAAAGCGACGATAAACCTCTGCAAATATTTCATAAATCTTCCTTCCACAGCATATATACACAGCTAACACGCAACTTAATTCCCCCTTTAGGGTGAAGGTCACATGCTCCGGACAACTTTACAAAGTGCATATTTAGCCAGAAACCTGCTTTCAAACACAAACAGAGAAGCCTTTGTCTAAGCCCCCGTTCTAACATAGAGTATAAGATTTTCTTATAGCTGAGTAGGTTCTTTCCGAAAAGGTCTGCGCCCTGTGGTTAGGGACTTATATGCGTGCCTGCCTAAACCTTACATAATAGATGAAGGAACTCAATCTGATGCGTGGTCTTAACTTTGCCTTACTTATGCTCATGGCGTACATGTACAGCTGCAGCTCTGATAATAGAAAAAATACCCCCGTTATCTCATCTGCAGCAAAAACCGAAGGTGATGGAAATAAGGGTTCGAAAAGCCAGAGTGACTCGATAGAGTCTCCCACAGTGGGTGACAGCTCAAGCTCCCATGCAGATGCGACCGTGCAACAAGAAGACAGTTTCACCCAACTAGCACTCCTCAGTCACACAACGAACCTTCCGGGAACTATGGTATCGAGCTATGTTTTCTTTGGCTATCACGATGGCACGCTCTTTGTCTCGGATCACAACGGAGGACTATTCCAGCTAAAGTCCATCGACGAGAGTGGAACCGCGCAGTGGCTGACGGCTCAGGAACCGAGCGCCAGCAACGAAGCGATGATGATTCGTACAGGCACAACTTCTCATTGGAGTATCCAAGCAGACAAAATTTCACAACGCAGTACCCAAAGCAAGGAAACAAACAAGGTAGAAAGCGCAACGATCACCATTGGCTACCCCGTGAGTCAAGTGACTCAAATATTACACGCTAGCTCCACAAGCCTTTGTGTCGCAAATGACGCCATTAAAATGCTGACCTGCATCATGCCAAGTGATAAATCACTCATCGGTCGTGAATTCGAGCTTCCCGAAGATACTCGACCACTAGGGGTGTATGAAGGTCTGAACACAACAGGTCAAACCGAAATAGTGATCTTGTACCCCCATAGTTCTTTCCGCTTAGTGGTTGAAGGAGAGAAAATTTCAGGTTTTCGCGCGGGAATCAAGACAGACCTCTCAAGTTTAAGTAGCATTTTCTTCGTGGACACAGATGACTCAAGTTTATCCGGAGAATATCTACTTGCGATCACCAAAGATGCGGGAAAAGTCCAATATGATCCAAATTTTATGGAACAAGTACTCACAAGCCAGCCTTTATCTAAGCCAGTAAGCCAGGAAAACAATAAAGAGACTCCCAAAAATTCCAATCAGGAAGAAAACAAGGAAGAAAACAAGGAGGAAGAGATGGTCCAAAAGCTCAGCTTCACCGAAGACATCCTCCCTGTTGCCAAGGATTACTGCATCATATGCCATAACAGCCAAAATCAGAGTGGGTTCGGAGACCTGTCCAAAGAAGAGCTTTGGGTTAGCAAAAAAGGCCAAATTCGCGAAAGTATCGCAGAGGGGAGGATGCCAAAGCTTGTTCCTGACCCTCAAAAGTCTGATTTTCTCATCAAATGGTTGGACAGCCTTTCCCAGTAAATGATTTTTTTCTCTCCATATCTATAAAGTGACGCCTCACCATATTTTTTGGGCTCCTCATCTTAAATTCACAAAATTTATGCTGCTATTTTCACCCATTTTGTTTATTAAGGAGTTATGCAAGTACGCAACTCAAAATACAACCCGGGCCTAAACGAGAGTAATATGCAGCACAGAGATCAATGGAGCCATCAACTAGGATTTATCGCCGCTTCTACAGGTGCAGCCATTGGCTTGGGACAAATATGGAAATTTCCTTACATGGCAGGTATACATGGTGGGGGAAACTTTGTTTTGCTG
This sequence comes from Zetaproteobacteria bacterium, assembly GCA_028817975.1. GTDB lineage: Bacteria > Bdellovibrionota_B > Oligoflexia > Oligoflexales > Bog-1112 > JAPPOJ01. Next base: position 311 of record JAPPOJ010000022.1, on the reverse strand, counting down.
TATATTGGACTCGTGTTTTTGCTTGCTGTTCCCTCTTTTTTCGGGGAAGTCATCATTGGTAAGCTCGGTAAAAAAAACTGTGTCGATTCTATGACTGAGCTTGCGGAAAAGTACCAGTGTACCCCGATGTGGAAGTACCTTGGCTACCTTGGTTTACTCACCCTATTTATAGTCTGTTGCTTTTATAATATCGCCGCAAGTTGGTCTATCTTTTTCATCATCAAAATGATCTTAGGCACAACGATTACGGAACACACCTTCGACCAACTCATCGCCAGCCCATTGCTTATGCTTGGAGCTTATATGAGTTT
>JAPPOJ010000247.1 GCA_028817975.1 Zetaproteobacteria bacterium | reverse complement strand
CATAGCTCGTGTATTGAGTGGTGAGCGCCCTCTCACCGTTTGGGGGGATGGCACACCTATTCGCGACTTTATTCACGCACGAGATGTTGCCTTGGGTATGTTAAAAATGGTTGAACAGGGTATCACTGAACCTGTTAATCTGGGTTCTGGGGATGGAGTAACCATTCGTAAAATTGTGGAAGTTATTACCAGCTGTTTTGACGAAGAAATAGAAGTTAAATGGGACACTTCAAAACCCTCGGGTGATAAGCTTAGAATCATGGATATGACACGAGCTAAATCCTATGGCTTTAGTCCCAGCGTATCCATCGACCAGGGGATTCGAGAGACTATAGAATGGTATGTACAAAATAGAAAACAAGTTTCTAAGCGCTATAATGTGTTTACCGAAAGTAAATACTTTTAGGCCTGTATCCTGTAAAGTATGTTAGTGTGTTCTCAAGTAAGAGTACATTTGCGCATCACAGGAGTTTTTCATGGAAATCGTCGTAAAAGACCTCTCCGTATCAGGCTTGATAGAAAGATACCCTAAGCTAGAGGGAGCACAACCGGCTATTTTGGAAGCGATCAATGCCTTACTATTTTGTTTTAGTAACCAAGGAAAATTGCTTGTAGCCGGCAATGGTGGATCTTCTGCCGACGCAGAGCATTTTTGTGGAGAACTCCTGAAGGGATTCAAAAGTAAACGCCCTTTGAGTACAGCAGATGCCCGCATGTTCGAAGCTATAGACCCCGATCTTCCTTTAAAACTACAAGGCTCTTTGCCCGCCATTTCTCTTGGTGTTGGACACTCGGCCATCTCAGCAGTTGCCAATGATATGGACGCTTCACTTATCTTTGCTCAGCAAATTTGGGGGTTAGGCAATAAGCAAGACATGTTCTTTGGCATGAGTACCTCTGGAAACTCTAAAAACGTAGTGACAGGGTTTAAGGTAGCCAAAGCTAAAAAAATGAAAACCGTCGCCCTTACAGGGGTGAAAGAATCATCCTGCTCGCAACTTGCAGACATCACTATTCATGCTCCTGAAAGCGAAACTTTCAAAATCCAAGAGTATCACTTACCTATTTACCACGCTATCTGCATTGAGGTGGAAAACTACATTTTTGGAGGCTAGACATGCTGGATGACATTGAGGTCATTATTTTAGTCGGGGGTAAGGGAACAAGGTTGTCCTCGGTCATCTCCGATATACCTAAACCTCTCGCTCCAATCCAGCAAAAGCCATTTTTAAGCTACTTAATCGACTATTGCTACCGCCAAGGTTTTCGCCACTTTTGCTTATCTGCAGGCTACATGGCGGACAAAATAGTCCACTTTGCCGCAGCTAAAGCAAATACCAATCTTCGTATACGCATACAACGCGAAGAATCTCCACTGGGTACAGGAGGTGCAACTCGTGACGCTATCCAAACGTCTTGCTTTTCACGCTTCTTAGTCCTAAATGGAGATACTTTTTTTACAGCAGACAACACCATTCTGATAGATACCTGCAATGCAAAAGGTAGCTTTGGTCTCGGATTAAGATATACCACCAATGGCACACGCTATGGGTCTGTCAAAATCGATTCCAATTACTCCATACAATCATTTAAAGAGAAGAAGCCAGGGATAAGTGAGGGCTACATTAACGCAGGTATCTACTATTTTACCGATAAAATTATAGATAATCTGCCCGCCCAGCCGTGTTCACTAGAGGAAGACATTTTCCCCCTACTTGTAGAACAGAAAAGTCTAATTGGAATCCCACTTGGGGGGCAGTTCATTGATATTGGTATTCCTGAAGACTTTTATCGAGCACAATACAACATTCCTATGTGGAACATTCAAAAACCCAAAAAATGTCTCTTTCTCGATCGAGATGGCATTGTTATTGAGGACCATGGTTACGTACATAAAACAGAAGACGTACACTTAACTCCACATATCATATCTCTCATTCAAACGGCAAACCGACTTGGCTGGCTCACTATTATCGTGACCAATCAAGCCGGTATTGGCCGTGGCTATTTCGATGAAGCCACTTACCATCAATGTGAGCAATATATTCACCAACTACTCAACAAAAATGGGTGCCATATTACAGACACTTTCATGTGCCCATTCCATGAAGAGGCTGGTATCGGACCATATAAGCGCCCTTCCTTACAGCGCAAACCTGAGCCTGGAATGCTACTTCAAGCCATGGAAAAATATCCCATCTCCACTCGATGCAGTATCATGGTGGGAGATAAAACCAGTGACCAAATCCGTCTACCTGGACTCGTCTCTTACATCTTATGCAATCGTAAATACCCCTTTAAAGGCAGGACTCCCAAGTATGTCATCAACTCCCTCACAGAATTGCAAACACAAATAGGAGTCTCTCATGACAATAAGCCTACATTACGTGGTGACGCCTGTTCTTCTTCTCCAGAATTGAATTAAAATAAAATACTAAAGACAACTTCCGCTTCAGACTATTTGAGAAGGAAAACATATGCAAAAGCAGCGCGCTCTTATCACAGGCATCACCGGTATGGTTGGTTCTCATCTTGCGGACTACCTTCTTGAACATACCGACTGGGAAATTTATGGAGTCATTCGCTGGAGAAGCCCGCTAGACAATATCGAACATCTACTTCCGATGGTCAATACAAAGGATCGTGTATACCTAAACTATGGAGATCTGAACGACACAGGGTCTATTATACGTACTGTTGAAGAAGTCAAGCCCGACTACATTTTTCATCTTGCCGCACAAAGCTATCCGCAAACAAGCTTTGAATCTCCAGTGGATACTCTCAACACCAATATTCTTGGCACCTGTCGTTTGCTTGAAGCCATACGGCTCGCCAAGCTAGATCCTGTTATCCATGTATGTGCGTCTTCAGAAGTCTTTGGACGCGTTCCGAAAGAAAAAACACCTATTCAAGAAGACTGTACATTTCACCCTGCCTCACCTTATGCTATTTCTAAAGTGGGAACAGACCTTGTAGGGCGTTTTTATGCCGAAGCCTACTCCATGAAAGTAATGACTACACGTATGTTCACTCATACTGGTCCACGACGCGGGGATGTCTTTGCAGAGTCTTCCTTTGCAAAACAAATTGCAATGATCGAAGTAGGGGCTATTCCCGCTATTGTCAAGGTGGGTAACCTAAACTCTCTAAGAACTTTTTCCGATGTTCGCGATGCTGTACGCGCATATCACATGCTCGTAACTCAAAATCCAATCCCAGGAGAGTTTTATAATATCGGTGGGAATCATGTTGCCAATATTGGTGATATGCTAAATACACTTATTGATTTATCTACCTGTGATGGGATTAAAGTAGAGGTTGATGAGTCAAGGCTACGTCCAATCGATGCCGACCTCCAAATACCTGACACACGCAAGTTCACCAGCCACACAGGCTGGGTACCCGAAATCCCGTTTGAAAAAACGATGTCAGACCTCTTAAATTACTGGAGGTCCAGAGTCTCCAATGGACAGCAATTTTTAAGACGTTAAGCAAAAGGACTTGTTACGTGTGACCGAAAGGGACAGTAATAGTAAAGTTTTTTAGTACATATTACCTTTTCTACTCTGAGATCGATAAAATAGACCTGTACCAAGTAAATCGACTTCACGCGTTGCAGGGATACACCTATGAACGGACTTTCATTTGGAATCCGAGTTTCGAGTGACAATCAACACTTGTTGCTTGCTTCTATTTATAGTATTTTCTCACAAAATATTCAGCTTCCATTCGAAATTATCCTGGCTGGAGCGGGAGATCTTTCTTTTTTGCCACCAAGTATTCTTCAGCACATCAAGATCTTAGCCACTCCTCAGAATAAGCAAGAAGAACACATATGGCTACTTAATAATCAGATCATGCAATGCACCCATTATGATCACATCGTCTTCATGAACGAACGCGTGATCCTCACCGATGGTTGGTATGTAAATTACAAAAAATTCTGTACCGAAAACCGTCTCTTTTATGATGTGCTCTCCTTTCCTGTGAAAAATACAGATGGAAGTCGTCATCTCGACTGGTTTATACAAAACAATGAGGATCAACATACATTACTTGCCTTACAAGCTTCGGCTAAGGAAGTCACTCTTCCTGGTCACTTCTTTGCTCTTAAAAAACATGTTTGGGATAAAGTACCTTGGTGTCATAGAGACCAGCCCTACCATACTAATTACCACTGGACACAAAGAATCAAAAAAAAGGGCCTACAGCTGATGTTATGCAAGGGGGCTTATGCATACCATAATCATGGCTCCTACTTTCAATTTGGCGATCAGATATTAAAAGATCATTCATCAAAACATATTTCTAAACGTGAAACTTGGCTAGGTTTTTTAGAAAGTCAATTACGCAATAACTATGAAACAGAGCGTTGCCTAATTTCACAGCTTAAAAATGCTCGCGACTTTCCTTTCCCACAATACCCCATGCATCTTTTATCTCCACAAGATCTCAGCCCGACATGCAAGGAGTCAAACCAAACTTTACACCGAAGTGAAACACCTTATATTGTCATCTGGATTGGCCGAGTTGGTAAAGAGCTAGGCTATGGATCTGCATCCAGAGGTTATATTCAAGCAATTCTTCGAACGCAAGTTAAAGTCATAGCCTTTGATAGCGAAACACAGAGAGTAGTAGGTCCTACACATGGGATACAATTAAATATATATCGCAATAGCAATGATGATTTGACGATTATACCCTCTGATCCCAAAATAAACTTTATTACGATTATTCACGAACGACCTGATTGGGCAGAAAATATTGTGGTAAAAGGAGGTCCTAGCGCACTCCTCTTCGTCTTTGAAACAACTTCTTTCCCCTCCTCATGGAAAAGTGCTACAGAGCACTTTGAGTATATTTGGACTGCCTCCACATTTAACATGGAAACATTTACAAATGCCGGAATACCTAAAAACAAATTGAGTAAGGTCCCGCACTGCATTGATACATCATGTTATGACCCATGCACATCTAAAATAACGATAGATGACTTAAAAAGTTTTGTATTTTTAACCGTGCTTTCCAATCCTAATCGTAAAGATCTAGGCATGATTTTAAGAGCATACTACCGTCGTTTTAGTATGGATGATGACGTTTCACTGCTCGTGAAATTGCCCCCTCGGATATACGCTGATGATTTTGAACAAATTGTACGAGATCCTCTACGTCCGGAGTTTGAATTCGAAGAAGATGATTCACACAGACCCCATATTAAATTTTTATATTGCCACTACTCAGTGGATGAAATGATTCAGCTCTATAACACCTGTGATGTTCTCATTTCCATGGATCGCGGTAAAGGGTGGGATATGACTTCTATGGAAGCTATGGCGATCGGTAAAGCTGTGATCGGTACAGATTGGGGAGGTAGCAACGAGTTTATGCACCCCAATCGATGCTTCTTAGTTCAAACAGAAAAACAACATATCCCCTTAGATCAGGTATTTATGACTGGACCAGCACATGCGCTTTACCGTGGACACTATTGGCCAGCAATACTCGACCACAAACTAGAAGAACAGATGGTACTTGCTTACAAAAATCCTCGATTACGCAACCACAAAGGGTCTGCTGCTCGGCAATATATCCAACAAAACTTTACCTTAGAAAAGGTCGGCAAACAAATTAAAGTAGAACTAGATAAAATATGGCAACACAGCCCATCAAAAAAACTTCAAAGCATTATAGTACACCACCCAGACCTATCTCAATCTACTTCAGAGCACGCTTATCAAAGGAAAGCATCTGGCCTCAAAGAAATTTTTGAGGCTGAACTTACTTTATTCAAGCACAAAGAAGAACAAAAAAGAAAAATTATGCTCGAAGAGATGCATGCTGTTGTTTACTCAGAGTCGATGAAAATTGGTCAATTGATTGCAAAAGCATTCTATTCTCTACTTAAACTCAGAATACCACTCAGAAAAAGGTCTCCTTATTCGGAACTATAGCAACCTAAGATCAGAGTATTGACAATACACTTCATGTCAATACTCTTGAATAATAGTCAGCTATAATACTACTGTATGATAAAACTCACTCAAC
>JAPPOJ010000265.1 GCA_028817975.1 Zetaproteobacteria bacterium | reverse complement strand
ATATGTATATTATTGCTTTTGCTTGCCGCAAAGTTTCAAGAGATAAAAGAGGTCATTGTCACCAGAATATCTGGCCGAGGTCATGATCTCTGAATTTACAGGTGTGTATGGGGAGCGATGGCTTCTCAAGCAGAAGGGCGGCGGAAAAAAAGCTCTTGGATCAGCCCTTTGAAGGAAACCAGCACAAAGTAGGTTTCCATCACTTTCCAGACGATCTCGTCACGCAACGTCGCGTTGACGAGCAAACAGATACCACCCACCATGTTGAGGATGTTGAGAAGGATGCTGAGAAAGTGGGCGCCGAGCCGCTCACTCAGCTCGCGTTGCAGCCACCTGCTGTTAAAGCAGGTCACTGCCGCCATGATGCAGAGGGAGCCGGCGACTCCAAAGGGTTGCGACAAAAAATCTTGCAATGACTCCTGCCAGTCCATGCCTACTCCTGTTGGGCTAAGGGAAAGGGTCTCTTGGTTTACGCGCGTGGGGTGACCCAGGTCTGACGTACGGTTCTCCACCGGTGGACGGGATTGAAGATATAGTAGGCGACGCCGAGCCAGATGCCAAGATAGAAGGTGAGGTCACCCCAGGAGGTTTCCTGTTGGAAGTACCCCCAGCCTAAGAAGAACATCAGAGTTGGGCAAATGTATTGCAGAATGGAGAGGCTAGATAAAGGCATCAGTCGCGTTCCCCACACGTACAGACCTAGGGGAATCAAGGTGGCGGGACCCGTGCACATGAGCAGTTTCGCGAGATGGCTGGGTTGGTAAAGAAAGAGGCCTTCGACCACGTGTGGTTTGAAGCTCAGGATCACACTCAAGCCTACTAGGCACTCCCAGAATAGGCGGGTGTAGATGGGTGCGGTGATGGACTTACCCACATAGCCGTACAAGGAGAAAGTGGCGGCAATCCCTAGCGAGAGCAAGAGTCCAAAGCTCTCGCCCGCCGTAAAGGCGCGTACGCAGATCACTGTGGTGAGAAAGGCGATGCTGTGCTTTTGGTTGGCGGTCAAACGTTCACCCAGTCTCCATGCAGCCAGTACAATCGAGATGAGCGGTGCAATGAAGTAAGCCATACTTGCATCCAGGACGTAGCCCTGGTTGATGGTCCAAATACACAGACCCCAGTTGGATAAGCACAAGATGCTGGTGACGGGGATAAACCTCTTCCCGGCGCTGGGCAGGAGGTTGTGAATGGATTGACGGCTATTCCATACCGTGGCGGTACCCGCAAGCAGAGCTGACATCAATAAGCGGTGAAAGATGATTACTTCGTGGTGCACGGGGTGCAACAGGTGCCAATATAAGGGAGAAAGCCCGAAAATCACGAAACTTGAGACAGCGACGATGTAACCCTGGCTCATAAGGAACCCCTTTGTGCTGGTAAGGTAAAAAGCATGAGTTTCTCCAAAGCAGAAAGACCAAAGGCTCCATTGAAAATGAAAATCATCCTAAAAGTGGGGGTCCGCTGCTTGTCAGATACTTGGATGCACCCACTATAGCGGTCTCCCCTCTGGGGTGCAAGCTCTGTCACTCACCTGATTGTTTTTATAATGAAATCATGGTGCATTTGTAAAATGCAAAAACTTGATCCTGCGGGTATGCAAAGCAAGTTCTGCCGTGGCGCGTGCTTGGGGGGCTGCAGCGCTTATAAATCCGGTATACAATGGGCGTATGGGTTTTACAGTGTTGCAGCCGCGCAAGCCATTAAAATGAGCCAAGCTTTGTGGTGCGCTAACGTTTCTCGTCAAAGTTCCGAACGAGGCGGATAGAGCCGGGCGCGGTTGTGGAGTGCACTGTGGTCGACGTGTGAGGGAGCAAGGCGCTCCCGAGGAGTATTCGAGAAGTTAGGGATTTCGCAAAGCTTCTGGGGAGATTCCGCCTTTTTCATGGATTGAGATAAGTTTGGCATGACTCATAAACATATTTCGAAACAAAGGAGAATCTCATGCGCACAGTGCTAGGTAAAATCGGTGTTTTAGGAGCCTTGCTGGGCTTCGCGGTCGTTCCTCATGCGGTGCAGGCGAAGTCCGCCAAGGAGTACCGTAAGGACTACCAAAGACCTAAAAGTGTTCCCTATCCTGATGAGAACAAGTATTCCAAGGCGCGTGAGGAGTTGGGAAAGACGTTGTTTTTTGACCCTCGTTTGTCTTCTTCCAATTGGATTTCTTGTGCAACCTGTCACAATCCCGCGTTTTCTTGGGGAGACGGATTGCCCTTGGCGACAGGGCATGGGATGAAGATCCTGGGAAGGCGTACCCCCACCATTCTCAACCTTGCTTGGGGTGAGGATGCGCTGTTTTGGGATGGACGCTCGGACAGCCTCGAAGATCAGGCTTTAGGTCCTATTGAGGCTGCAGGTGAGATGAATCTACCCCTGGATCAAATGGAGAAAAAACTCCAGGCGATTGCAAGCTACAAGCCCTTGTTTGAGAAGGCTTATCCTAAGGAAGGTATTACCCGCGACACCGTGGCCAAGGCGATTGCCACCTACGAGCGGGGTGTGGTTTCCGGTGAAGCCCCCTTTGACCGTTATGTGAAAGGGGACGACAAGGCTATCTCTAAGGCAGCACAGCGAGGTTTTGTCCTTTTCAATGAGAAAGCACGCTGTAACATTTGCCACTCGGGTTGGAGGTTCACCGATGACAGCTTCCATGACATCGGGGTTCCGGGCAAGGACTTAGGTCGGGGTAAAGTTTTGGAAGAAGCCAGCCTCAATCATGCGTTTAAGACCCCTACCTTGCGGAATGCGGACCATCGAGGTCCTTTCATGCATGACGGCTCGGAGGCGGATTTGGCCGCGGTGATTGATCTCTACAACATTGGTGGGCGTGAAAAGCGCAAAACGCTGTCGAAGGATATTAAACCACTGGGGCTAACGAAGAGTGAGCAAGCAGATTTGATTGAGTTTTTACATACCCTCACCAGTGAAGATAAGCCGGTGACGGTTCCGGTGATGCCACGTTAAAACCAGGAGGAGCTGCGTATTTATGAGACGTTTTTTTTCAGCACAGTGGATAGGCTGCTTTTTGGGGTTGAGCTTGCTTGGTGCCACCCCCCTGTGGGCGGGCAAGCAAGTGACCATTTCCCAAAAGGGTAAGAAGTTTAGCGAAAAAGAAATCACCATTAAGGTGGGAGACGAGATTAAGTTTATCAATGATGATGATACGGCGCACCATTTGATGTTTAAGGCGGGGGGTAAGAAAGTCAGCCATAAACAGCCTAAGGGAGCGGACCCTTTTGTTCACAAGTTTGAAGAAGAAGGTAAGCTCAAGGTGCGTTGTGCGATTCACCCAAAGATGAAACTTAAAGTGAAGGTGGAAAAGTAAATGAAGCGAGCATCGATCCTGCTGGCCGTGGGGATGGGTTCTGCCCTGATGACCTCGGCTGGCCTTGCAGCAAAAAAAACTGCGTCCGACAAGCAAGCCCAGGCTAAAGAAGCCAGTAAGGCTGTGGGCACTGAGGTGGTGATCAATCTCTCCACCAAAGGCAATGATATCGCCTTTGATAGTGAGGCGATTCAGGTACCGTTTGGCAGAGACTTCCCGCTCATTTTTAAAAACAGGGCTAAAACAGACTCGGAGATCATTCATAATATTGCGATTCTCAAACCTGGCAGTACGGATGTGGTATTGGAGTACTTTGAGGAGCATGACTATGATATGGACCTCATGCGTAAGCACCCCGCTGTGCTAGCCATGACACCACAGCTAGAACCCGGACAGACGGGAACCCTACAGTTGGGGCCTAAGTTGCTCTCCAAGCCAGGTCTTTATCCCTACATATGCCTTGTTCCAGGACATGCCGACATGCTGGGGATGAAAGGTGTGATGAGTGTGATCGAGAAAAAAAAGTAGGGACTGCTTCGCTTGCCTCTGGAGCACGCGGGCCTGTGTGCTGGTTACGTTGCCACCCCCCGTGCTCTGCTTTTTGCCCCTTATAGAATCAGTTTGTTATCTTCCTGCACTTAATGATTTTCCTTGTCAGCCGATGCGGTTAGAGCGACGTATACCCGTGGGTTCAATGGTGAGTTCATGAGAGGGGTTTGGGTTGGATAAGAGCTTCGTAAAATTGCTGCTAAAGTCGTGGGCTACCATTATCCCGGTTATTGCAGCGGTGGTGTATGGCTCGTATGCGAACTACCAAGGCATGGTGAGTTTGTCGAATGGTCTCACCGAAATTTCTCAGTTTATTGATAAAAGCTTTGACTTGCCGCCGTTGATTGCGGTTCAGGATAGTGCGACGACGTCTATGGTGGTGGACCCCGAGACCTTGATGGATGTCTCTGAAGTCAAGCTGGAGGCCTACGATGAGACGATTGATCTTTTAGATGAAATAGCGGAGCTGTCACCCGATGAGGAGGTCAAGGCAGCTGTTGAAAATATTAAAAGTATTGACGAAGACAAGATTAAGCCTTTAGAGACTGAGTTGCTGGAGATGCTGTTTGAAGATGAGGGTAAGGCGAAAGAGCTATTTCTGGGGGACTATCAAAAAGCTAAACTCAGCTTACATGAGGGCTTTAATCGGCTGACTGAAACGGTCAATGTCTATGCCAAAACCCAACAGCAGCAAGCGCTGGAAGAAAAAAGGCACTCCTTGGTACTTAACTCTACCTTTATGATGGTGGCGATTCTGTTCGTACTTGCCTGCCTTTTCATCCTGTCTTCGCGGATTCAAAAAGGTGAAGATGAGCTGAATAGTTTGTTGGGGTCTTTGAATGAAGGTTTATTTTATTTTGACAGTACAGGATATATTCCGGAAAAGCGGTCGAAAGTACTGGAGTTGCTGTTACCAGGCACGGAGAAGTTTAACAACCTGAAACAGTTTTTTTGCACTTATCTAGGAATTTGTGCGGAAAAGGAGATTGATGCCGTGCTAGGACTCCTCTGGGCGGAAGACGATGGTTTTATGTCGTCTTTTGAAGACTCGATCTCGATGTTACCCAGTGTGGTGGTACGAACTGTGGATGGTGCGCCACGGATTTTGAAAATCCGTTACCAAGCTATCTATACGGATCAGGCTAAACAAGAAGGGTTGAACTCGGTGGTAGTCGGTTTGATCGATGCGACGGAAAACTTGGAGTTGGAGAAAAAGCAAAAAGAACAGGTGCTGCGGGTGGAACGTATTGAAAAAGCCGCGAGCAATTTGATAGGCTTTCGCAACTTTTCCAATGATGCGATTTTGTTATTTAAAAGTATTGATCAAATGATGATTGATCAAGAAATTTCTCCAGTGCTAGACCGCGACTTGCATACCCTGAAGGGCAACTTGTCGATGTATGGCTTTAGTACTATTGGCAATAAAATCCATCAGATGGAAGATTTTCCGGACAAGGGAAAAAACAAGCTGTGTGCCCAAATTTGGGAAGATATTAAGTCACAGTGGAAGTATGAAGTTACAGATATTGAAACAGTTTTGGGGCTGCGTAACTTTCAGGGCAAGGTGGTTACCGACCAGCAGAAGATTGATAGCCTCAAGTCGGTGATGGAAGATAAGCCCGAAATTAAGGAGTTGGTACATGCCCTGGAGCGTGTCAAAATTTCTGAGGCGCTGAGCAAGTACGCTGATCTGGTGGGCCGTTTGAGCCGCAAAGATTGCTATAAAAGTGCAGAAGTGTTGTTTGATGAAGAAAGTGATGAGGTCTCCTATGATGAGATTACGCGGATCGATAATGGCTTGATCCATATCATCCGTAACTGCTTTGATCATGGAATCGAAGACGAGATCAGCCGTGAGTCGAATAACAAAAAGCCGACGGGCGTGATTCGAATCTCCTGCTTTCGCAAAAGCGACGGCTCCATCTACCTGGTGATTAAAGATGATGGCAAAGGCATCGATGCCGACAAGCTTTGCTTAGTGGCGTCGGAAAAAGGCATCTTGACCGCGGAAGAGTGTACGAAAATGTCTTACCAAGATAAGCTTAACTTGGTTTTCCGTGACTCCTTATCGAGTAAAGATGAAGCCTCTGAACTGTCGGGCCGCGGGGTGGGAATGAGTGCGGTCAAGAGCCAAATCGAATCGCTTGGAGGCTCGATTACGGTATTCTCTCACCCAGGGCAGGGCAGTCAGTTCAAAATTCATGTCCCTGCGGTTGAGGTCGCGACCTAGATTTGCTGTTGACGAAATCCAAACCCTAACTTACTGAATTCATAATTTAATTACGACAGTATTATCCTTTTGCACCCTGGCGCCGAAGCTTTCTTTGGATCTTGGCATACCAAAAAGATCCCAAACATACACATTTGACCATTGAGGATTTAGTCATGTTAGCTAAGAAAGCTAGAATATGTATGCTTGTAGGTACGACTCTATATTTCGTCTCCTGCGGCCAAGGGAGCGTGAATTTTTCCAATGACCCCGCTCAGGATAGTGCGCAAAATCGTGAAAAGGAGGCGGATGCTATTGCAGCCCAGGATGCGGGCGCAGAAAACACGGGCGTTGACTACTTTAGTAACTCCAATGGAGGCAACAGTCCGATAGACCTTGATCCCGAGAGTGAGAGTGGTATCGTGGTCTCCCCTACTGGAAATGTTGTCTTGCGCGCTAAGCCCAAGCCGGTCGTAGCACGCGTGGCAGCTGAAGAAGGTGGGACAGATGGGGGTGCGGAGCTGGTGACCACCATTCAGGATGCTTGTGCGAACCTAGCAGCTCGCCAGTCTCTTGAAGAGGTACTGAGTTTCCCTCAGACGGATTCCTGTCAATTTGGCCAAAATGGTAATCTGGAGCCTATCAACAATGGCTTTCAGGCGGTTGCAAGTCAGTCGCAACAAATAGCCATTCCTGAAGGGCACGCGGTGTGTGACATCCAGATGAACTCGATCACGGCGAACTTGCGTTACGACGATTTTATGCTGTTTACTCTAGATGACTATGTGCTTTTTTCCACCAATGCAGGTCTTTTAGCCGGACCGGCTTCTCCCGGTGATACCCCAACCTGGAAAAAATGGACTTTTGACGCGATTAAAGGTACGGCTTGGGGTGCAGAAGAGGTCACCTGTTTTGGTCTGGCTGAGGGAGATAAGTGTACGGTACCTGGGCATGACGAACAGGGGGAGCTGGACTTATTCTTTGCTTCAGGGCCGCTCAGCGAGCTTTCGAGTCAGGTGTATAAGCGTAGCACCAACCTGGACTTTAAGCTCCATATTCTGGGGGACAACGATGCGGGTGACTGCGAACACACGGGGCTAGATTTGCGGGTCAATATCTCGGTGGTCCCCGTCCCTTAGCTCTTTTTCCAGAGCTTGCGTAGGTCAGGGTAAAACGCCGGAGTGGTTTCCATATAAGTTCGATAGCCTGGCTTGCTGTGTTCGAGCTGCTTTTCGAGGAGCTTAACGCCGCTGACCTTCATGAGCAAGAATTGCATCAGGAGGGGGCCACCTAGGCTGAGGTAGCCATAGGGTGCTGTGAGTGCAAAGCAGCCGATGCCCCACCATAACAGTGCGTCGCCAAAATAGTTAGGGTGACGGGTGAGCGACCACAGCCCTGTGGTGAGGAGCTTACCTCGCTGGGTGGGGTCGCGTTTGAAGGCCTTCAGTTGGTGATCTCCCACGGCCTCAAAGATAAATCCGGTTGTAAAAAGAACCCCTCCCAAGAAGTCCCATGCAGTCCAGGCTAGATGGCTTGCCTGGGCGATAAAGAGAAAGGGACTCCCAATCAGCACGGCAAGTACCCCTTGGATACAGAACACACTGAGGAAGCTATACCACCAAAATTTGTGGGGTCCATGGCGTAAGCGCATTTGCTGGTAGCGATAATCCTCGGGTAAACCGCGGTTGCGTAAGTGTAAGTGCAACGAGAGGCGTACACCCCAGAGGGACACGAGGGCGCCTACCAGCATGATCCTAGGAGTCCATGTTTCGACTTGCCAGGCAATAAGCCAAACCTGGATGACGTACAGGAGTCCCCAGAAGCGATCTATGATGCTCACATCCTTGAGCCGCAAACTCAGTAGCCACAGGAGCAGCATACAGACAAAGATGACTTGTATATTCAGGGTAAGTAGTGTGAGCACAGGACCTCCGCAAGCGGTGATCTTTCAGGATCATCCACGTAAAATAGCCCTTATCGGCCATTTTTAAGTGTATGCGAGCCAAAAAACTTAGTCAAATTTTTAAGCTGTTAAGTGAATCCATCACAAGATAGCATTATTTCATTGAAAATAAATTAAACTTTGTATTCCAAAAATCCGATACAGACGCCACAGCTGCGGTTGTCACAGGTTTATCCATGGTCTTGTGGAAGTGCTGGAGATCAGCTGGACATCCGTCAGAGTGGGTAAGGTCTGTCCTCTATAGGAAGGCTTGAACAGAGGGAGCGCAGGGTCGTGGAAAACAATCATACCTTTAGGAATATCGGGGTCATCATCGCGGTCACTTTGGGGGGATGTTCTTCTGACAAAAGGTCTCCGTTTGCCAATGTGCAATCCGCAACTCTGGAAGAAAATGTGGATTCGGTGCTGGAAAGTAAGACTTCAAGTGCGCAAGAAGTTGCAGCGATCCACAATCCTGAAGACTTTCAGGCGACCTATGCCACAACGGAGGGAAGTTTGGAGATGTCCGATATTGAAGAGGTGACCGTCGAATCCTTTCACCTGAGTGAGTTTGCGCCGAAAGTTAATTATCGCGACGCAGCCTCTTTGGATAAAATATTTGCTCGGGTATTTCAGCATCAACAAAGTGATTTTTTTGACAGTGAAGATCAAAAAAATATGGGGAATTTGAATTTTTCCAATGATGATGGCAGTATTTACAATTCCCAACCGGTTGCGAACCTCTCGATTAATTACTTGCAAACCTTACGCAAAGTGAGTGCATTTCATTGTCGCAAGATGTTGGAAAATAACTCTGGAGGCACACGCTGGCATGAAAAGCTCCTGGCCGAAAAGCTCTTTTTAGGTGAGGACCAGGTCCCGACGGTAGAGGCTTTGAGAAATTTTATGATCAAGCTGTTGGGTCATGATCCAGAAATAGATGACTTTCTGCAAAAAAATATCGATGCCTGGAATGCCTCTCTCGAAGCGCTCAAAGAGGAGTCTTACTATGCTAGTAATGTCAATAACTATACCCACAAGCGGCGTCATCAGAACAACGTCTTTGTGTGTATGACTCTGTTGACCCATCCTGCTGTGTTTACCTACTAGAAGAGGGTGTAAGTTGAAGAGTATTTGCTTCACATTTGCAGTAAGCGCCCTGCTGACCGTTGGGGTAGGAGTGATCCCTGAGGTATCCGCAAGGCCGATGTTGGTACAAATCCATATTCGGGGCTTGTCCGGACTAGGTGCGGGGCTGATCCAGCCGCAGTCCTTGGATACGAGTACGGGCGAGTTTGTCTGGGCGAAGGGAATGCACCACTTTCTGGAAGCCGGTAAAAGCCAGGTGCCTTACATGAATCAGGGGAGTCAAAAGGGGCCTTTGTACTTCAATAAGTTTTTGGTGTATGCAGACAGTATTGCCGACGATTTATGTGTGGTAACGGGGGCAAGGCAGTCCGGAGTGATTCGAGACCAGTATCATGAAGCGGTCACCCTCAGTTCTTCCCCTGATACTCATGTACCTCTGGTGTATGGTTTTAATGCGCGTGTTTCGGAGATGCATCAGAAAAACCTCTTATCTCTTGCGGTGCCTCACGACTTAAGTGCTTTGTATCACGGATATGATTTTCGTCATGGTGTTCAGGCTTGGGCACCCTCAGTGGCTAACTTTGCCTCTTACACGAATGTGAGTGATGTGCGTTATGAGCAAGAATCAGGGCAAAAAAAGCCTGTCGACCAGATTTTTGAGCATCACCTGGGCGAACACTACGCGACGTGGCTGCAGGGCAAGCCTTATTTAACTCCATGGTGGCATGTACGTCAGCAGTTACTTGGCTTTGATAGTCGTGCCGTGGTAGATGATTTTAATCAAGAGAAGGACTATGATCTGGCACAGAAGCAAAGCCTTCGCTTTGACAAAACCCATTGGCGCGCATGGTTTAGTGAGCAGGATGCAAATCTTTTGTTAGGCTCGCATCCGGCTATGGTGGACAATTTAGCGGCTACATTGACGCTGCTTAAATTGGGCCATTTCAGTAGTGTCTTGATTGATTTGGAGTATCCCCATCAAAATGCACGTGCAGGGGCAGCCGACGTGCTGCAAACCCGAGACGCGGCTTCGCTGTGGCATGGAATTGCGACCTTTTGGAAAGAAGTTAAAAGTTTAGGTCTAGACCGTGAAGTTTTGGTCATGGTGACCACGGATAACTCCGGGGGGTATTACGGCCATAATACCTTTGCGCGTACCCGGTACAGTGCTGTGGATTTGACGGAGCCTTTGAACCGTGGCACAGGTAAGCTCTTCAGTATGGCTCTGTTGAATGGCAGGCTTGCGGCACCTTGTAAGTTGGGTGCGGTGTTAGATGGCTTTATTCCAGCACCGACTAAGAACATTGCAGGGGAACCTTTGTTGGGAGAGCCGGCTTATACGCAGCTTGAGGTCACAGGTCGGCTCTTGATGCGTCTCTTTCCCAGTTACTTCGGGGATGTGGATACGGTGCGTCGATACTGGCCTTCTTTTACGGTCGATAAGAATATTCCAAGTATGGTGGGTGGAATATGATGAGAACTGGGTTGCAAAGAGGCTGTGTTTGGGGGCTCCTCCTCTTGGGTAGTGCGCCTGTTGCAATGGCCGGGGCTATGGACTATGCCACGCAGGCAAGGATTATCTGTGAACGGATACGTCGCAGTCCGCTAGAGACACCTCTTCCGCAAATCTCTAGTTCAGGTGAGCTACGTGAGTTTGTCAAAAGTGAATGCTTGGATGAGAAATACCGCGAGGCACTGCGTTCCTACTGGACCCATCAGTTAGGGCTGAAGGAAAGGATTTCTCTAGATGATCTGCACAAGTCTAAAGATGGATTAGGGAATCCACTCCATACAAAGATGTTGGAGGACTTTGCCTATCTTAGCCTCGGGAACATGGATGCAGTCCTGGATTTTTATGAGCGCAAGAACCCCCAGCAAATTGCGTTTTTACTCTATAGTGACACCGGCTATCGGAAGAAAGATGCAGAAATGGGGCTGCGCTTTTTGGCGCGAAGTCTCAGCCCTCATGATCGGACTATTCGTCCGTTGGCGAACGTGAGAAAATCCACCACAAATGCAGATGAGTTGGAAAAGTTAAGTCGTATTGAAGCTTATGCTCGGGAAGCTGAATGTAATAAGTATGATGCCTCAGCCTATGAGGTGAGTCGGGCATGGTTTACCGAAAAAAAAGTCAGTGCTTGCAAGGGCGTCGAAGAGCGCATTTGTGGAGAAAATTTTAAAAATTGTCTGCTTGTGGGCGGCCATGGCACCCAGCCGCTCTTGCGACGGATCGAAAATTTTGTGACCTTGGCCCCTGTGCATATGATTACGCAGATCATTACGGAGGAAAGAAGCTTTGATGAGATTTTTACCACCACTCAAGGAGTGACCGTACCTTTGTGGAGTTACGTACGCAACAATATTTTTGGGACAGCGCTTACGCACGTGATGCCTCCGGATTCTTTACCCAATATTCAACGTATGGCGGCAATTCCTGAGGATACTTCTTTGAATCAGGTGACGTGGTATGAAAGAGGTTTGCGTCATCCAGGTATTTTAAGCACGCTTTCCTTTCAAATGCGCCGGGATGCGTATCACTTGAGTAGTACGGCAAAAGCGGCTCGTGTTCTGGATGTGTTTCTGTGTGATAAGGTCCGTCACTCCAACATGCTTCCAGCACGTCCTTCGTTAGCGGTCAATTTAAGTGACAATGCTTTTTGTGCTGAATGTCATCAGAAGCTTGATGCGGTGGCGAGTTTTTTCAACCGTTGGGGAAACTTTCAAACCGATCGTGGCTATTCCTATGACCCTAAAGTGACGATTTATGATGGGGGCGAGCTGTATGGTAAGCGTGATGTCACCCAGTTGGGCCTTGCCCGTTTGCTGGTGAAGGAGCCGCGTTTTGATGTTTGTAGTGTGAAGCATGCGTATCGCTTTTTGACCGGCCAAGAGATGCAGCCAGCTATTGAACGTAAATATATGCCTTTGTTTTTAGAAAAATATACTTCTCATAAGAAAAATATGCAGGCTTTGTTGCTAGATCTGGCGCAACTTATTTTTAGACAAGGTGGGTGAAGGAAGTATGTGGTTACGATGGGTCATAGCTTGGGTGTGGATGATGGGTTGTGCTCCAGAGGAGGCGCATACGAGCCTACAGATTACGGGGTCACAGGGTGGAAAGGTGTTTACCGAAGCCGCAAGTGCTGACCAGCCTGCTAGTCATGGTGGGCAAGAATTTGTGCGGGTGGTGTCCTCGACGTTCCAAACAGAAGTCGTTAGTGAGCAGGAAGGCGCCGCAGAGGTCTCTTCCCAGGTGGTGTTGGTGGATGCGGCCTCTTTTGTGCAGGGCAATGTGCTGCGTGCGAAGGTGAATGGTGCTTCGCTACAAGAAATGAAGAATCACTTTGTGATCGGCCGCTTTGTCTTTGCTGCCGATACTCAAAAGAGGATTTTTGAACTTGCACAGAATATAGATGTGAATGAAGAAGACTATTATTTTAATTTAGCGGATACCTATAACAGACTGTATCAAAATGCTCTCGACAGATATTTACTTGTAGTACCCAGGGAAAAAAATTACTCCACTTGGAGAATTGTCGAAGATGGGATTGTCTTGCATCAAGAAAATGTAAATGGTGCGGAACGCGCACGTAAGATTAAAACGCGCTTTGCGATTACCCGTCTCGAACAAATATTTTATATTTCTCCAGAAGTGGTTTGTCTGAGCAATGAGGGTTTGGACGAGGTCTTTTGTGGGGGGCTGTTCGGTGCTGACAAGACCCTTGCGGGTCACACGATTGCGTTGCGTAACAGTAGCCCGATCACGGGTATTGGAGTCGATCCTTTAACGACGGGTATCTTGGTCACCACAAAGGATGGTTTAGCCCGTTTTATGCAATATAAGCCGGCACAAGGTGACTTCGAAATCCTGTTGTTGAAAACAGAGATTCCGGAAGGAAGCCTGCTGCGCGCAGAGGATCTACAACGCAGGTCGTTTATTTTAGCGTTTGAGAAAAATTCAGATACGATTCGGGTGCAACGTTCGTTTATACGACCTGTCGGGCAAGAGCTTGAATGGATGATCCCGAGGGAAATTGTGGCCAACAAGAGTGTGAGCAAATTTTCGCAACTTGAGTTGCAACAACCCACTATGGAAGTGACGCGCCCAGCCCCATCGTCTTCTACGCCCGCTCCTACGAATGTGGGAACTAAAATGGACTTTGATCAGGACATTGCTTTGTTAGTGATTGCGAACTGTGGGGGTGCGGGCTGTCATGGCTCGGCGAATGGGATAAGTGAGCTTAACGAGTCAGATTGGCATACGAATGGTGCGGATATTGCGAGGCGTATTCAATTAAGCCCGGGTAGTCCTGGCTATATGCCACTTGGAAGAAACTTGTCTCCGAGTGCCAAGCAAACTATGCTTGACTACATCAGCCAACTATAAGGTAAGAGATATGAGTGGAAAACCTAAAAGTGCGCAACATAAAAAAGAACTCTCTGCGGATCGGCGCACGTTTTTGCAGAATCTTATCGCGAGTGGTGCGGGCATGACTTTGTGGGGGTTAGACCCGCGCTTGTTGCAGCTGGGGGCAAAGGGGAGCTGGGCACCACGTGCGATGGCGTCAGGTGCGGGTCAGCTTAACCGTAAATTTCTACTCTACATTCATTGTGGTTCGTATGATGGATATGGCTTAGGCTTTTTTCAAGGAGATGATTTGATTGTGGGTGAAAAAGACCCTTATTTTAAGGATCACAAGATTCTTTTCCCCCGCGGTGTGCATGAAAAAAAGCAGATTACGGGTTCGGTGAATCGCTACTTGAACAGTGGGATTAAAGTTGGTCCTTTAGTCTTGAATCAGTATACGCGGGTGCTTGAGCCCATTGTCCAGCATATGGCTTTTGCCGTAGGTGACCGTAAGTCTATTGATCATGCTACAGGGAGTCAGATGGCACACATGGGTTCGGTGGCCGGAGCAAATAATCCTAGCTTTACGGTCGGCTTTTCTCAAGTGTTATCGAATCATGGCTATGGAGATTCGTATGTATTAGGAAATCACCCAGACCATGACTATGCCCTGACTGCGGACATGAAAAATGTAGGCTATTTGCGGGGAACCTCTAAAGCGGTGTTTGAAAAAGCTCTCTCAGATAGTCCCGAGCTTTATCGCCAGTTTCCAATTATCGAAAAGCAAGCGATTGGAGATATCTTCACGCAGCATACCTCGACCTCGATTGCGGATTATTTGAAGCGCTATTACCGCGATGGAGTTGGCAAGGCGGAATCCTACAAGAGCTACTCCAAATCTATTTCTCAAGGCTTATCCGCCTTGCCTGGCTTTAGTGATACTTATGAAAGCCTGCGCAGCAAAATGAATACGAGTGCAATTGAACAGATTTATAGTTATCTTCCCAGCCGTGAGGCTACGGAAATTGCCAAAACCAATAATGTCGGAGATACTCTGGCGTTTGCAGGGGCTTTGGCGAAGTCGGGGTTTGCCAATGGTATGTCTTTTGATGTAGGGGGGTTTTCTGACCAGCATGCCGGAGGCTCGGACGCAGACTCGGCGCGCACAGGAGCGCGATTATTTTCTTCTTTGACGATCTTATGGCAGTGGATTATCGAGCAGAACATGCAAGACGAAGTGATGATTATGGTGAGTCATGATTTTTCCCGTACCCCGTATAACAATAGCCGCACCAATTTAGATACGGTGAAATCCATTACTCGCCCTGAAGACAA
Source organism: Zetaproteobacteria bacterium (assembly GCA_028817975.1). Classification (GTDB taxonomy): domain Bacteria; phylum Bdellovibrionota_B; class Oligoflexia; order Oligoflexales; family Bog-1112; genus JAPPOJ01. The sequence goes on along the minus strand of JAPPOJ010000265.1, from coordinate 9,901 downwards.
TCGTTCCGAGCTGGTGAACTGCCCGGGACGAGATCATAACCTTACTTTTGGGACGGTATTTATTCATGGAAAGGCGGGTCATAATGGTCAGGCTATGAAGCTTGGTGCTGTTGGAGAGGGGTACAATCCTTTTGGCAGTCGTGACATACGCGGCACCATTGACTACAATGCTCCAGCATTGCGTACAGAGTCGCTTGTGTGTTCGATGCTGATGCGCTGTTACCCGGAACTCTTTCCTGATATGCGTCTTACCCAACGTATTTGGCGTAACTTTAATGAACCTTTAGATATGATCTTAGGTTAAATGAAGTTTTACCGAGGGGTCAAATTTCTTAGGTGCCCCTTTGTGCCTCTTAGAGGCGCCCACCCGGTATTCGCAGGCTTTTTGTAAGTTATTTTCGCTTTCTCTGTGGTGCGCTTTAAAAAGCTGCTCATGAAGCTTACCATTGTGTATCTGCAGGTTGTTTTTGTGCACGACTCATGAGATGTTGGTGCCTTGATCTGTCGTTGAGCAAAGGCCCCTAATAGGTTACATTGTGATTAGGTTTACCTGCACATGTGTGATCTCCTATACATAAAATACCTTGCCGAGAGGAGTGTCGTTTTGAAAATAATGGTGTTGTTGAAGGAAACCGCGGATACAGAAGCGAAGATAGAAATTGATCCGCAGGGCAAGCAGTTGAGCTTTGGAGCGCAAAAGCCTATTGTCAATCCATATGATGAATTTGCTGTGGAAGCAGCCGTATCCCTCAAAGAAAAAATGGGAGGAGACACGGAAGTGATCGCGGCTTCTTATGGTCCGGCGACGGTCAAAGATCGCATGATGCGTGCTTTGGCAATGGGTGCAGATCGTGGCGCGCTGGTGGTGGCTCCGTCTGGGGAGGCTTTGGATGGCTTGGCTTTGGCTCAGGTGTTTGCTGCACTGGCAAAGAAAGAAGATGTGCAAATGATCTGGTGCGGGAAGCAAGCGATTGATGATGACAACATGCATATGGTACCTATGCTGGCGGAAAAGCTTGGCTGGGGCCACGTGAATGTTGTGGGAGCGATGGAGTGGAATGGTACAGATGGTTTTACCAACCTTGCCCGTGAGGTGGATGGAGGACAAACAGAACATTACACGGCGAAGCTACCCTTGGTGCTAGGCGCAAACAAATCTTTAAATAAGCCACGCTACGCCCCGGTGCCGAAAGTTTTGCAAGCGAAGAAGAAACCTTTTGCTCAGCTGAGTGTGGAGGATTTGGGTTTGAATATGGAGACCTTGCTTGCTGGAGTATTGACGGAAGTTGATAGTTTGGAACTGCCTCCGGCGAAGCCTGCAGGACGTATGGTCGAAGGTGAGACTGTAGAAGCCATGGTGAGCAATTTGGTTACTTTGCTGCGTGATGAGGCAAAAGTCCTTTAGTAGCAACATTGGATGGGAGAGAGAGGCGTGAAAGTCGTTGTATTTGTTGAGAGCCGTGATGGTCAGCTGAAAAAAGCTTCGCTGGAAGCCCTCGCACGTGCATATGCGTTGAGTGGCAACCAGGATGCTGAGGTTGCGGCAGTGGTGATTGGAGAAGAGTTGAGCGCGGTGGTGGAGGCACTCAAACAACGCGGTGCAGCGAAGGTGTACACCGCTGCGGATGTTCAAGTGAAAACCTACCACGCTTCTTTGTATGCAGCGTGTTTGGTTGCTGCTGCGGAAGATTTTGGTGCCGAAGTGGTGGTTGCGATGGCGACTCCTATGGGGCGTGATGTGACCGCGCGTTTTGCTGCGAAAACGGACTCGGGTCTGCTTACGGACTTAGTGGATTTCCAAGTTGAGAATGGTGTCCTGGTGGGAGGGCGTAAGCCTTTGTATGCCGGAAAAGTGATTGCCAAGATGAAATATAAAGGGGCAGGGAAGTATAAAGTGGCCTCTTTTCGGGTGAATACCATGTCAGTCCCCGAGAGCTTACCTGGCGCGGCCGAGACGGTCCCGTTGACTTTACCTCAAGCACCGCTAGCTGCGGACTTTGCCTGTACACAGGTGTCGTCTACTGGAGTGAAGACCGTAGATCTATCTGAAGCGGATATCATTATCTCTGGTGGTCGCTCTTTAGGAGGAGCTGAAAAATTTAAAATTCTACGTGACTGTGCTGAAGTGCTGGGTGCCGCTGTCGGTGCCTCCCGCGCAGCCGTCGATGCTGGTTTTGCTTCCCATGATATGCAGGTTGGACAGACGGGAAAGACCGTCAATCCGTCTTTATATATAGCTTGTGGTATTAGTGGGGCGATTCAACATATGGCTGGGATGCGTACTTCCAAAATTATTGTGGCGATTAACACCGACCCTGAAGCAGCTATTTTTAAAGTTGCGGATTATGGTTTGGTGGCGGACTTATTTGAAGCGGTACCTTGTCTGCAGGCTAAGGTTCAGGAGTTGAAGCAAGGTTAAGGGGACTTCTTGGCGTCACCTTCTTTCGGTGGCTCCAGTACGGAGCGTAGTAAGTCACGTTCAGACACGTTAGAGCAAAGTTCGAGTAATCTCTGCCAAATAAATTTAAGGTTGGGACTGTAAGTGCACAACTGGTTTTTAATCTTATCGATCGAGTTTACCTCCTCGGGATCTCTCAGGTTGAGGTCGGTAAAAGCTTGATAAACGGATATAAAGCTCTCTAACCTTTCTTGAACGAGGATATTTTGCTGAATACAGCCGAGTAGGGTGAGTAGACGTGGGTCAATCTCGTGTTGGGTGAACATCTGTGAAATGTATTGGAGGGTTTCCGCAGAGCGTTTTTCGACACTTTGGTTGAGCAGTTCGGCAAATTGGTCTGCACTCTTTTTATCACGGAGCTTTTGTTGGATGGCTGTGGTGATGTTTTGGCGGATGGCTTGGTTGGCTTTACCCATCCCCCGCCAGATTTCTTGTAGGTAGGAGATCCCAAATGTATCCAGCTGTTGCCATAGTTTTAACTGTGGTTCCCATTTGTCCACGACCTTTTTGATTTGACTCGTGGGTGTAGACGTGTTGCTCAGCAGAAAGCTCCTTAGAAGAAGAAAGTATTGGTATCGTCGCCGTTGTCTTCTTCTTTATCGTCTGCGCCCTGCTTCCCTGTACTTTGGTCGAGGATCTTTTTTGCCGACTCCGAAATGAGGTACGAACGAATTTCGGTCCACAGAGCTTCTGCTGTGCTGTGGGTATTCGCCCGGGCAAATGCTCTTTGGACGGAGTTGAGTGCTTGAGAGGCTTTGTCTTGAAATTGTAATTGTTGGACGAGGGGTGAGAGTAAAGCGTAGAGTTCTTGATCCTTTTCGTGATCGATGTCGAGAGCTTGAGAAACGGCTTGGAGATTGTGGCTTGCGTCGTCCACAATTTGGCGCAGATCTTTGCTGTCTTTACCGTTGTTAGGAGACTTGAGAGTATCCATCGTCAGGAAAATTTCTTCCGAAATTTCTTCCGATAGATCCTGGACAAATTCGAACCAGCCTTTCATGAAGGTGTGGAACCGTTTGCGCTCACGCACCATGGAGTTTAGATAGGTATAGCGGGCCTCTTCTTCAGGCATCTGGGTGATTTTTTCTTTGGTTGTGCTGGAGAGCTGTACGGTACGTATCGTCGTAGGTCCGCTGGCATGAATTTCCCCAGCGCGTTGTAGGAGCGTAGTGATGGTTTGAAAATTCTCTGCGCTAAATGCGGGATGCTGTGCATCATAGGTGATTTCGCTGTCATGATGATTTTCGTTCGTGCGAGGTTCGGAAGCCCCTTGAGTGACCCTATTTTGAATTTTGTGCTTTTGCGCGGCCAAAAAGGCTTGGTACCCTGCAGGGTCGGTGAGTTGGAGGAGTTTGCCTTGGGCGCGTTCGTGTTCGGGGTCATGTGAGAGGATCTTACGCAGCAGATCGACAGCCTTGGCTTCCTTGTCTTTCTTAAGGTAGGTGAGTGCAAGGTTGAACATCACCTTTGTATTTTCGGGTTCCACATCGAGTGCCTTTTGATAATACTGAATGGCACGGTTGATGTCCCCTGTGTGTTTGTAACAGACGGAAATACTATTCATAAAATCAGTGTCTTGGGGTGCTCCTTTGTGCAGTTCGAGATAAAGATCGAGTGCTTGTGGGTATTCTTTGAGCATGATTAGGGCTTTCGCCAATCCCAGTCGTACAAACTCAAACTCAAAGCCCATTGCTTGTGCCTTTTGTAGAATCTCTTTGGTTCCTCGCCAATGCCCCACCTTGAGGAGGATATCTGCCACCACCTGATAGCGGAAGGGGTTCTTGGGTGAGATGTCAATGGCATGCGTAAACGCGATCAGCGCGGGTTCATGTCGGTCCAGGTTGTAATGAATTTCTCCAGTCAGTTGATAGGCATGCACAAAGGAGTTCTGTTGTTGTAGGATCTGTTCACACATGTTGAGAGCTTTGTCTGGCGCTTTGCGCTGTGCAAAAACGGAGGCTTGCATAAAATGAACGCGGTGAATATGTGCCCCAGCGTTTGGAGTCAGCTTATCTAAATAAGTGATTGCCTCGCTGAGTTTATCCTGCTGTATGAGGCGTCGTGCTTGCTCGATTTTATATTCAATATGAGCGGGATCGATGTAGCGTGACCAGGTGCTAGAGATTTTAGCTGCAAACTCTTTGGAGATATAGGGCATTTGGAGGAAAGCATCCGCGCCTTTTTCTTCCAGCAGAGCGACGTCACCTTCGTCGAGCTTGGTTCCAAACACCAGAATGGGAGCACGGGCAATATCCAAGGTATTTTTTAGCTCATCGAGAAGATCCGTGGCCATCAGGTCACCGATGCGGTAGCGGCAAATGATAAACTCACACTTTCTTTTATCATGAATGATGTGCTTCATGGCAGTGTAAATGCACGGTAGGATGGTGTGGTTGCGGTAGCCGAATTTGGCAAGTTGTTGGGCCATGGCTTGTGCGTTGGCTGGGTCGGCTTCCACCAAGGTGAAATGGAGGTTGCCGTCCATGGCGATGTAAGCGTTTGTGCTCTTCGCGGTCATAAAGTTGCCAGTCTTACGCTGGAAAGTGTTTGTCGAAGGGCTGGCCCTCACGGGCTATTATGGCATGGGAGTCGAGTCTTCTCGTCATACGTTTTTTCCTGCTTGCGATGGGGTGGGCAAGTTGTGGAGGTTGTTCGGCTATTCCGGGGATTGCATCCAGATTTTACGGTCGTACTCCACGTGGATTTCCAGACGACGGTTCAGCTTACGCCCTGCAGCGGTACCGTTGTGTGCCATAGGACGTGTGTCGCCGTAACCCACAGCCGCGAGGCGGTGAGCAGGAAAGCGGTGCTTACGGATCATGTAGCGCACGATTTCAGTCGCCCGCCTGGCAGAGATATCCCATGGATCGCTGTTTGAGGTTTCTGGGATGCTGTCGCTGTGCCCTTGTATGACGATGTTACGATCGAGGTCTTTGAGTGCTTCAGCGATGACATCAAAGTCCCGGAGTGCTTTGGGGCTCATGGTGGTGGCTCCGGGAGCATAAAAATGCTGCCCGACCAGTTTGAGACGAAATCCAGACCGGGTGAGTGAGATATTGACAATGCGTTCAAACCCGGACTCTTTTTGGTCGGGATAGTTTTCGGGGCCGTAGAGCCGTTGTTCGAGGACGGTTTCAATGTGGCTGAGTTCTTCGTTAATAATACGCATATCGGGATCTGCGTCAATCGGTTGGTCTACGTTCGAGGGTACGGTGTGGTCGCCTCGGAAGTTTTCGAAAACCCCGTAACCGCGTTCGGCTTTACCTGAGATTCGATCCAGTGGGATGTCATCCAGTGGTGTATTAAAGCTTTCCTGCATAGATCCAGCAGCATTTTGAATGGACGGGTCACCCCCTTCTTTAAGCGCATACAAAACCACGAAGACGGCAAACAATAGGGTCAGCATGTCAGCGTAGCTGACGAGCCAGCGTTCGTGATTTTCAAACTCGGGACATTTGTGTTTTTTACCCATCGTACGAACAGCTACCCGGTATACATATTGAGTTTTTCTTCAAGGACTTTGGGGTTGATACCGGTCATGATGCCTTCAGTACCGGTGATGACCATGTCGTGTAACAGAGATTCCATTCCGGCTTTACGCTTGATTTTTTTGGCCATGGGGATAAAAAAGATATTGGCAGAGCCAACTCCGTACAGAGTAGCTACGAAAGCAATCGCGATACCTGGTCCAATGAGTTCGGGCTTGTCGAGGTTTTCCATAACGTGAATGAGACCCAGTACTGCCCCCAGAATTCCAATGGTGGGAGCAATGGCCCCACAATCTTCCCAAAAGTGGGTGTAGACTTCCTTTTCTTCGTGGGCGATGTGTTGTCCCGTTTCTAAAGTTTCGCGTACAATGTGTGCCTCCGTGCCGTCCACGGCGAGGCGAATGGCGATTTGAAGCACGGGATATTCGATGGAATCCTGACGCTTTTCGAGTGCGAGTACGGACTCTGCGCGTGCTATATTGGCGAGTTCGAGGATTTCCACTTTGAGGTCTTCTGGGGTGACACTTTGTCCCTTGAAGAAGATACCTAGAGATTTGACTGCTCCGATCAGGTCACGCAGTGGATAAGCGACCATGATAGAGCCACTGGTACCCCCTAATACAATGAGAAAAGCGGTAAACTGAATGATGGAAGAAATGTGGCCCCCCTCAAGGACCAGTCCGACAAGGATAGCCGTAATTCCCCAAATTGGGCCTACAAAGCTTGTAATATCCATAGATTACACTACCTCGACATGTGCTGCGTTGGAGGACTGCTCTGCAGGAGCAGGGAGGGCTGTAAGGGTTTTGAGGCGAAACTCTTGTACGCGTTGCAGGAAAGTTTCCATATCTTCTTTAACGAGTAGGGACTCCCCATTTAAGAAGGTAATCAGTGTATCTGGGATGGTTTCCACATATTTGATGGCGTCTAGAGATACGTAGGCGTTGTGGCCGTCAAGTTTGGTTAACTGAATCAATCGTGTGTTCTCCAGTGGCGGTATCTGCTGTGAGTTCTAGCCATTTTTTACGTTTGGGAACTTGGAAAAGTTCCTACGGGTATGGTACCCTTTGGCCTTCAAGGTACAAATACAACCTATTTTCCGAGTAGTACCGTCCTACTGGGAAACTTATAAGGAGAAGATGATGGAGTGGTCAGAAGTTAGACAATTATCTAAGGATCTTCAAACTAAGTATGGTCAGATTCGGGGGTATCTTTGACCTCGATGTAAAGCAACAGCGGCTCCAGGTGCTTGAAAAGGAGATTGAGTCGGACCCTACCTTTTGGGAGAGTACCACCCGGAGTGCGACCGTGCTGAAAGAGAAGAAACAGCTGGAACAGAGTCTGGCAGATGCACAGGATACTGAAGCAGCCTTGGAAAACTTTGTGACTGCAGTAGACCTGGGTGAAGAAAGCGAAGAATTTCGTGAGGAAGCTCAGCAGTTGGTCGGTCCTTTGGCCGAGCTGTTAGATAAACTAGAGGTGGAGTGTTTGCTCGGGGAGAGTCAAGACCAGAGTGACTGTGTGATGACGATTCAGGCAGGAGCTGGGGGAACGGAGTCTTGTGACTGGGCTGAAATGATTTTGCGTATGTATCTGCGTTTTGCGGATAAACAAGGCTGGGAAACGACCTTGCACTCGGTGCAAGACGGAGATGAGGCAGGAATTAAATCGGCGATTGTGGAGATTTCTGGTGCGCATGCGTTCGGGATGCTGAAGTCAGAGTCTGGGGTGCATCGTTTGGTGCGCATCAGCCCCTTTGATTCGAGTGCTCGCCGCCACACTAGCTTTGCTTCGGTCTTTTGTTCTCCAGTGGTAGATGATGCGATTGAAGTTGCGATTGATCCCGCTGACTTACGTATTGACACTTACCGTGCGAGTGGAGCTGGAGGGCAGCATGTGAACCGGACAGACTCTGCTGTAAGGATCACCCATGCTCCTTCGGGGATTGTGGTGCAATGTCAAAGTCAACGTAGCCAACACCAAAACCGTGATACGGCCATGAAACTGTTACGTACTCGGTTGCATGAGTTGGAACTGGAGAAACGCCGCGCAGCCCAGCAGGAAGTGGAGGCGTCTAAAGCTGAAATAGGTTTTGGCAGTCAAATTCGTAGCTACGTGTTACACCCACAAAAACAGGTGAAAGATCACCGTACGCAGCAGGAGAGCTTTGCTCCGATGGATGTGTTGGACGGGGATTTACAACGCTTCGTAAAGGCCTATTTACAATACTTAAATCGATCGACGCACTGAGTGTTGCCCCAAAGTGGTATAGCGGGTGCCAGGGGGCATGGGAGAGAGAAGTCGTTACTTTTTGTCGCTGCTGTCTTCGTCTTCGTCTTCGTCTTCGTCTTCGTCTTCGTCTTCGTCTTCGTCTTCGTCTTCAAACATTTTGTGGTCTTGTATGCTGTGTTCTCCAGTGTCTCCAATCATCAGTGGATGGCACGCGGACGTATTGCCTGCGAGATCTTTAAATTGTATGGCAGCGAGGGGCAGAGCTTTGTTCTCGTTGAGAGAGATGACTTTTGTGGGCTGATAACTTTCCCAGTCATCTTGGGACACGCAGTCAGCACTTGGGGTGAGGCGCATATGTGTTGCCCCTTCCACTTGAAGGGAGAGCTTGAATTGAGTTTTCCCTGCTGCTGTCAAAGTTTGAGGATCAATATCGATAATCTTGGGCCCTTTGGTATCACGAATAATCTCATCCATCACGCATTGGGATAGGTTGCCATGTTGAGTACGGATACGTGCATAGACGCGCACCTTACCGTCCCGGGCATAGATTTTGGTCTTGATATTGGGTTGGTACTTGGCCCAACGTCCGTGGGAACGGCAATTGGGGTGGCGGGTGAGATAAATGTACTTCGTGCCTTTGGGAGCGGTGATTTTTAAATGGATCTCATTTCCGCGTAAGTATGTGTCCCCATTGTTAATGAGTAGAGAAAAACGCGCCTTTTCTTCTTTATTTTTAGGTTGCTCTTTGTTTTTCTGTTCCTGCTTTTTGAGATACTGAAAAACTTTTCGTTTCTTTTCTTGGTTCACTGTGGTGTTGCCGGCATCCTGACGAGGGGACTCTTGAGTTGTGGTGGAACTATCTTTGGATTCCACTTGATAGGTTTTGCCAATGACTGCTTTTTCTGGAATCAGGACTTCTTGAGGCTCTAAAACGCCTTCTTTATTCAGAATACCGCGCTTTGATTTCACGGGGACTTCACTCGCGCGTTGGACTTCTTCTTGAATAGGTTTCTTAAGTTCGACGACTTGGTAAGAGCCGATGTGGCGGATCTCAAATTTTACCCGACCGTCTTCGAGCGTAAGCTTGCTACGTGGCAGGATTCCCTTGGTAGAAGTGTTGTTATCACCAATGGACTGGATATGAAAGGCTACAGCGAGGTTTGGCCTTTCTTGTTCGAGCAAGGACGCCCCACTAGAGAGTGCGATGGAGAGGGTGAGAGGGCTTGCAGGCTCTACTTTCTCGGAAAAGTAAACCACAACCGGTTCAGTGACGCCTTCGACTTCGTTATCTTCGCTGAGTCCGAATTCCTCGACGGTAGAGTCGGAGGCAAGGTCAACCCCTTCTTCCACAATCATGGATGTTTCTATCTTCAAGGCCCCAGGAGGGATCAGGATCTCTGTGTGATGGACTCCGCTATCCGAGGCAATTTGCACGAGTTGATTGCCCCTTGCATTTGCCGTGAGGGATGTGGTTGCGACCCCGTCGTCGGATAAATGGGGCTGTTTAACTTCGCCTTCCTGCTCCAATGCGGACTGCGTGATAAAGAACATTGAGCTGTCGGTAGAGCTGGGTCCACAGGATAAAACGAGTATTGCGGATACGGCTGTGTATAAAATTTTTTGAAACATATAAAGTTCCTTCTGACTCACAAACTACTGAGGAGCCTATCGACACTTTTTGATAAAAAATATAGTTTTTTCTTATAAAGACATTAAGTTGTTG
>JAPPOJ010000111.1 GCA_028817975.1 Zetaproteobacteria bacterium | reverse complement strand
CCTTTTTAGCAGAGCTTTGTTTTTTCTTCGCGACCTTCTTCTTCGCAACAACTTTTTTCTTCGCGACCTTCTTCTTCGCAACCACTTTTTTCTTCGCGATCTTTTTTGCGGCCACAGCTTTTTTCGTCACTTTTTGAGTGGCAGCTTGCTTTGGCGTCGACTGTACCGCAGATGAGTCTTTTTCTACCCGAGATGTTTGTTCCAGATGATCAGAATCACCGGACTGTTGTTTAGGGTCTTGCGGTAAGGTCTTTTCATAGTGCTTCATCTTGGCACGTTGGGCTTCAATATGATGACTTAACCTCTGCTCTGCCCTAGCTAAATCCGATTTTACGGACTTGTTGTCTAATTCCAATATTTTTGAGATACCTGCCAAAGCCTTTTCTTTTCTCTTCTCATTTACTTTGACAATACGTGCTAGGGTATCCACCATAATCGGGGCAAATTTTTCAATATGCTCGGTTTTCGCCTGGAGTTCACGTGCCTTTGACTCACGTCGCAAGTGACGCGCCAATCTTTGTCCAGCCAACATCAACGCACGCCGCAACTCTTCGACTAATTCCTCCGAAGCATCAATCGTTTCCTTGGAAGCATTTTTAAATTTGATAAAAGGAGAAACTACACTCATCGCAATGGTATAGGGTCCTGAAGGCAATACCCCCCGTGATTGTTTGAGCCCATATGTTTTCCAATTAACCGTCGTAATCGCTTTGACAATTGCACAACTCGCTTTATCAAATTGTAAGGGCACACGATTGGCAAACCTCAGCACCGTAATCGGACTTTCATCACTATTGGAAGCACGATGACGGGAAATAGCCACCTCAACCTGCACCGGTTTCATGTCACAGATACATGGTTTACGCGTTACCACACTGAAATAATCAATATCCCCCAAACGTTGAATACTCATCGCCAAAGCTTCTTCTCCAATGGCCATCACTGCACCTGTCGGAGGGGCTTTGAGTTCAACCTGCTGAATCGCAGTATACAAGACCGTGAGATCCGCATCCGTCATTTTGGAGATAGAACTTTTAACCCTCGCCACCCCCCACTTTGCAGCGTGTCGAATCAACTCCACAGAAGCATCATTGACACGAGAAAAATTTTGCTTAAGCCATTCGGCCAAAGACTGTTTACCCGCTGCACGGGCCTGGTGAATAAACTCGCCCAGTTTTAAAGTATGTAGATGAGGGGGTAAAGCTGGCGGCACAACTGGAATATGCTGCACCAAGCGCGGAATTTTTACCGCAGATTGAGTTCCGATTTGGTACTCTAAGCAGAGATGGGGATTGACGAGCAGATTGCCACGCACATACGCCATCAAACCGCCTTCTCCATTCAACTGCAACTTACCATCCAACAGAAAAGTCACCCGTGTCCCGTGACTTTTCTCCCAAATAAGAGTCTGCTTATCTTTCACCAGCCCCTTATTTTCCTTCAAATTAGTGGTGACCGTACAAGCATAAGCTTTTCTTTGTCCTTTTTGCTTGGTCACAATTTGCACCCCCTGCGCGGCAGTCTGTACAGCCCAAGTGGTCGCAGCGGAGATCCCAATGCCTTGCTGGCCACGCGAGCACCTTCCACGTCCAAATTTAGAGGAAGCTAAATATTCTCCGAATACCATCCCGACCATTTTGGCATCCAAGCCAGGACCATTGTCTTCGACCACAATACAAATGCGGTCGGAATTTTTGAGGGCTCCCGGCCCCACTTTCTGTACCTGAATTTTTAACTCAGGCAAAATATGGTGCTCTTCACAGGCATCCAAAGAATTGTCTACCGCTTCTTTGAGCGTCGTCAAAACCGCCTTGATTGGAGAAGAAAACCCAACCTGCTGAAGGTTCTTCGCAAAATATTCAGCCGTACTACTTTTGGTGATCTTCGACGGACTTCCCTTTGGTGGCATCTCTTACTCTCCCGCATCGCTAAATAGGTGACACTCCCAAATGTGACTCTTTGAGACTAAATATACATTATCGAAAGTTCAAATTGACTAAGATCTGAATGTAAAGCTCTTTTACCCACACCACTTTTTGTAGGTTAACATCCTCAGACCTTTTGCAAAATGTACCGCAAAAATGAAAAAATAAATGAGAAAGGTGCTTTTATTATGGCACACTTCTGATGAGATAGATGTAAAAACAAAGAGACGACAATGCACGAACCGATGCATCCTTCAAGCCACAAAACAGGTTATAAACCCAAGTCATTCTTAATTGTATTTTAGATTACCAAAGGTTGATCTTTTCCCCAATCATTGTAAACTAAGATGGCCTTGCAGGTGGTGTTGACGAGTATCACCGCGTGACACTTCCTTACAGAAAAAGATCGTCCCAATTTTTAAGGAGAATTTAAATTGGCTATTCAACTTCCTGAACTTCCATATGATAAAAAAGCGCTTGAACCCTATATTTCAGCAGAAACCCTCGAATTCCACTACGGCAAGCACCACCAAGCTTATGTGAACAATCTCAATAAGCTCATCGAAGGCACCGAGTTTGCAGGCAAAGACTTAGCCGACATTGTCACCAAGTCCGAAGGCGGTATCTTTAATAACGCAGCACAGATTTGGAACCATACGTTTTACTGGCAGTCGCTAGCTCCTCAAGCTGGCGGGAATCCCACAGGGGCTATCGCCGAAGCGATCAACCGAGACTTCGGTTCGTTTGAAAGTTTTAAAGAGCAATTTAGCGCAGCAGGCGCAACACTCTTCGGCTCTGGATGGGTGTTCCTCGTAGCGGACGCTTCCGGAAAACTATCCATCACCAAAGAACCCAACGCTGGCTGCCCACTCACATCCAACCTCAAGCCTATCCTAACATGTGACGTCTGGGAACATGCATACTACATCGATTATCGCAATGCACGTCCCAAATATCTAGAAGCTTTCTGGAACCTTGTTAACTGGGAATTTGCGAATTACAATCTAGGCTAAGCGTAGACTCTATTTGGGGAGATAAGCAGGTAAGGTCAAATCAAACGTAGTATGTTGCATCTGATCGTTATAAGCCAAGCTTCCCCCGTGCTTCTCCGCTATCTCACGGGAAATGCTCAGGCCCAGCCCTGTTCCCTCGCCTACAGGCTTCGTGGTAAAAAAAGGGTTGAGGATCTTCTGCTGCAACTCAGGAGAAATCCCTGGCCCTGCATCCATCACACGTATGACCACCGATCCTTCACGGGCATTCCAAATACCCGTTAAAGAAACCCAAGGCGAGGGCAACGACTGGACTGCATATGCAGCATTATTTAACAAGTTGATCACAATCTGTCCGATTTCAGAGGGGCGACAACTTACCGCAACCCCTTGGATCGCATCGACCTCTACCCGGAGTTCTACTTGCAGCTTACGAATCTTTGCATCCACCATACTCAAAGCATCTTCAAGAATCGAGGACAGACTTTCCTCCGTAAAAGGATCTGCCGTCGCATCCCGCGAAAACGTTTTCAGGCTTTTCACAATGGTCGCAATACGTTTCGCATTTTTCTCAATCGCAGCTACCTGCTCTAATTTCTTCTCTTTACTCATCTTGTCTTCATGAGATAAACCCCAAGTGAGCAAGGTAATTCTCCCAATCAGGCCAAACAGCGGGGTATTAATTTCGTGCGCAATTCCCGCAGATACTTCCCACAGTTCTTTCGTTTTCAATACTTCGGTTAACTTAAGTTGCGTCGATTCCAGATTACTTTCCAAAGAGGAAACCGCCGTAATATCCTCCAACACCAATAAAATGGAACGGAGGTGCTGAGAGGATTCGGAATCTAAGAGCGGTACCCACGATAACAACACAACCCGCTTTTGTTCTCCAATATCCAGCTGCAACTCATTTATTCCAATATCTAACTTAGATTCAGAACCTGCATAGGTTTGTGTAAAAGCGGCTGCAATAGACTGAAAAAGATCCTCAATAGCGGCAGGGGAGAGGTTCGAGCTGGCCTGTAAAAACTGTTTAAAGCTTTGCCGTTCCTGGGCAGAGCAACCGGCCAGATCTTCATAAAAACCATTATGCTCTTGGACAATAGACCCCTCTGCATTGAGAGACAACAGGCCAATATTAAGTCGGCACAGAGCTTGTACCAAGCCTTCTGGAAGCGCAACGCCCCCCACAGAAGGTGAAGCTGAAGGAGAAGGCGAACGAGAACTCGCACAAATCTTGAGCAGCAGGGAGACAGCCACCCCACCTATGAAAGCGCCTATCAACCCAGGAAAAAAACACCCTCCCTGGGAGGTGCTGTGGGCAAACACAGGCAAATCAATACACCAAATGGCGGCGGCAACGAGCATGAAGCTGTAGTGGCTCATGAAGTATTCCAACATCTCAGTAGCTTACTCAAGGTGCAAAACCTTAGGTCTGCGACGTCTATCGGAAAATGGGTGCGAACCTTTAGCTTAGGGTGAGAGAAGAGAACTGCGTGGCGCCACGCTCCGGATCTGCGGCCGTCAAGATCTCCATAGGAACCTCTACCGCAGAGGCTGAGGTGGCTTGCAGCACCGAATCATCCTCTGCACCAAGCTCCTCCCCAGCTGCTGGACGTTGGCTGTCCATAGAGGAGTCTTCAGCATCTTGCTCGACAACAGGGCTACACTCTGCCGCATCGTCTGCGACAGGCCCTTTTTCGTCTTCTGTATGCTTAGGTTTTAACCCAAGCCAGTCTGCAAAACTTTCGTTATACTTCACAAAGTTACGCTCCCACACCGCGTGGCCCATGACAAACTGATACAGGTCATCCGCGCGTGACTTACACTCTTCCAAACCAATGTCTTGCACAGCACACGCAAAACGATACGCCCATTTGCTGTGAATGTCTTCCGGATCACGCAGACCTGTCTGCATAAGCTGGAGAAAGTCCTCTCCAAATGTCTCGTGCAAACGACGATAAACTCTCAGGTTCAAGTTGGAGAAAGGTGCATACCCCCTCAGTTTAGCGATGTTACGCTTACGGTTCATCTCTTTTTTAGCGGCCTGAAGGCGCTTAAAGATCCACTCACCATCCGTAGCTTTGTGCTCTAGGATCGCCTCTTCGGCAAGGTGCCGTACTTCAGAGCGAGGAATCCGATGTCGTGGGTCAAGATCATCTATCACATCACAGATAGCGTCTCTCAACTCGGTGTCTACTTGCGGCTGCAGCATACCAGGCCTCATTAACTTATTAAACTTAAAGGAAAAACCCAGGCCTGTTCTACAAAAAACATGTCTTTCATTGGTAAATCAATCACCCACCAAGCACCTGGATAAAGCAACATCATGGCTGTAATTGCCTAAAAAAGCAACAATTTTATGCTAAAACACCGTAAATAGAAAAAAAATCCTGTTTCTTCTCCTCCACGATCTCACGATCTTATCCAAGGGGTGCAACACAAGCTCGGTCACAACATGTATTTAAAAGAACTTAGCTTGGACACGTTGCAATACCTCACCACTCAAGTGCGCTCCATAACGTGAGATCACATCTGCTGCTAAGGTCGCCGCCACTTGGCCACAAACGCGTGGAGAAGCACCTTTGACCAACGCTGAAAGAAAGCCGCCTGCAAACATGTCTCCTGCCGCAGTGGTGTCCACAACCTCTGTTGCCACAGGATCAATCACAAAGGTATCTTCGGGTGTCACCCCCAAAGCCCCTTGCGCTCCTAGTTTCACCAAACCAAATTTCAAACCCTTAGATTGTAAGATACGTGCACCTTCTTCAGCGGAAGTTTCATACAACGTCTCGGTTTCTTTTTGATTCGCGAACACAATATCCGCATACTCATCAATAATCCAACGACAATCTTCACGGTGCATCTGCACCACAAAAGGGTCGGCAACATCAAAAGAAATAAGCACACCACTCTGCTTGGCAATCTGTAAAGCTTTTTTAATCGCTTGCTGCTGGGCAGCCGTATCCCACTGGTAACCACAAAAATGAAACACCTCTGCGTTTTGAATCACTGCCGCTGAAATTTGCGACTCATCATAGCACTTGCTCGCTCCAAGACAGGTAGCCATGGTACGCTCTCCATCTGGGGTCACCAAAACCACACACTTACCTGTCTTTTCCACGGTACGTACCCCAAGAGAGTACTCAATGCCTAACTCGTTCATGAGGTCATGAATACGACCTCCATAAAGATCCTGGGGCGGAGCTCACGTTAT
>JAPPOJ010000137.1 GCA_028817975.1 Zetaproteobacteria bacterium | reverse complement strand
CATATTTTGGAGCATAATGATTTTTAATTCTTGTAGATGATTTTCTAAAGTTTCTATTTTTTTATGACTTGCGGTGTAGTCATATAAAAGGTCTAAGCGGCGAGAAATTGTTTTGAGCTGTTCTTGATAATCGCTGTCTTCAAAAGTAGGGCTCGTTATCTGTGTGCTTGCGCCTTTTCGCTCGGGTTGACCTACTGCGGCTCGTACTTGAATAAGCTTGGTGTTAGAGTCTTCGATTTCTTTTTCCTGAGTGGAAAGAATGACAGCATTTTTGCCAAATTCTTTTTTGATCTTTTTCATAATTTCGCGAGTAGAAAAGCCTTCAAAGGTTTTGACTTCCATCGTTGCTCCTTTCTTAGATCATTTCGATCACCTTAAGGTTGTTTGTTTTCAAATCTTTAGGGACTTCTTCAAAAGAAATAATTTTGATCCCAGGAATAAATCGAGTGACTAATTTATTGAGGTCCCAACGTAGTTGAGAGCCACAGAGTAGTGTCGGTACGGTACCTGTCGTATCAAAAATAGAAAGTCCATGGGCACATGCCTCTAAAAAGCGTTGTGCAAACTGAGGATCTAGATTTAGCGAGGTTAGTCCGTTTTCGTGTTGTACGAGCCCGGAGACCAGTTGGTCTTCAAGTCCGCGCTCTAAAGTGACCACTTGGAGAGTGTTTTGAGGGTCCAAAAGCCGTGAAGTGATGTTGCGCCCAAGTGCTTTACGGACATATCGGGTTAAGGCATCGGGCTGACTGACTTCTCGACCATGGTCGGCTACCGTTTCTAGAATTGTAATAAGGTCGCGTATGGAGACCGATTCTTCAACGAGGTTTTGCAGTACTTTGACCAGGCCTCCAAGGCCGATGTTTTCACTGCTGAGGACTTCTTCAACAACCTTAGGAGCTTTTTCTTTCACACGATCCACGAGTGTTTGTACTTCCTGCCTCCCAAGTAGTTCCGCGCTGTGTTCTCCAATGATTTTTGTAAGATGAGTGACAATTACGGTTGGACAATTGACGACGGTATAACCTTTAAAGCTGGCTTCTTCTTTAGCTGCGGAGGTGATCCAATATGCGTCGAGACCGTATGCAGGTTCTTTTGTTTTGTGGCCTTCGATCTCTTCGACTTCCGTATCTGCAGCCATGGCTAACTCGTGGTCAGGCATCAGTTGACCCCCGGTGATGTGTTCACCTTTGAGTAGGATGCGATACTCGCCAGAAGCGAGCTGAATATTGTCTCTTACCATAACCATAGGGACAATGATGCCCATTTCTTGTACAAACTGCTTCCGGGCGGAGACAATTCTTTCTAAAATTTCTCCATCCTGATCTGTGTCGACAAATGGAATCAGCCCCACTCCAACTTCGAGAGTGAGAGTGTCCACGTGGAGTAGGTTTTCGATATTTTCCGTAGATTCTGTTTCTGAGGATTCTTGCGCCTCTTTCTTTTGCTTGATCTCTTGTTCTTTAATCATCTCTTCTGCTTTTTTACCGGCATAGAAAAAAGCAACTGCCAGTGCCGTAAAAAGTAGTATCGGTAGCCCTGGCACAAGGCCCATTACAAATAGCAGTGCTGAACATACTTTAAGTGCGTTAGGGTGTAAGACAATTTGATCCGTGAGTTGGTGAGAAAGCTGGCTTTGACCACTGGCGCGGGTCACCACGATACCTGCGGCGACAGAAATGATAATGGATGGTATTTGGGATACGAGTCCGTCGCCGACGGTGAGTAAAGTATATACTTCTGCAGCACGAGCGAAACTCATGTTATGTTGCATGACGCCAACGGCAAGCCCGACAACGATATTGATACCCGTAATTAAAATTCCAGCGATGGCGTCGCCACGGACAAACTTGGATGCCCCGTCCATAGAACCATAGAAGTCCGATTCTTGCTCTATTTTTGTGCGCCGTTGAATGGCGGTATCCCGGTCGATAATTCCTGCGTTTAAATCAGCATCAATCGCCATCTGTTTACCCGGGAGAGCGTCGAGAGTAAACCTGGCCCCAACTTCAGCAACCCGGCCCGCACCTTTGGTGATAACTAAAAAGTTAATGATGACTAAGATCAGGAAAATCACAAAACCAACAAAGTAGTTGCCACCTACCACAAAGTTGCCAAAAGAGGCGATGATTTGGCTGACTTCCCCATCTGCTCCAGTGAGTAAGATGTTACGTGTGGTTGCCACGTTGAGCGACAGTCGAAACAGAGTCGCAAGTAACAGAAAGGTTGGAAATGTCGAAAACTCAAGGGGGTCTTTAATATATATAGAGATCAAAAGTGCGAGAAAACCTAGGGTGATCGACATGGCAAGGAGAAAATCCAAGGCGATTGAGGGGAGCGGAACAAACATCATCATAATGATGCAAATAAGCCCCAAAGCAAACTGAATATCCGAGCTTTTCAAAACTTCAAGGAGCGGAAATTTTTCGGTTGGTGTCGTTGTTGCGGCCATGAGTTTACTTCTTTATCTAAAGGGAATTACTTTTTGAGTTTGTTTTTAAGTTTAAAGACGTAGAGTATGATCTCTGAAACAGCTTTATACAAATCACTTGGTATCTCTTGAGTGATTTCGGTAGTTGCATATAAAGTCCTGGCAACAGGTTTGTTTTCCACAATTGGAATATCAAAATCCTTCGCAACCTCACGCATTCTGAGGGCAAGGTTATCTTTGCCTTTGGCAACTACAATGGGTGCTGTCATCCCAAACTCATACAAGAGAGCAATCGAATAGTGAGTTGGGTTGGTTACTAAGACCGTAGCTTGTTGTGTAGCTTCGATTGTTTTACGGCTCGCTACATCTCTTTGAATACGACGGATGCGTCCTCTGACGTGAGGGTCTATTTCGCGTTGCTTCGCTTCCTCGCGCACTTCCTGCTTGGTCATCTTCATTTTATTTTGTAATTGAGTGAAGTTGAAAAAGTAGTCCATAATAGAAATCAACAACATCATCCCAATGACCGAGCCAAACAGTTCCCAAGACTTAGCAGACCAGAAGCCCCAAACATCTCGAATGGGGAGGTACATGAGACCTGGAAAATGATTGGTTGAAGAGTAAAGCAGAAGTCCGGTCAGAATAGAAATGATGAGCATTTTTAAGATGGATTTTGTGAGTTCGAAATACATGTTCATCGAGACGAGTCTTTGTAGCCCTGAGATTGGATTGAGCCGTGACCATTGTGGGGAGAGGCGTTGCCATGAAAAGTTAAGCTGTGTTTGGCCTAACGTAACCACCAGTGAGACCACAGCAGAGGCAGCGATATAGGGTATAGATGCTGTAAGGTAGTTCCATCCGTAAAACTTAAAGATAGCACCTATATTAGAAGCCGAAATACGTAAATCGGTGATGGATTCAAAGCTAATCCGAGTCATGCGGATGATTTGTTGGGTTAGTGTTAGGAAAAAGTAGCTTATCAGTACAATGACTGCAAGCAAGGAGAGGCAGGTTGTCAATTCTTTGGAAACCGCGATTTCACCCTTTTCGCGGTAAGAGTGTAGGCGCTCTTCGGAGGGGTCTTCGGTTTTGTCTTGCCCGTCGGGAGATTCTTCTGCCATGGTTGAAGCCTTTACGGTGCGAGAGCGTGAATAGAAGCTAGAAGTTCATGACCTGAACGCGTAAAATGTGCTTTCATCCACCCTGGCAGAAAGCTACTCATCAATACATAGACCGAAAGCCCTACAAAGAAGCTTGCAGGAAAGCTGATGGTGAAAATGTTAAGCTGTGGCACGGATTTGGAGATCAGCCCCAATGCTGTCATGGTTAATAAAAGAGCGACTAATATGGGAGCGGAGAGTTGTATGGCGATGGTGAAAATGTGAGCCGAAAAAGATACAATGTTGCTACCGAAAAGTCCGTGTATGCTCAGCCCTTGTAAGGGAATATACTTAAATGTATCTGCAAGTGCCTGAATGAACATAAAATGCAAGCTTAATGAAAGGAAAAAGAAAAGGGTAACCATCCGATGTAAAGCTGTAAAAGCATTGAGTTGAGTGTCACTGCCTGGCATTAACAGGTTGGCCGTGCCAAAGCCCATTTGATATGAGACTAAATTTGCTGCCATAATCACCCCCTCAAAGGTAATTTTGGCCAGAAAGCCAATAGCTAGACCGATCAAAAGCTCTTTGAAGACACCGACCACAATGAGAAGAAACTTACTACTCTCGACAGCGGTAACGTGTGCGGTATGCGTATGCGTGGTAAAGAAGAAGGTCAGTGCAACGCTAAAAAGCAGACGTACATGAAGTGGTACGTAGGAATCGCCAAAAAAAGGCAGTGCAAAGAGGATTCCCATAATACGGATCAGAATCAGTACAAAAATAAAAATCTGTTGTATATCGAGGGAAAAAGGCATGTCACTCTGTAATTTTAGGGATATATGCAAATATATCGGTGGTGAATTTTAACATTGTCTGAAGTATCCATGGCCCTGTAATAAAAAGAGCAACACTCATGGCGATAATCTTTGGAATGAAGGATAAGGTTTGCTCATTTACTTGGGTCGCGGCTTGAAAAAGAGAGACGATGAAACCGGTTACCATAATGGTGAGTAGGGCTGGTGCGGCGACTTTCATCGACATGATGGCTGCCTGAGTACCAATATCAATTACGGTTTGCTCGTTCATCGTGGTTGCTCCTAGAAAGAGTGAAAGCTTTTCATGACGGAAGAAATAATGAGGGACCACCCATCTACGAGAACAAACAGCACGAGTTTGAAAGGTAGAGATACCACTGTTGGGGGGAGCATCATCATTCCCATGGCCATAAGGATTGAGGAAATCACCATGTCGATCACTAAAAAAGGGATATAAATCAGAAAGCCGATTTGAAAAGCGGTTTTGAGTTCACTGATCATAAAGGCTGGCATAAGCACCGATAGTGGAATGTCTTGCTTGATTTGTGGCTGTTGCATGCCGGAAACTTGAAAAAAAAGTGCAAGATCTTCTGAGCGCGTTTCTTTAAACATAAAGCTGCGAACGGGGACAATAAATTTTTCAATGGCAGCTTCTTCGCCAATCTGCTTTTGAATGTAAGGCTGAAAGGCATTTTTGTCGATCACATCCCAAATGGGGCCCATGGTAAAAATAGTGAGAAAAAGAGATAGCCCAATCAGAACTTGATTGGGGGGCATGGTTTGAGTTCCCAAAGCTTGCCGTACAAAACTTAAAACAATGAGTATTCGGGTAAAGGAGGTCATCATCAGCAAAATAGCTGGAGCAACAGAGAGAATCGTGATAAGGCCGACGATTTTGAGAGCCGGAACGACACCATCTGGGCCGTCTGTTTCTCCGAGATTAAGGGAGAGTGTCGGAATTTTGACTTCTGCAAAGCACACCTCATGTGTCACAAGTAGAAGTGTAAAGATTGCTATGGCTGTACATAGCTTTGTCCAACTGGAGCGTTTGTAAATAACCATAGCTTAAATCTTTGGTAATGATTTGAGTTTTTCCCGTATCAAGCGGGTCACGTCTTCAGTAGCTTTATTCTTGGCTCGGGCGACAGTCTGGGAACCAGCAGTACGTTTATGTGTTGTTGCCGGGTGTACTCCCTCATCGTCTATTTTGACTTGAATATTTTTGGTGTCTGCAGCGCCGCTTCTAGCGGGAGTTAGAGTGTTACTCTTGACCTGTTTAGGTGGTTTGGATGGAGGCGCCGCTTTACTTGCTGACAAAGAAGAGGCGAGTTGTTTGGTAAAGGACGTCTCGGGAGACGTTGACCTGTCCTTAAAGCCCAGATGTTGAGGTTGACTTGGGGGTGCAACGGGTTTGAGTGGCGCTAACAGAGGGGCTGGCTGATCCGGTTGTCCCACCATTTGTACCCCTTCTGGGCCGATGGAGAAAAGATATTTGCTTTTCCCTACCTGCACAAGACTAAGACGATACTTGGGGGCCAGGGCAATTGATTGGAGGATCTTTAGCCCAGGGGAGCCAGCCGTTAAGCCTTGATTTCCTTGTCCTAACCAGATGCGACGGAAGGTCAGGGTGATAATCATCAAAGCGAACAGCGCTAGAGAAATCCAGGCGATCATACGGAGTTTGGTATCTAATGGAAACTCACTTGTTGTGTTGTCCTCTTCTGTGGCCTTGGTTTCGGGAGGAGATGGAGGTGCAGTGTTTGCAGATGGTTTGGACAAGGTCGTGGCTGCTTGGGCTGCCTCGGGCTTGGGCGTGGCCAACTTGGTTGGCTTTAAAGTTACTACGAGATTGTCATGAAAGAGGTCGACGCTTGCGCGCTTGTAGATATCGGCAGTAGCTTGCTTGGTAAATAAGCGGAGCAGTGCATCTGTGGTCCCTGTCTGGAAAAAAATGGCCTTTGGGATCTCTGGGTGTTGAAGGTCGATAAAGACTCCTGGGTCTTTGACCACGACTCCAGGTAACTCCACTTGTAAAAAATGATCTTTATCGACAAGTTTAAGCTCGGGGAATACTGGCTTCTTGGAAAACTTAAACTTAATGAGACTAAGCTCATCGCCCACCTCTGCATTGGCGTGTTCAAAAAAAGCTGCTTGTGCAGGTGCGGTTTTTTGTACTTTTGTGCCTTTTTGGGCATAGACTGGAATCGGGTTATATACTAGCCAGAGTAACATGCTTGAGATTTTGATGAGATTATTCATTTTCTCCGCCTTTCCCGAGATCGCCGAGTCCAAACTGAGAAACCACGTCCGTGAGTCGTACGCCAAATTTTTCGTTTACCACAACCACTTCACCCATGGCGACGAGCTTGTCGTTGACGATAATTTCCATGGGTTCACCGGCTATTTTATCCAGCTCGATGACGGAGCCTTGTCCGAGTTGTAAGAGATCGTTGACTAACATTTTAGTCCTGCCGAGTTCAACAGAGACCTTAAGTGGCACGTCGAGGATCATTTTCAGTTTGGAGAAGTCCGTGCGTGCCATGCGCCCACCACTAGGACCCGCCTCACCTCCGTCGTTACTGCCCTCTTCTCCGGCAGCTTCGGCAAGAGCCTGGTCAAAATCCGCCCCTAAGCCAAAGTCTTCTGCGCCGAGACCTCCGGATTCTTCTTCGCTCATGGTGCGGTTTTTTGTACTTTTGTGCCTTTTTGGGCATAGACTGGAATCGGGTTATATACTAGCCAGAGTAACATGCTTGAGATTTTGATGAGATTATTCATTTTCTCCGCCTTTCCCGAGATCGCCGAGTCCAAACTGAGAAACCACGTCCGTGAGTCGTACGCCAAATTTTTCGTTTACCACAACCACTTCACCCATGGCGACGAGCTTGTCGTTGACGATAATTTCCATGGGTTCACCGGCTATTTTATCCAGCTCGATGACGGAGCCTTGTCCGAGTTGTAAGAGATCGTTGACTAACATTTTAGTCCTGCCGAGTTCAACAGAGACCTTAAGTGGCACGTCGAGGATCATTTTCAGTTTGGAGAAGTCCGTGCGTGCCATGCGCCCACCACTAGGACCCGCCTCACCTCCGTCGTTACTGCCCTCTTCTCCGGCAGCTTCGGCAAGAGCCTGGTCAAAATCCGCCCCTAAGCCAAAGTCTTCTGCGCCGAGACCTCCGGATTCTTCTTCGCTCATGGTGTTCTCCCTTGTGGTTTACTATTCGATGAGAAAGTCGGTGATATAGACTGCGTCGACTTTCTTATCCATAAACTGGTTGATACGATTTAGTATTTCTAAGCGCAGTTGATCTTTTCCGTCGGGCCCTAGCAGAAACTCTCTGGTTTTGCGGCTGGCAACGCTGAGAATGGCATCACGGAGCTGAGGTTTACGCGCTTCGATCTCGTTACGTTGGGCTTCTCCTTGGCGATACTCGATTGCAATTTCTAGACGTAAAAATCTATTTTCAAGTGGATTGCCGAGATTGATATGAAAAGGTTTGAGTGTTGTGGTCGTGCCGAAGTTGGTTTTACCTTCCTCACTTACCGACTCCTCTTCGTCGTCTTCTTCCGATTCGTCGCCCGCTTCTTCAGCTTTTTTTTCTTCTGGATTCATCACTTCAGCTCGCTCTTTTTTGGTTTTTCCTTCGAGAGCGGCTAGCTTTTCTTCTTCGGTCATTTCGGCTTCTTCAGGGGCTTCGGTAGCTGCAGGTTCTTGGATTTCTTCAGTAGGCGCAGAAGAGGAGCCTGAACCCAGCATTAAAAAGGCTGCTGCTCCCCCACCACCTAGTACGACAAGCGCCGCTACAATGATGAGGATTAATTTCTTCTTGCCTCCGCCCTCTTTAGTAGGGGCGGAATCTTCGGCTTTTTCTTCAGCTTTCTCGTCGTCAGCCATGCGCAATACCTCCTGTGGCAGATTATTCAAAAGCTATGCCAAGCCGTTGTGGGTAGGAATGATATGTTCGGTTGTTTTTTCTCCACTGCTGAAACCTGGATGTTTAAAATAGTTCTGCTCATTTTGGATGGGGAGGAGGAAGAAAATCGAACGGGACCTCTTTGCTGTAGGAAGAGCGGAGTGTGTCAATGCAATGGCTCGCATGGTTTTTATTGACACGGGGAAAAATGAGGGTCGGTAAAGATGATGTGGATGTGGGGGCGTATGGGGTGTGACTTTCTTTCGGGCCCTCACTGTTGGAACCCGTAGCGGATGCTATGTGTTCGGATGGGGGATGGCATTCGCTGTGGTTTGGAGGACCTGCTGGTAGAGCTGAACGGTTCGTCGTGTCATGTGAGTGGCAGAAAACTTAGTTTGTACCAGCTGGAACAATGCTTGTTGTTGTGTTGTTTGCCCAAGGTCGGTGTGTTGTGCCCAGTTTATCTTCGCTGCCCAAGCATCAACATCTTGAGGAGGGAGTAAAAACCCCGTGCGTTCGTGCTCAATAATTTCTGGGATGCCGCCTACATTGGAGGCGAGTACTAGAGTTCGGCCATAACCTGCTTCAAGAAGTGTGGACCCTAACCCTTCGACTCGGGAGGGAAACAGTAGGATATCGAGAGCTGCAAAGAAGCCGGCGGTATCGCGAATATGTCCCATGAAATGCGTACAGTCACGTATGCCTAGTGTTTGAGCCAGCCGCATTAGCTCGACTTTCAGCGGGCCGTCTCCGGCAATGAAGAGTTGGCCTTGCCCCACTTGATTGCGTAGTTTGGCAAAGGCATGTAACGCGGTGTCGATACCTTTGTCATGGACTAAAGCTGCGCAAGTTCCGAAAAACTTTTGTGAGTCGGGGACTTGGTATTTTACCGCGAGCTTAGATTTATAATCAGGCTTGTTCTCTGCAGTGGGGTTGGTGTTTCTCGGGGTGAGGCTGGAGTAAATGGTCTGAATGTGATCTGGTGGAATGCCATAAGATCGAAGCACCTGGGCAATGGCGTGTGATACCGTGATATACTGCTTTATTTGGTGGCGGAAGTACTTGTGGCGACTCAAAGGGGAGCTGTGGGGGAGTACAGGTACACGACGGTGGACGATAATTGGAATCCTGCAGCCCAACGTGGACATGAGTGCTGCCAGTGTGTGCGCGCCCCCAGAGTGGGCATGGATGAGGTCTATGTTTTGTTGTGTACAGAAAGTATAGAGTCGGTATGCGCTGTACAGTGAGCGCCACCCTGTATTCGCCCATGGGAGCACTGGGACGGATGCTGGAGCGATAGCTGGATAGCGATACTGGGTTTGCTGGGGTAAGGCTAAAGTATTGTGAATGTCAGGATCGTCTTGGAGAGTGTGGAGTAGCGTGCGAACCTGATTTTGCCCTCCCCGCCATGTTTTTCCAGTGTCAATATGGAGAATGTGCACCGAAGATCCCCTCTGTGGCTAAAGCGATACGACCCTAAAAGTCTATAAGTAGTCGATAACGGGCGTAGGATCAACCGGGAAGTGCAGCCGGGGGAGGACGGTCTTGTTTGTCCAAAGCCTAGTCGGCGAGGAGAATGACAGCAAGGTTGTCAAAGGTGTGGGTATAACCTAAGAAAGGGAACTCGATGCTGCTACCCTCTGTAGCCTGCAACAACTCACTGAGAATAGACTTGTGCATCTCTTTGTTTTTGCCACTCAAGAGTCTATTGTGGTTGCGTACCACGAAGATGGGGTTGGGATTACCTTGATTGTTCTCGGCAAGTTTGTTGAGTAAGATGCCTTTTTTGGCGTCCTTGGCTGTCTCTGCACTCTGACCAAAAAAGCTGGCAATGCTATCGATACGGTGAAAGAGCAAGTTGACCACTGGCCTGCCTGTGCGTGTGGCGAAGGCACGAATCTCGGCCATGGCGGCGGAGGAGTCCTTCGTAATTTTGGTAGAAAAACCTTGTTGGGATGTGGCTAAGCCTTGCATCATCTCCGTGATTTCAGGAGATAGAGATGCTGTATCCTGGGAAGCTTGCACAGCTGGGATGTCCTTGGCTTTCCTATGGAAAGCCGCTACTGCCGTGTCGATTTTACTTTTTGCCTGATCTAAAGCCTCTTTTTTTGCAAACTTACTCCCTTTAAGACCTTTGTATGCAGATAGGAGTGCCTTGTGCAGCTTGTGTGCTAAAGTGTCGGGGAGCTGGCGAGTGGCGAGGGTGCGTTCTAATCCTGCAAACTTGTCGATTGCTTGTTGGGCATCAGGTTGTTCTCCTGAGAGGAGGGGCTTGAGTACTTTGGCAAAGCTCTCTTGTCCAACCTTACGCGCACTGGTAAAGGTGGTCATAAATGCGGTATAGAAAAGTAGGTTATGCTGTAGTACTTTTCCGGACTGCTTCCACCACCCCTTTGGAAACTTTAGAAACTGTTCCGAACCGATCTTGAACACGTCTTTAGGTAAGTGGATCGTCGGTTCGGTTTGCTTAGTTGTCTTGGATTCTTTTTCTTTTTCTTTTTCTTTTTCTTTTTCTTTTTCTTTTTCTTTTTCTTTTTCTTTTTCTTTTTCTTTTTCTTTTTCTGCTTTCTCTTCCTCACGCGGACCTGAGATGGGCAGTGGGTTTTGCGCGTCTGTGGGGAGTACGTCAAAATAAGTCGACCACAGGGTGACAAATGCAGCGGGAAGGGCGATGCCATAGCCCACTGAGGAACCGATATTTTTAAGATGTTCGCGTTGCAGCTGTTGGGTCAGTGGCAATACGGGCTGAGTTGCAGTTTGGCGTGCTGCGGCATGTTGAGAGATGCTCCATGAGGTGAACATGAGCATAACGCTGAAAAAAGCAGGGGGGGTACGCATAAAAAGATCCTTCTAGCCATTGGTGGTGCGATATACGGGAGTGCACCGGTTACCATACACTGATACCTAGCGTTAAATTTGAGTTGTGTCAACGATTTTTTGTGTTTGCAGGGGGAGAAAAAGGAGAAACTGACTAAACTTTTCCACTGGAGAGGTCGGAGTCTCGTGCGGACTGTGAATCGACCCCAATTTTAGTGTAAAACAGTTCGTCGATGGTTTTTTTGATCAGAATCCAAAGCAGCTCACGATCTGAGCACTTGGTGAATACCCCTAAGGGAATCTGAAAGCCCCCCTTGTCTTTGCGCCCGCCGCCATACCAACGCCCTTCTTCATTGCGGCCGAAGATATCCTTTAACCATTTGTCAGGATCGAGGGTGTGTGACTTGGTCCGTAAAGAGCCGTCAATAAAGCTATTGCCGACGATACCGTAGACCACAACCGTTTCGATACCCTCGCGGTGCAGGAGGTAGTCTGCACACTGTCCAATACCATCTCGGTCCTCTTCACGGACGTAGCCGACCCCGGAAAATAGATACGTTTCACAAATATCCTTGTGTTGTAAAGCTACTTGGGTCAGGTCCATGGTCTTTGCTGAAATAGCTTGACGAGAGATGAGCGAGAGGAGGTCTTTGTCGATAAGCGGGGCAATGAATTGGCTGGCGCGATAGTCGGCGGCCGTAGCGTTGACGTAGTCGTCTGTATCGGAGCGAATACCGTGCATCAGTGCTGTAGCAATTTTGGTCTGGATATTGTTGTCGGCGAGAAACTCAAGCCCAGAGTTTTGAATGTACTCGGCGTAGATTGCCGAAGTCGAACCGACGGTCTCGCGGATATCGACGAACTCCCCCTCTACAGTACCTAGGGGTTTGTGGTGGTCGACAAATACCAGCAGTTGGCAACTGTTCGGAATTTGAATGGGTAAGTCGGTGCTCTGTGAGTCGTTAATCGCATAGTAGTCGTACTCATTGAGGTCAAGATCAGAGTTGTATTCTTCCAGCTCTAAGTCGAGTTTTTTGACCAAGGCGCGGTTTTCATGATGGGAAATTTGGTCAAAGTAAATAATTTTGGTCACAATGTCATGCTGCTGTGCGAGCCATTCGAGAGCGAGGGCTGAGGCGATATTGTCGGGGTCGGGATAACCTTTGATGCAGATCAGTAACTTACTGCCGCGTGCTCTTTCGAGGGTGGCCAAGAACGCAATGACTTTGGACTTAGGGCTTTGAGATTGTACACTTTTCTGACTACTCCTAGATTCGGCAGAGATCTTTTGGGTATTCTCTTGGCCGTGGTTGGGGTGGTCATCTTTACGACGCTTAGGGGTTTCAGACTGTGTTGGAGCCATCGCGGTGATGTCCTCGGTCTTTGCGGAATTACTGCTTTTGATCACTTTTTTGATAGCCCTGGTCCTCCCGACTTTGGCCGGGTCAGATGATACCTTCGCCATACCCTTATCCTTCTTCGTTTATTCAAGGTCAATGTAGCACCCTAGTTTGAGGATGGTCAAACTTTGTTGTGGGAAATCCTAATCCATGAATAATTCGCCGGTCATGGAAGTTTACTGGTTCCATTTATTCCGGGTCTTGGGGAACATCTGACTGCAGTGCTTTGTGCAAAGAGTTCTGGATGATTTTGGTACTTGGAAAATCGCGGAATAAAAAGCCATAGGCTTGGAAGTAAGCACTTTTTTCTAAGGCCTGGCGCGTCTCTGGGTGGCTAAGAATGCTACGGTCCACGCCGAGGAGAAGTCTGAAAGGGTAGTGTTGGGATGACTTCTCTAAGTCTGTGAGTCTCTCGCACAACTGTGAGCGGTGCCAGCGGTGGAAGATCTCGACGTACGTGGGGTGAGGCGTTTCGGCTTGGCACTTAAAATCAGGGACGGCTGTTTTTTCTCCACTGAGTGTGAGTACGGTCTCGCAACTTTGGAACGTGGGCAAGTTGCCTTTTTGATCGGCTAGGGCGTTTAAGTGTTCTTCGGGAAGGTGCTGGGTAAAGGATGGGGTGGTCTTGCCAATCGGACTCTTATCCGACAGTTGGAGCTGTAATGGGGTGCCTTTGGGGGTAAGTTTGAGGGTAAAGACGGCTTCCCAGTGGGTAAAAGACTTGAGTGCAGTCAACAGTTTGGCAAATTGGAGGCCGTAAGACTGTGCGGAGCCCGTGATGGCATTGGGTCCGGTGATTTCGGCGTGCAGACTCTCGGAGGTGTCGCCGGCGCCCCACTCGGCGAGCAGGCGGTGGAACTTGAGTACTCGAATGAATCTCCTGGCTTCGGAGGTGGACATTTTTTCGAACTGAATGTTACCTTTTTCTGCACGTAGGAGGAGAGATTGAACTTGTGAAAAGTTATACAGCAGAATCCATGCCTCTACGGACATTTGGGGAACTTCGAGTGCTTGGCAGTTTTGTGGCAGGTCTTGATAGAGTTCTGTGCTGATGGTGGCGTAGCTTTGAGAACGTTCTGCAGCGAACAGCTCTTGGTACGCGTGTAAACTGTTGAGTAATTGTTCGCAGCGTAGCTTTTGGGCCGCCAAGACGGTTTGAATACGCTGTTGATAATATTCGGGATCTGGATTAGACCATTTGATTTTATCTAATGCAATTTTGCGTAAGCCGCTCCAGTGGATTTGCTCTCCAGCTGCACTTTCGTCGAGAAGGTGCAGGACCTCTTCTTGGGAGTGACCTTGGCAGCGTTTGAGGGTGTCGACGAAGCCGCTCACGGCAGCGTGCGTGTGAGAGCAGGAGGGGTCCAAGGTCTCGGGGTATAAGACCCCTTTCCGTTTTTTATATTTGAGTAGGTCTTTCGTAAGCATTATGTTGCCTTCTGCGTTGGTTCACGTCTTGTTCGTTGGTATCTGCGGCGATCAGCTCGTACATGACTGCCCTTTTACCAGGGCTGTGGCGGAGAATACGTCCGAGTCTTTGAACATGTTCACGTACGGTGGCGTTGCCGGAAACCACGATGCCGACTCTGGCTGTGGGGACGTCGACCCCTTCATTTAGTACTTTCGAGGTTACGAGTGTTTTGAGGGTTCCTGCGCGAAAAAGTTCGAGGAGCTGCTTGCGTTCTTTAGCCTTGGTGCGGTGGGTCAGTGCAGCGAGGCACATGGTGCGGGCTATCTTATAGGCCATGGTGTTATCTTCGGTAAAGATAATCGTGGCATCGTTGGCATGTTCGACAAGGAGGTCCCATAACTTCTCTAGTTTTGCCGAAGCTGCTTGAGCGAGTTTCTTTTGAGTGCGATAGGCGCGGAACGCCTCACGGCCCGTGGCGGTGAGGCTCGTTTGAAAGAGAAATTGGTTCCACCCACCGGGTGCCGACATACGAATACGTTTTGTGCGTACAAATGTCAGATAGCGCTCGCGTGCCGCGGTATATTCCTCTCTCTCTGTAGGGGTGAGTTCGACAGGGATGGTGATGACGTCGTAAGGAGCGAGTACTGAGGCGGTCATTTTGTGAATTTCACCGCGATAGACCACCTCGCCGAGAAGTTCAGCAATGAGAGCTTCCCCACCATCTGCGCGTTCCAAAGTTGCCGTTAGTCCTAGGCGAAACGGGGCGATGCAGTTTTGAGCAATCGTTTGGTAGTGAGGGGCTGGAAGGTGATGACACTCATCGATGACGAGAAAGCCAAACTTTGCTCCGAGCAGATCACTGCAACGTGCGGCAGAATCATAGGTCGACACGGTGAAGTCCTTGATTTCGCGCTCTCCTCCGCCAAGACGCCCGACCTCCACTTGAAAAAAAGACTGTAAAACTTCGTACCATTGGTTCATGAGGTCAATGGTGGGAACCACAATTAAAGTGCTGCGTTGAACTTTGGCCATGGCTAACACAGCGAGTACCGTCTTCCCTGCCCCTGTTGGGAGGACGACAATGCCCTTCCCTTGTGCTTCACCCCACTTTTGCAGTGCTGCAGACTGGTGTGGTCTTGGGGTGATAGGGGTTTGCAGGGAGGTGGGGCAGTTCTGGTAGTCACGGGCGTGATCTTGAAAGGGCACTTGTTCGGCCTGTAAATTGAGGATGAGGTTGCGATAGTGCATTCCTGCTAATCTTAGCCTGCGGATGCGTGAGTCGACCACCATTTCGTGGTGCAGCCGTGGTGCAAGGTTCGCTAGTTCTTCTTTGGATCGGGCTGGCGTGCACTCTAGCAGCAAGGAGCCATCCTTGTAAGAGATATCTATGGACAGATTTGAAAGCAGGGTAGGTTGGGTCATAAGCTTTACCGATCGTATTTGCAGGCTATCCAGTGCAGCAATTTGGTGAAGATTCCGACAAGTAAACACAAAAACCCGCCCCCTGCGAGGATGTCAAGAAGGGCTTGCCAGTGTTCTGTGGTTCCGGCTAAATCGGTGAGGAACCAGAGGTTGCCGTAAAGTAAGATACCCAAAAACCCTAGTGCAGTGATGCGATCATGTAAAGGGTGAGAAGGTTGCTGTGGGGTCAAAGCCGTGCTCCGTCCTGTCGAGTTGTTCTGTGAGGGACAATCTAGCAGAAAAAGCCTGTGGGGTCGAGTTTTCTTGTCCACTCTGACCGTTACAGAGTTGGGCATGGCATCGGTTAGGCGATATTTTTTGCATTTATGGTTGACACGTGAGCTGGATTTGCTATATTTGCTCCACAACCGCTCGGTTGGACTTTGGGGATATAGCTCAGTTGGTTAGAGCGCTACGTTGACATCGTAGAGGTCAGAGATTCGAATTCTCTTATCCCCACCATCTCAAAAAATCAATTTTAAAAAAACAAAACAAGCCACGTGCCCTTCTGTTTTTAGCTTGGCCTTACTGTGGCAAGGACAGCTCCTCGCCTGCGATTTGAGGTGTGATAAGCCACCCAAATTTCTTTCCGTAGCTGGCTTGACCTTTTGGCTGTCTTTGCGTAAGTGTATGGGATATTATGTACTTTGCCTGACAAGGAGTTTTTCATGATGAGTAAGCAGTTGTTGCGTGTGGTTTGTTGCTTGGTATGGGTATGGACAGGTACAACCTCGGTGTTGTTCGCCAAAGCTGAACTGGGCCAGGTCCCTCCTGTGTTGGAGCTCAGTGAGCAGGCGGGGGGGCGCGTAGATGGTAGCGCGTGGTCTTCTCATGAACTCAAAGGTAAGGTGCATCTCCTGGTTTACTCTTCTCCAGGCAAGAAAGAAGCTAATAATAAGGCTACAGAAGCCATTAAAGCGGAACGCTTTGCTGCGGATACCTTTAGCTCGGTTGCGGTGGTGAATATGAAAGCCTCGATGATCCCAGATTTTTTGATTGCGCGTGCAATCAAAAAAAAGCAACGTGATTATCCACGTACCTTGTATGTGAAAGATGCAAAACGTAAGCTGGTGGATAGCTGGGGCTTTGAAGATGACGAAAATGTCTTGGCGGTGTTTGATAAGACTGGGGCGCTTGTCTACAAGCATGCTGGTTCTTTGCCCGAGAAAGATATTCCAGGGTTGTTGCGTCTCATCAAAGAAAAAATTGCGTTGTGATCTCGTATCATTCGTGATTTCTCTTGAGGTGGCGAGTTCGTGGAGCCAGAGGGGAAGGAGTGCGTGGTGGTAGATGCTGCGATGCCTTTGCAGTGGGTGATTCTGCTAGGGGTGATTCAGGGAATTGCGGAGTTTCTGCCGATTTCAAGCTCGGGGCATCTAGTGATTGCCTCTTGGCTGATGAGTGGACAGCCACTCCCTTTGGCCTTTAATACAGCCTTGCATTTCGGCACCTTGCTGGCAGTGGTGAGTTATTTTTTTACCGACTGGTGGGGACTTTTGTGGGGAATGCGTTCAGCTCAGCCGCAGCAGGTGCGGCAGCGCAGTCGCACGTTGTTCTTGGCCCTGGTTGTGGGGTCGTTTCCGGCTGCAGTGTTGGGGCTAGGGCTTAAAGACTTTATTGAGCAGCACTTGCATCACCCATGGGTCGTGGCCTTTCCCTTGGCAGGAGTAGGGGTGCTGATGTGGTGGGTCGACCGCAAGGCGCCAGCGTGTAAAACCATGGCGGATATGACGCTTGCCTCGGGGTGGTGGATCGGAGTCGCTCAGGCCATGGCACTGATTCCTGGGGTGTCGCGCAGTGGCGCTACCTTGACCTGTGCACGTGGGTGTGGCTTTGATCGTGAAAGTGCAGCCCGCTTTTCTTTTCTTTTAGGGACTCCGGCGATGTTGGGTGCCAGTCTGCTGCAGTATCGTGAGATGATGCTGTACTTTACCGACCCGACTTTTGTGTGGGGGGTCTTGGTCTCAGCACTCACAGGTTTGGCAGCGATCCGCTTCTTCTTGCAATACATCCAACGCATTAACTTTGTCTGGTTTGCTCTCTATCGGGTAGGCATGGCTCTATTGATCTTGCTCGAATATGATTGGGGTTAGGCCTTTTGTGTTCTATTGTCTAGCATGTCAGTGTGCCTTGCCCTCCATGCGGGATAAACCAAGCGTGTGTCCCCGTTGTGCTGCGATGCTGCGGTGGGAGGGAAGGGTGTTGCCCTACGTAGATGCGGTGTTCGCCTTCAACCCTCAGGTGCGCAAGTTAATTTTAGATGTAAAAGCGGGCGGTTCGGGTGTGGTCTTGCACTACCTTTTACGTGCCTTGGTGCAAAGCCCCTGCGTCCAAAGTCTACCGGCGTTAGGAGCAGTCTCGGCAGTGGAATCAAGCCTCTATTCCAAAGTGCGCATGCGTGTGGACTTAGCAGGTCAGATGGCAGGCTATCTGGCTGCGGTTTTGGATACCCGTCTTGTGCAGGCGAAAACGGTGCCTTCCTTTTCTTATCAAGCGTTGTTTTCAAAGCAAGCACAGCAGTTGCAGCGTGGCTCGTGTCGGGGAAGTTTGGTCCAGCAGCTGCAACAGCGCGCGCAACAACCAGGGGTCTGTCACCTGGTGGTGGATGATGTGTTGACTTCGGGGAGCAGCTTGCTGCGCCATGTGGTTGCGCTTCCTCCAGGGCCGGTGCGCGTCTTAACCCTCGCGGTGACCCAGCAAAAGAAAAAGTAGGCCCTTGACATTTAGAGGTATTTTTGCGACCACTGTAGCCAGTACTGGAAGAATTTAGTGCTGGCCGCGATTCTTCCAGTGTACTTGCGTAAATATAGATACACATCAACTAAAAATATATTAGGAAGCAGCCATGTCTGAGAGCAAGACAAGTAAATTAACTCCGATGATGCAACAGGTTGAGCTGTTGAGAGAAAAAGCAGCAGGAGCAATCTTGTTTTTTCGGATGGGGGATTTTTATGAAGTTTTTGGAGATCAGGCGGAGCTGGTTGCTCCCCTCTTAGAAATCGCGTTGACGAGCCGGGAAAAAGGCAATAACGAGCGTATTGCCTTTTGTGGGGTGCCGCACCACAGTGCAACAGGCTACTGGCAAAAACTGGTGTCCTGTGGTTATAAAGTGGCGATCGGGGAGCAGGTTGAAGATGCTAAGCACGCGAAAGGGCTTGTCAAGCGGGATATTGTACGTATTTATACCCCGGCAACGGTGGATGATCCGAAAATGCTGGTGAGTAAAGAACCGTGCTATCTGGCATCCTTTACCCGAGCGGAAGCAGACGCGACCTATAGTTTGCTGCTTTGTGATTTGAGTACGGGAGAAATTCGTTCGGCATGTGGCCTGGAAGCTGCGGAGGTGCTGTCAGCTTTACAAACGGCTAGACCGCGGGAAATTTTGGTGCGACGCTTTGAGTTGGCGAAGTGGCGGCAGCAGGTGGACGCATCCCGTCTCCGTGGCCAGGTTTTGTTTGAAGAACTGGCAGAGGGCTTGTTGCGTGATGCGAGTGGGCAAATGGCTTTGCTGCATGAAGTGTTTGGCGAACAGTACGCGCGTGCATTAGGGAACAAAGTCCACCCAGGCCTGTTGGCTGCAACCTTAGACTACTATGCAAGCCTGGGGGTGAGTACGAAGGCGTTTCTCAAAGTTCAACCTCTGCACGTTCCGGATACCTTTCGTTTGCCGGAAAATGTGGTCTGTGACCTGGAGATTTTTGAAACCAGCCGTTCACGGGAACGTGTGGGCAGCTTTTTACATGCGATCGACAATTCTCAAACCCCGATTGGTGCGCGTCATCTGCGGGCAAATATCTTGCAACCTTTTCAGTCAGAGCACTTGATTCGGCAGCGGCGGCAGCAGGTGGTGGAGTGGAAAGGTAAAGGAGAGATTTGGCTTGATGAACGGCGAAAGCAGCTTGGTAAGATCGGTGACTTGGAACGCTTAGCAACTCGTCTTGCGGGCTGTAAGATCAAGCCAGCGGAGCTTAAGCGCCTTGCCCTTGCCTGTTGTGAAGTGCAGCATCTGGAAGAGCACCTGCCCCAGAAGTTGACTGAGGATGCGCACCGCTGTATCGAACGTGTGCATACCTACGGCAATGCGTTGCGTCAGCGCTTGCAGGACCAGCCCGCTGAGGTGGGTGCTGGGGATGGAGTGTTTCGCTCCGGGGTGGATGTGCAGCTCGATCAATATAATGAGCTTGCCCATGCAGGTGACAGTCGGGTGAACACTTATTTGGAGTCCTTGCGCGAGCAGACCGGGATTCAGAGTTTGAAAGTTAAACAGCATAAGACCTTTGGTTTGGTGCTGGAGGTGACGAAGTCGAACTTGCATAAGGTACCGGCTCACTTTATTCGTCGCCAAACGATGGTCAATTGTGAGCGTTTTGTCACGGAAGAACTGCGTGAACTGGATGAAAGCCTGAGCCAAGCGCAAGATCAGGCGATTTGGCGGGAAGCGGCACTCTATCAGCAGCTGTTGGAGGACTCTGCGCCGGTGGTAGCTGAGTTGCAGCAGGTCAGCCGTTTGGTGGCGGAATGGGATGTGGTGCAAAGCCTAGCTTATCTTGCACAGCGCTGGAACTATGTGCAACCGCAGACTTGTCTTGGTGCGACGGCAGTGGTCGAGATCAAGAACTCGCGTCACCCGGTCATTGAACAACTATTAGGGGCGCAGGCTTTCACAGCGAATGACATCTATCTAGGGGACAAGGCACGTCAGGTGTTGATCACAGGCCCTAACATGGCGGGGAAGTCGACGTTGATGCGTCAAGTGGCGCTGAGTGCGTTGCTGCATCAGATTGGGGGTTTTGTCCCGGCGAGTTCGGCCAAGCTGCCTATCTTTGATGGCATTTATACTCGGGTCGGGGCTTCGGATGACCTGGCTTCGGGCTTGTCGACCTTTATGGTGGAAATGTCTGAAGCTAGCTTGATTGCCCGGGAGGCCACGGCGCAAAGTTTGGTGATTCTTGACGAGTTGGGGCGGGGTACTTCGAGTGAGGATGGTTTAGCCATTGCGTCGGCGGTGCTCATTCATCTGTCGACTCGGGTGAAGTGTTGGGCCTTGTTTGCCACCCACTTTCATGAATTGGCTTACCTCGCGGCCCAACTGCATGATGCGGTGTGCCTTAAGGCCCATGTGTCGCGCAATGAGCAAGGTCGTATTCGCTTTTCTCACCGGATTACCCCTGGGGTGAGTGAAAGCTCGTACGGGGTGGAAGTGGCTGAGTTAGCCGGCTTACCTGCAGAGGTTCTTGCGGATGCGCGTAAAACTTTACGGATCTTGCAGCAGAAGAATACGGGGAACAAGCTCACGTTACCTGAAGCGCAACTGGAGCCTCAATCTCCTGCAGAGCCGCAGCCTGCCCAGCCACGACAAATGTCGCGACCTTTGTTTCCAACTTTTCCAAATGGGGACCTGCCCAAGACACCTTCCTCTTTAGCGAAAACTTTGACGGGCATTTGTGAAGTGGATCTCGACCACACCACGCCGATGGAAGCGCTTAAGCTGCTGCAGAAGTTTCAAGGTAAGCTCCGCCGTGAAAATGTGTTGAGCTGAGGGGATATTTAGGTCACGAAAATGTTTGCACCCCTCATTTTTTTCATATACAATGTACAGCTCGTTTTGAACTAGGTACGTATGATCGTTTGGTATACTAGGTAAAGCGTTTGATCCGAGTAAATAAATGCCTATCTTGATACAGCCTGCGGATGTTTTTTTCGAGTGATCCCAATCCTTCAGGTTCGTATGAGATACTCGTTAAATATTTGGTGCAGAATCTAACGCTACCTTGTGTTCTGTGCGTTTCATCGAGCTTCTGGTATGAATATTGCGGACTCGTTGTGATTTTTAGTAATTGGAGACTCTGAATATGACCGACAACAATAATCAAGTAAAAAAGTTCCCCGCCTCCGATATTTTTTCTCAGGAAGAATTGAGTGAGTTTTGGGACAGACTGGTGTCGGAAAAGTCAAAACTGTTGGCGCATGCGAAGGAAGCTGTACAAAAGGGCAGTATTCGCCTTGACGCGAATGAAATGATGGACGAGGTCGACCTCGCATCCGCCACGATCGAACAGAACTTAACCTTCCGTTTGTTAGACCGTGAGCGTAAGTTGCTTAGCTCGGTAGAACGTGCTTTGGGCAAAATCAAGACCGGGGATTATGGCTACTGTGAAGGCACGGGTGAGCCGATTCCTAAAAAGCGCTTGCAGCTTACCCCGTGGACACGTCACTCGGTAAAGCATAAAGAGCACCTCGAACGCATGAAAAAGTCGGGCCGTTCTTATGGGGATAATGATCAGCATTCCTAGTCGTGTTTTGGACGTCCTTTCCTGTTGCGTGCGGTGCTAGTCTGTGCACGTCGCCGCATCTGTATCCCCTGTGTCTGCCGCAGTGTATGTGTCACAACCACTTGGAGTGGAAATACTGTCAAAATCAGCCACGATTGAGGTGGACTGTGAGCACATGTCCTTGACCTTAGCTTGTTGACAGGTGGAGAGGTCGCCGCCGCTTTCTTCCTTGAGGGTGTCTACTTTGGAGAAAAAAGTGGTCATCTGGGTGTTGAGCTTCGAGACAATCTGCCCCGAGAGCTTTTGCTTCAATGCACTGGTCTGATCGCTGAGGCCGCTGGTGCTTTCGCCCGCGCTTTTGGCGGTTTCTTCGATTTGATCCAGTGCCGAGGTGAGTGACTTAGTAAAGTCAGAGGGGACCCCATCTATCGCTCCAATGACGTCGACGGCAGTACGCAGGTCAAGCATCAGGGAGGCTAGCATGCTCCCGGAGGTGGTGTCAAAGATCGCTTGGACATTCTTGGTGACTTCGGAAATGGCGTCGGTGAGGTCGGTGAGTGCGCTAAAGCTGGTTTGGTCCTGCTTACTTGCGGTTTCCAGGGCGCTGATCTGTTTGAATACGTTGGATTGTTTCTCAGCCCCGTCGGCGAGCAGATGGAGGGCGGAGGTGGAGCTGCTTTCCTGATAAAGCAACACTGCATTGAAGATCAAGGCTTCTACAAAGTGAGCGGTGAAAAAGATTAAGGAAGCCTGTACCGAGTCGCTGCCGAGACTGACATCACACTGGTAGCGGCTATTGCCCGGGTCGACGGCGAGTACGTCGGCAGAGATTAAGGGGCAGACGGTCTTGATGGCTTGGTTGAGCAAGCGTAAGGCTTCTAAATCATGGCGTGGATCACCTGCAGTCATAAAGTCCCCGGGGTAGTTCGGGGCAATGACCTCGATGCCGCTGAGGATGCTGTTGCTACTGACATCGGTTTTGGTGCCGAGCATGGCGTAGTCGGCGCTGGTGAGGTTGAGTACTAGATTGCCTAGGGTGTTGAGTGTATCGGCGGTGTCGGTACTGCTGGAGCTGGTAGATGCGTCGTCGAGAATTCGGGTGACGATGTCGAGTAGCCCCAGGCTCGCCATGGCGAGTTCGGTGTTGCCTTTGAGTAGAATCGCCGCACGATTTTTGGGGTCAGAGCGTAAAATCTGGGCGGTTTTAGCCTCGGCGCTGGCATAGTTTTCGGTGTCGTAATCGAGGCGTGCGGTTTCTAAGAGTACATCGGTGCGGCTCTCATCCTCTGTGCTGACAAAGAGCAGCTGTTGTAAGCTTTGGTCTCCCCCACAAGCAGGCAGCAGCAGCCCACTGAGAAAAAACAAGAAACCGAAAAGTATGTGATGCTGATGTGCTTCCATGACCCGATTCTCCCACCCTTGGATGTTGTTGTACCGGGGAGGCTATCGGGATGGGTTGGATAAAGGTACAGGTGCGCTCTTGCCCACCGGTGTTATTTTTTATTGACTAAAAATATTTGAGGTGGTAAATTGCGCAAAATAAATATATTCAAAGGAAATATGACATGTTAAGGAATTTTTTACCATGCTTGGTACTGTGCGGCTTTGCGTCTGTGGGGCAGGCAGTCACCTCTGCAGAACAATGGGTTGCGGATTTAAGTGCATGGCAGCAGCGTCAGCCCGAAAATCTTGCTTTGCAGCAACTGCATGCGCAAGTGCAGGCCTTCCGTACGGCCTATCAACAGGCAACAGCAGGAGCTGTTGCAAGTAGCTCGACTGTGACGCTGCATGATTGTATCGTGTGTCAGGAAGAGGCGGAAAGGTCGAGCCTGCAGATGAGCTGTGAGCATACGATATGTGAAAGCTGTCACCTGAGTTATGTGGAGGTGCATAAGGGCACCCCGGCGGCTTTAGAATGTTGGGAGGCTAAGTGTGGAGGGCAGGTTTCCTTAGTGAGTCTAGGAGCCTATTTGGGGCGGCATCAGCGCGAGGATCTGTATGTCGCCACGCTCCGAGATTTGATTCAACGCGCAGATGTGGGCGCAGAGTTTTGCCCCCACTGTGGAGATAGCTTGACCTTGCATAGCCAGGAAGAAGGCTACGGTGCGACCTGTGCCCAATGTGACAAAACAAGCTGCTTTGCCTGTGGCAAACCGGCACACGGCGAAATTCCTTGTGCACAACTAGAAGACGCTCAGGCGAACTTACTACTCACCATCCGTGAAATTGTGCTAGGTGGGCAGGCGCACTTGTTTGGACTATGTCCTCATTGCTACATTCTGACAGAACACAAGGATGGCTGTGATGCGATGACCTGTGGGCAAAATGCAGCGGACAAGGGTGCGATTCGTTTTAAGGGCAATTTACAAGCGCAGGTGACGGGCCGTCGTCAAACCCGAAGGGGAACGGCCGGGTGTGGACAAGCGTTTCCGTGGCATAACCGGATCACCATACAAGATTATCTGGAGCAGCATGACCCTGAATGGAAAGAGCGTCACCAGGAAGAGATAGATGCGGCTCAATCTCGACAGGCAGAGCATCCGGATCGTGTGATGGGACAGAGATTGACACGCGCAGAGTTGGACGCGCGTATAGCCGCAGGTCAGTCGATTGAAGGGGCTGACTTGAGGGGAGTGAATCTGGAAGGGCTAGAGATCAGGACGCTGCGCTTTCCTTATTGCCAGCTAGACAATGAACAGGTCCGCTACTTGTTGCTGCATGGTGGCAGTATAGAAGGGGCAAATCTACAGAGAATCATGGATTTGGACCTTGCTGGAATTCCACTGAGGAGTGTCTCGTTTGTGCGTACTCGCTTGACGGGTACACAAGTGCAGACCTTCTACAATGCTGGATACCGAGACTTTGGCCATGCTTACCTCGGAGGTGTCAACTTGAGCTGGGCGGACCTGCGGGGGGCACATCTCATGGCGGCTTATCTGGTGGGTGCGGATCTTACAGGTGCGGACTTACAGGGTGTCGACTTCACCAATGCGACCCTTACAGATGCGAATCTGCGCGGGGCAAATTTGGAAGGTGCAAACCTCCGGGCTGTAACTTTGATGGGTGCGAACCTATGGGGTGCGAACCTCCCACGTATAAACCTGACCAATAATCTCTTGCATGAGGTTTGCTTGGTGGGCGCAAACCTACGGGGTGCGAACCTGCGGGACGCGAGCTTGCGGGGTATCAGTGTGTGGAATGCAAATCTCTCAGGTGCAGACCTACGGGGGGTGAGTTTTCATAGGGCCAACTTGCGGGGTACGAATTTGGAAGGGGCGAACCTGCGTCGAGCCAACTTGCGGGG
>JAPPOJ010000211.1 GCA_028817975.1 Zetaproteobacteria bacterium | reverse complement strand
CACAATAAATAAAGTGGAAACTCCAAAGAAAATCCAATCAGATTTTTTTTTAGACTGTTTGCTATAGAAAAAACAGGTAATGGATATATTCATAAAAGAGACTAAGATAGGGATAAATTGAAATGTAGTCCCAAATTGAATTACATCGCCATCTGAGCTAAGAGTTACAATGGCCAGCCCTATGAGTGAAGAAATACAGTGAAACAAAAAAACTTTTCTGAGCAATACTCCTTCTTGGAAGAGAAACAAAAAGAGTCCTGTTGCTCCGAGGCTGATGAAAGTGTCTGAAAGTTTGTGAGCCAGTTCTGGGCTCAAATGTAGGTGTGATAAATAAGGCCCTGTATATGCTGGTAACGAGTTGAAGAAGAGATACAGCCCGCAAGACGTTGCACACAAGACAGTTCCTAAAACTTTATAATGGTGCTCAGTCTTATACATAACACTAGCCATTGCTAACGCCAGAAAAAAGAGCACAAAGAAGCCAGCCACGTATAGTTTTTCGCCAAATAGTTTTGTATGTGGATAAGAGTCAACGACTCGAGGATACCAAGGAATACGATTAAAGTAATCACTGTAGCCGTAGACTTTCCACCTGAGAGTGGTGTTGGCTTGGATGAGATTACAGTCGAGAGTGGGTGCTGATGCGACGAAATTAGCAGAAGTAAGCCCTGGATTACCGTAACTGAGAATCAGCTGTTCATTTTGATAGATCACTTGGGACGCATATAGTACGATAGGAAACTTAATAAAGCTCCCAGATTTACAGGTTTGAGCTATCTGATTGCTCTTTGCTTCAAAGACTTTGCGTCCCGACTCTTGATGTTGCCAGGAATGAATGACTTGCCATGTTTTGTCCTTCCGAGTGGGCACACTCTCTACTCCTAGGAATAGGGAGAGAGACAACATGGCCATCTTGATCCAATGTTCCACAGTAGAACCTTAACTCTCAAAAGAAAAGTTTGCACGTTGCAGAGCTTCTGCGAAAGTCTTTAATACAAAATCTAGGTCACCGAGGGAATGATCCACCCGTACGGAAAAACGAATGCGTGAGAGTTTTGTACTTACAGCGGGGTAGACCACGGGTAGTGCAAAGATGCCATTTTGGTAAAGGTGTGTGTAGATGATATTAATTTTGTCCCGGTCTCCCACCACTACAGGAATAATGGGAGTGCAGTGATCTTTGGAGATTTTGGCCCCTATTTTAATTAAGCCGTCACGAAAATAGCTAATCTTATGTTGTAGCTCCTCTCGCAAGCCCCCTTTCATCATAAGATCGATGGAGGCTAAAATAGCTGCGCAATTTGCGGGGGGAAGGGCGGTTGCAAATAAGTATCCTTTGCCAATTACTTTAACCCAGTCGCATACGGCACGATCGGAAGCAATGAATCCACCGACGACACCGAGAGCTTTGCTGAAAAGACCCATGGAAATATCAATCTGTGATTTAAGCCCAAAGTGTTCTCCAGCACCTAAACCTGTTTCTCCTAACACACCGATACAATGCCCCATGTCCACGTAGGTCCTGGCAGCATACTTTCTAGATAGGCTTTGAATAGAAGGTAAATCTCCGACATCTCCATCCATGGAGAAAGCCCCCTCGGTTAAGATGAGGCATCCATTATAGTCTGCACGATGCTGACTCAGAATAGACTCTAGATGTTCCATATTATTGTGGCGAAATATCATTGATTTAGCACGTGAGGTTTCTATACCGCTAAACATACTTGCATGAGAAATCTGGTCGGCAATAATTAAGTCACCTTCACGGCATAAGGATGGAATGGTGGCGCTATTGGTTAAAAACCCAGATGGGAAAACAACAGCAGCTTCTCTGCCGTACAAATTTGCCAGACGTGTTTCGAGCTGCTGCTGTAGCTGGTTGTATCCGGAAGTTGGTGGGGTGCCTGTAGCACCTAGGCCATAGGTGTCGATAGCTTGTTTGGCGGCTTGGAGCACATCGGGGTGACTGGCAAGTCCGAGATAATCGTTGCTGCCCATCATCACAAAATTTTGGCTTTGACCTTCATGTGCGATGGTAACCCGCGCACCTTTGGAACTTTTTCTTGGTTTAAAATAGGCAAACTTGTCCATTTTTGCCCATGCTTCATAGTAAACGGCGAAATCATTGGCCCGGTGAAACAAATCAATATTTTTAGATTCTGCAGAGATAAAATGGGAAATATTAAACTTGTCTGGATTCATATCGCGCTCGTAGTCGCTTTTGTTATTGTCAAAATCAGTTACGAGGTAGTGACTTAAGACGCCATCTATGGGCACATGGGTATCGACGAAAACGAAAGCGACATAGAAGTAATCACCTCGCTCTTCGAGGCGACTCACGACGAGCCTTCCAGGCTGAATCTCGATCTTATTTTCTTGGTCGTGAAGGAACCCCTCCGTGATGAGACTATCGATTTCTAAGGGGTCGGTGATATTTTTGCGTGCTGTTTTGGTTCCTATAGCTTTGATAGAGCAGTCGAGAACATCGAACTTGATCTCATTCCCAGATGTCGTTACGATTTTTAGGTAAAGAGAGCAGTTGTCTTTGACGGCTCTCCTTTTAAGTCTTGGTTGAGATTTGGGTGTGGACATGGGAATATTCCTTCGAAACTTAAAGGTGAAACACACTTTTTGATGAATCGAATATGCATATTGGGTACTTCCTGTTGAAACCGCTGGCTTTCTCACAGGGGTG
This sequence comes from Zetaproteobacteria bacterium, assembly GCA_028817975.1. Taxonomy (GTDB): domain Bacteria; phylum Bdellovibrionota_B; class Oligoflexia; order Oligoflexales; family Bog-1112; genus JAPPOJ01. The sequence goes on along the minus strand of JAPPOJ010000211.1, from coordinate 22,248 downwards.
TGCTCTTATGTCGGGTTTTTTTGGATTTTTTTTAGTTTTTAGGGTACATGCATAGAGGTAGGGTGTGATGAATTTAGTTCTGCCTTTTGGAATAAGACTCTAGTTTTTTTAAATTTTGTATCCCGACTTTTGAGGTTGCCAGGAATGAATGGTTTTCCATGTGCTATTTTAATGAAGTCATCGCGAAAATAGCTAAATCCACGCAGGTCCTGGCAGCATATAGCAATAAAGAGTAGAGGACCGTCACCTAGGTACGACAGCGCTTCCATTGCAAGCCATAGCGGTGTTCGACCTTGCCATCGATAGAATCTAAAGTCATCACTCCGGTGGCACGACGATTGCGTGAGCGCACACGTACCTCGGAGTTGATGTTGAGTGCGCGGGATGCGCCACAGGGAGACCAGATGACTTCGTCGAACTCCATTTCGTCATGGAAGTGATAGTCGTCGTCGTAGGGGCCATACAGTTTGGAACTCAGCCGCCCTGTATGGGGGTTGCCTTGGAAGTAGTAGGACGAGACTTGGGTTCCGATAACGCGTCGATCGAGACTGGCGTAGCCACGGTAGTCGAATGTGGCAATGCTAAAAGACCATCCGGGAGGAAAGTCGAGGTCAACACTGATTTGACAGTTCTTGCGATTTTCGCGGCGAGAAACGCCAGGGCCGGCTTCGGCGACAAACTCGTCGAAGAGCAAGGTAAAAGCTTGCATGTCCTGTGAGATGGATTCGCCGACGCTTCCATGGGGACAACCACTGCCGCCATAGGCGATCTTACGAATACGAACATAGTCGGGATGATCTGCGGCCTGAAGCGAGAGATGGCAGAAGAGCATGCCAAGCGATAAACATAAGCGAAACCAAGGTGTATAGGTGATCATAGCTACTCCTTGTGAAGGTTACTTACGTTTTTATTGTAGCACAGGCTAAAAAAATGAAATAACGTTTAACAATTAAGTTTCTATGCCGAAATAAAAATATTCCTTGGTAAAAAAGGCATAAAGACCATTTAGTTGAATACTTCAGATGCTCTTTGGAGGATCGAAGCTGGGATTTGGGGTATGCCCATTTGAGCCGCGGCTTTTTTATTGACCACCAGTTGAAAGTCGCTGAGAGGGAGCGAGGCTACGGCGATTTCTGCAGGAGACTTCCCGGCTACGAGGATCTGTTCCAGCTGTGCTCCGAGGAGTTGACCTAGACGGAGGTAGTTGGTGGCGAGAGAGGCTACCGAGCCACGTTGGACGCTTTCTTTTTCACCGGAATAGACCGGCACTTTGTGGCGAATGCCCGCAGCGACGACGGATTCAATGGCGCTGACGAGCATATTATCTGTGGGGATGTAAATAGCCTGTGCCCCTTGTGCAGCTAGGGCGGAAGCAGCGGCAGAAATCATCGTCGAGTTTTGCACGGCCATCTCGGCGGGCGCCACTTGACGCTCTTTGCAGGCTTGCTTAAACGCAGCGACCAGGGTGAGGGAGTTGTCTTCGGATGCATTGTAGAGCACCCCGATTTTGCGAATGCCGGGTTGCATCTCTAAGATCAGCTCGATCTGTTTATCCACAGGGCTTTTATCGGAAGTCCCGGTAGCGAGGCCTCCAGGTTTGGTCCAAGAGGTGACTAACTTGGCACCTACTGGGTCTGAAATAGGGCTAAAGAGCACAGGAGTGGATTTGTTTTTGACCAGCAAGGCTTGGGCGCTTGGGGTACCAATGCCAATAAGGGCGTCGTATTTCTTGCGTACCAGACTTTTGGCGATCTGCGCATTGGTGACTAGGTTGCCTTGGGCATTGTGGCTTTGTAATACGACTTTTTGCTTGAGGGGAGAGCTGTCGAGGTGACTGCGCAATCCTTTCAACACTTCATTCAAAGAGGGGTGATCGATAATTTGGAGCACTCCTACCTGATAGCTGCGGTTGGCGTCGGTGGCGTAGCTGAAAGGGGTGTATGTGAGCAAAGTACAGTAGGCGAGCAGGCGGAGGATGGTCTTCATGCAATAACTCCTGATGAAGCGGGTGAAACTCATCCCACCTGTATCATCTTTCTAGGTATGTTGCAAGGCTCTTTTGTTAAGTCGAGGCTACCTGTTCGGCGATTTCACGGGCATACCCGAGGTAGCTTTCGGGGGTGAGGCGGGTGAGGCGCGCGCGATCTTCGTCACGGAGTGCCTGTGTGCTGTTGACAAAGGCTTGAAAAGTCTGTTTGTCGAGTTGTTTGCCGCGGGAGAGGTCTTTTAATTGTTCGTAGGCATCGTCAATCCCATGTGCACGCATGATGGTCTGTGCAGCCTCCCCTAAAACGGCTTGTTCGCGGGTAAGTTCTGTCAGCATGAAATCGGTGTTGGGAGTAATTTTATCTAGCCCGCGTATGAGTGCACCACAGCCTAGGTGCATGTAGGCGGCCATGGAGCCGAGAGAGCGCTGTACGGTGGAGTCGCTCAGGTCACGTTGGAGACGGGAGATCGGCAGCTTGGTCGCAAAGTGTTGCGCCAGTGCGATGGCGAGTCCAAAGTTACCCTCTGCATTTTCAAAGTCGATGGGATTCACCTTATGGGGCATGGTGGAGGACCCCACTTCGTCTGTGTTCACTTTGAGGTGGAAATAGCGCCGTGCGATGTACATCCACAGGTCGCGGGCGAGGTCGATCAGTACGGTGGCAGCCTCAATGTGGAGGTGGCACCAGCGGGCGAGGCCATCGTGGTTTTCGATTTGTGTGGTGACCGGGTTTGGCTGTAGCTGTAGTTTATCGCGGATGAATGCATAGCTGAGTTGGGGCCAAGGTGTGTTCGGGCTGGCGATGAGGTGGGCGTTAAAATTGCCCACAGCGCCATTCATCTTCCCGGGAAACTCGAAGCCCTGCATGTCGATGCAGATGCGGCTCAGTCGGGCGGCAAAGACGGCCATTTCTTTACCCATGGTGGTGGGGGAAGCGGGTTGGCCATGAGTCCAGGAGAGCATGGCGGTGGCGGAATATTTTTGTGCCATTTCTTTGAGTGTTTTGAGGATCGTTTGCCATTGTGGAAGTAAAATTTGGCAATGGTAGCGAGATAAAAGAATACCGTAGGCGAGATTGTTGATGTCTTCTGAAGTGCAGCTGAAGTGAACCATGGCGCGGGTTGGTTCAGAAACCCCTTGCTCATGAAGAAGTTCTCTCAGATAATACTCCACGGCTTTGACATCGTGGTTCGTTTTTTGTTCGATTTCCTTCACCCGTGCGGTGTGCTTCGTGAATGCTTGGGCTGAGAGAGTTTGCTTGAGCAGGGATAGGTCGCGCTCAGAAGGCTTCCAAGGGAGAGAGAGTTTGCCTTGCTGTTGGACCTCTGCCAGGTAAATAAGCCAAGTGAGTTCTACTTCTATCCGTGCGCAGATCAGTGCAGACTCGGAGAAAAACTTTTGGAGGGGTTGGGTTTGTCTGCCATAGCGTCCATCGATGGGGGAGATTGCGTCTAAGTACATGGAGTTCCTTTCTACCGTTGGCCAATTTGCAGGCTTAATATGCCATAGTTTGTGCTCTTCAGCAGCGCATATTTATGATGGAGCAATGCGTGTATAGGTGATGTGGGAGTGGGATTTGGGGGGCTTCTTTGGAACACTGGAGGGGACGGCTCCAGTGTGATCTCTTTGTTGTTTACGTTTGACAGGGTGCGAAAATATAGCTCAGGGAGAGAGGGCATGATTGAAATCTTAGTGGGTGCACAGTGGGGAGATGAAGGTAAGGGGAAGTGGGTTGATATTTTGGGTGAGCAGGCGGGTATTGTTGCCCGCTTTCAGGGGGGCAACAATGCGGGGCACACGCTGATTGTGGGAGGTCAGAAAATCGTCTTGCATCAACTCCCCAGTGGTGTGTTGCGTCCGCATTGTATTGCGGCCATTTTGTCCGGAGTGGTGGTCGATCCTGTGGGGTTAGTGGCGGAATTGGCCGAAGTGGCCAGTTGTGCGGAAGTTGCTTACGATAGGCTGTGGATTTCTGCGCGTGCCCATATCATTACCCCCTATCATGTGTGGCTAGATGAGCGTTTAGAGTCGGGTTTAACGCGGCCCATTGGGACGACCAAACGTGGTATTGGTCCGACCTATATGGATAAGGCGGGTCGCAGTGGTTTGACGGCGGTGGATCTCATGGAGTTGCCGCATCTTGAAGCGTGGATCGAACGTCGTTGTGCGGAGTCTGCCGACTTTGCGGCGCACTACCGGGACAACCCTGAGTCTTGGGAGGCTTTCTTTGAGGCAGCACGTCGGGTTTCTCCCTACATTTGTGACGCCGAAGCGAAGGTGCGTGCCCACTTGCGTGGGGATGCTCAGGTCAAGCTCCTGATGGAAGGTGCCCAGGGAACCTTGCTGGACATGAATCACGGCACGTATCCTTTTGTGACTTCGAGCAATCCCACTGCGGGTGGAGCTGTGGCGAGCTTGGGGATTGATCCCCGTAAAGTCTCCAAGGTATATGGCATTGCGAAAGCCTATACCACCCGTGTGGGAGAAGGACCTTTTCCGACAGAGTGTCAAGATCATGCGGGTCAAATATTACGGGAGCAGGGGGCTGAATTTGGTGCGACGACGGGAAGGCCTCGTCGTTGTGGGTGGTATGATGCGGTGGCGATGCGTTATGCAAGTGAAGTGAATGGTTTTGACGGTATTTTGCTCAACAAGCTGGATGTCTTGTCGGGAATTGATGAGCTTAAGATCTGTATTGGCTATCAGCACCCAAAGTATGGCCGTCTAAGTGAGTTTCCGAGTCAGCCGGATGTGCTTGCAGCCTGCCGCCCTGTGTATCGTTATCTTGGGGGGTGGCGTGAAGATATTCGTGGGGTACGTGCTCTTGAAGACCTGCCTTTGGCTGCGAAAAATTATGTCACGGCGATCCAAGAGTTTACCGGAGTGGCGGTGAAATTTATTGGTACAGGGCCTGGCCGTCAGGATTTTGCTGACTTGACGGTATCTTTGCTCAACTAAGAGCAGTTTTCTGCAAGAATATACTCACGTAAGCAAAGTTCGACCAGGTCTTGGGGGCTGATGAGGTGAGGGTCGAACCAGGTTTCGCACAGCAGTTTCTGGTAAAGCTCCTCGGAAACAGAGAGGGTGAGCGCTTCTTCGATGGACTCGCGGAGATCGGTATAGTCCCAGCTTTGTTGATAGCTGGCAAACTTGTGACGCTGGAACGCATGGCTTGCTTCGACGAAAGTCACCGGCATGGTGCGGTGTAGGTATTCGCGCACATGTTCGAGGAGCTTAAGCTGGTTGCGCTCGGACCAAGCTTTTTTCTTTTTTGCCCGATACTTTTGTAAATTAACTACCTTTGCCATCACATCCTACCCTAGCTGTCGCTAAAGCTTACCATAACCAAAATACTTTTTGTTGTCGGACAAGTCTTTTATATTTTAAAGGAAAAAACTAAAAAGAGATAAATTCCCTTATTATTAAGATGTTATAGACCACGGTAACCCTCTTTTTACGCAAGCTTGCCGTGTGGACAAGAGAAAAAGCATGAGAAGGAAGATATTGTATCAGGTCATATCTACCCAAACCTGTAGGTGTTTTGCGTCACAAAGTTGGGTAGAATGTGGAGGTCATCTACAGGCATAGTCTGGGGTATGAGGTCTGTCGTCGTGTCGTTTCGGGTCAAAGATCCTATTTTTAGTCCTGGGGGGGTTCCTGGAGAACTTATGTCCTGGGATGCCTCGCGTCAAAAGCTGCATGTCAATAAGGATTTGAATGAGGTCCAAACGGCTTTTCGTCATGGCTACCTCAAAGGTATGTCGCCGGCAATTCGTCAAGATTTTAATCACTTGATGGATCTTGTGGACAAGACGGAAGGCGTCGAAGCGAAAATCACTCTCTTGCAAGATAAGATTCAAAGTTTTGAGAAAAAATCAGACAAATCAGCTCTGGTTTTTCTGCAATACATTCGTGCTGAGTTAGCCCACCTGATGCATCTTTCTGGGTATCAGCCTAGAAGCTATGTGATTGACGTAGCAAGGGTGCCGTAGGCTATAACGGCGTGCGTAACATAGGAGGCAAGGGACATGGCGAATATTGGTGACTTAGTGTTAAAGTCTGGGATGTACACAAATCCTGGAGTTGTGGTCGAGAAAAAGGTCGACGGTTCTGTGGTTGTGGATACGGAGCCGTTGACGATTCATAAGTATCATCGGTATAGTAATACAACCGGACTCACGGTAGAGGAAAAGAATACTTTTAACAAAATTTTGGATCGCATTTATGCGAAAGAAGATAACTTAGAGCGGCTGAACGATATTCAAAAGGATATTGACCGACTCAAAACAGATACGGGAAGTCAAAAAATTGTGCAGTACTTGCGGAATCAACAGGCTGTCTTGATCCGTAAAGCCAAAGTGTTGCCGCGTACCTACAATTGGGATGAAGCACAGTTGAAAACTTGAGTCAAAGGTGTGCCTGCCTGCTGTGGTTTCGCGGCGTCATTTTGATGTCTCTCCTTTCTTTTTTCTTGTATAATGGGAAGCCGTAGCCCAACCCTAAAGCAGGAAACAACTCATGTTCGAAAAAAAAGCTCAGGCAGCTCCAGCGCGCTATTCTTGTTTAGTGGTCGGCCATGGAGCTGTCGGTGTCGCCGTGGCTGCGAGGTTGCAAATATGTGGCTTGCGTCCTTTTTTTTGGGGACGCTCAGGACCCGTGCTGGACAGCTTCCAGTTTCAAGGCTGGGGGCGACAGACGAAGTTAGACCCGGTTACGGCACCTTATACGCTGATGGATCAGTTAAAAATCGTCTTTGTTGCTGTCAAAGCGTTCCAGCTCAATAATGCTGTTTCTCGGGTCATTGCTTTAGTGCCTAAGGGCATTCCTATTGTCTGTTTGTCGAACGGAAATGTGGAGCCCTTGTTACGGGCGTTTGTGCAGGCCTACCCGGACCATCTATGGCGGATGGGGATTTGTCGTGCGGGGGTGAGTGAGGTTTATCCTAAATGCTATGGGCTTAAGTCGACTTCGGGTCAGGTGCTTTGGGGAAACTTAGTGTCTTCGAGTGCCCTTTCTGCACGTCAGCAGCCTGTTGAAATGGAGGAATATATCTTCAGCCAAGATCAGGAGATCTTTTTGGGGTGGAAGGAGAATATCCTGGTGGAGGTGCGCAAAAAGTGGTTGTTCAACTGTATCATGAACTCCTTATGTGCAGCGTATATGTTTCCGAGCAATGGTCATTTGCTCGAAAATATTAAGCAGGTCGAGGCGGTGCATCTTGAAGCCTACCGCTTGGGGGCTGAAATGTGGGGCGACTGGCCTGTGAGCTTTTCTGTGTCGGATTCCTATCATGAGTTGATTAAGATTATTTGTGCAACTTCTGAGAACGAAAACTCCATGCATCGTGATGTGCGACTCGGGCGTAAAACCGAGAATCAATACCTCGCGCAGATTGCGACGCGCTACCGGGGTTATCCTCTCTTGAAAAATTTATCCCGTCTCATTGATGAAAAAGCTCTTGAGTCGACTCCTCACGGAAAACCTGCTTGAGCCAGTTGACGATAGGCTTTGAAGGTGAAGTAAGTTGAAACGTATTGGCAATATGTTCACGAATAAGATTGGTTTGGCCTTGGGGGGTGGGGGTGCGCGCGGGCTTGCGCATGTAGGAGTTCTCCGTTGTGTGGAAGATCATAAGTTTAAGATAGCGACCATTGCGGGTACGAGTGTGGGTGCCTTTGTCGGTGCACTCTACGCTTTTGGTAAGAGTAGCTACGAAATTGAGCGTATTATGCGTTCCTTGAGTTTTGGGCGCCTTGCTTCGTTTGCTCCGGGTAGTTTGGGGATGCTGCGTAATGGGGGAGTACGTAAAGTTATCTATGAGGCACTGGGAGATGTACGCTTAGAAGACAGTCGCATCCCCTTGGCAATTGTGTGTACGGACCTGGTTTCGGGGCGTAAAGTTGTATTCACGGAGGGGCCTGTGGCGACTCTGGTGCAAGCGAGTAGCTGTTTTCCAGGTATTTTATCGCCTATTGAATATCAAGGGATGGTCTTGGTTGATGGAGCCTTGACGGAAAATGTCCCCGTGCAGGCGGCCGAACAGTTGGGAGCTACTTTTACCATTGCGGTGTCGTTGGCGGAGCATGAGCAGGGGCGCATGACACCGCGAGGGATGTTTGATGTGATTTCACGTAGCTTTGATATTTTGGTTGATCATGCCGCAGCAGATAAGGTTAAGGAGGCTCATTATCATATCCAATTAAATGTAGGGTTTATGGGTAGGTTTAAGATTGAACAGCCAGAGCGTGCTATTGCTGTTGGGTATGAGGGCTTTCGGACGATGCTGAGCCGCCCTTTACTGTATTGGTGGATTAAGCCCATATTTGATCACATCTATCGTCTGTTTTATGCTCTGTATAGGGCCCTTGCTCACGCGGTGCAGAATCCTATTCACATCCCTATCCCTGTGATTGCCCAACGTCTTCGGAAAATTTTTAGAATTCCTAACTAAGGTGGATGTATGATGCGTTATGTCAAGATTTTGTGGCTTGGGTGGTGGAGTTGTTGGATACTATTTCCCTTCGCGCATGTGTCTGCAAGTGCGCTGACTTTGGGTTGGAGTAAAATGCCCCGTAGTGTGGACCCCCGTTTTGCGAGTGACGAAGGCTCTTTTATTCTTTCGCAGATGACGCACTGTGCTTTGATTGGACATAATCAGCAGCACCAGCCTGTGGGGCACTTAGCAAAAGATTGGGCATGGAAAAGCGACACCGAGTTGCTGGTGAATCTCAAAGAAAATGTTTTCTTTGCGGATGGAACTCCAGTAGATGCGCAGGCGGTGAAACATACTTATGATTATCTGCGGCAGTCAAGTGGGCTCAAAAATCCTTCTCCTTTTGTGGGGGCATTTCGTGATTTAGAAAGTGTGCGTGTCGTCTCGCCAACACGTTTGGTCTTTGTCTTAAAAAAGTACCGTGAGTTTTTTCCAGATGACCTTGTGGTCGGTATTCTGCCGCCCAAGTTTGTACAGGATAAGCAGGTCAGTGTTCGCGATCAGGTGCAGGGCTGTGGTCCCTTTGTCTTACAGCAGCAAAGTCTATTAGGACTTTCTTTAGTGGCAAACCCGAAGTATAGTCTTGGCCCCGTAGCACAAGTCACAAAGTTGCATATCCGGGTGGTTAAGGACTCTTCTACGATGCTGGCAAAACTTATCAAGCATGAGATCGATCTGGCGCATGAGATGCTTACCTTTGACAGCTATGCACGTATTGAGAAGCAACACACGGATCTGAAGCTTTATGTGACCCATTTGCCTCAGACTTCCTATGTAGGGTTTAATATGGAGCACCCGATTTTAAAGCATAAGTTGGTGCGGCGTGCGATTGCGATGGCGATTGACCGAGAAGCTATCTTAAAATACATCTTGGATGGTCGTGCCGAAGTGGCCCATACTTTTTTGCCTCCTCAAAATCGCTTCTATGCTGCAAATACCCCAAAGTTAGCCTTTGACGTTAAAAAGGCCCAGCAGCTCTTGGAAGAGGCGGGTTACCCTGTGGACCCGAGTAAGGGGGTGCGTTTTGGGTTAAAGTTGAGTACCAGTAATTCAGATATGAGTATGGCCTTTGCTCAAACGATAGCTTCGAACTTGAGTAAGATAGGTATCGCGGTGCAACATCGCTCTTCCGAATGGGCAAAGTTTAAGCTGGATTTGGAGAAGGGGCGTGCACAAATGTGGATTTTGCAGTCGGTTGGGATTAAAACGCCTGAAATTTATCAGGCTATGTTGTCACAAAAACGCATTCCTCCTCATGGACCTAATCGTGGCAGATTTATTCATGCTGGTTTGGAGAAACTCTTTGGAGAAGTGGAAGCCACGCGTGACGCTGAGCAGCTGCAAGCGCTCTATGCACGTATTCAGCACGTGACTGCAGAAGAGGCTCCTTATGCATTTCTGTTTCATAATCATCTCATTTACGTTGCTGCTAAATCGGTTCGTGGGATGGAGCAAAGTCAGAGTCTAGACTATGCACAATTGATGACTCGTCTCTCGCGTGCGGATGTTGCCAGCAGCCGCTGATTTGATTGCCTAGGCTGCGTGTACAAGCTCGTCGAGTGCAGTGGTGAGTTCGTCTTGGTAAATGACTTTGATGACATCACTGATTCCGGTCGTGTGACTTTGTTGCCAAGTCGTTTCGTCTTGTGAGTGGATCAGGGCAAAGACTCTGGGTTGTCTCCTCTGGTGTATCTGATGTATACGTTCGATAAGCTCTTCTTTGTCGTGTGTCATTTTAATATCGATAAAAACACCATCATATGATTTTGACTTCATTGCCGAGAGGCCTTCGAGTTCAGAGCCTACAATATCTAGCTGTACTTTATGTTTGCTGAGGAGGAGTTTGCTCACTTCTTGGCTCATAGGGTTGCTTTCAATGACGAGAATTTTTAGGTCATGGTAGTGTATGGATGCTGATGGGGGAGGATCTGGTTGAGCTGGCAAGATTTTCTGCAGTTTATCTGCCATGGCATTGATTTGAAACATGAAGGTCGACCCTTGTTGATCTCTGTTTTGGCACACAATCTTTCCTCCCATACGGTGGACAATCTTTTGTGAAATACTTAAGCCCAACGTTGAGGCCTCGTGTTCTTCGGCGCTCGGTATCTCGTGGGGAATCAGGCTGCGAAAAAGCTCCTGGATATACATTCTGGATACTTTGGATCGTGTGTCATGAATCGTGAAAGACAGCTTTTGGGTTTCCGCAGTGTAGTCGACTTCGACTTTGACCTCTCCGTGTTCGGTGTACTTGATTGCATTGCCAATAAGGTTCGTGATGACTTGTCGGAGGCGTACGGCATCAAAAATTAAGCTTGCGGGAATCGTTTGGCTCATGCGGATATGGAAAGCTATTTTTTTTCTTTCACTGCCAGGTAAAAAGAGTTCATAGATTTCTTGCATGATTTGGTGGATAGAGTGGGGGTCTTGGGTAAGCTCAAGCTTACCGCCCTCGATTTTAGAGTAGTCGAGCACATCGTCCATGATTTTTAGGAGTGCTTTACCATTTTGCTCAATCAGGCGAATGTAGCCTTTGAACTTTGTATCTATGTGAGAATTGAGTAGGATTTGTGTGTAGCTCAGAATACCGTCCATCGGAGTGCGGATTTCATGGCTGATATTGGCGATGAAGGTACTTTTGGCTTGATCGGCGCGCAGTATTCTTTCGGATTCTCGGCGTAGCTTGCTACTAATTTGATTGATTTGGCGTAGTATTTTGCGGTTTCTTCTGCGTAAGGAGACAAAAATACCGACGATGAGAATATCAATGGTGATTGCTGCGATGAGGAACCAGAAGCTGTCATACAAGCAGCTCATCACTGTCATTGCGACGGAGACGGTAAGGATAAGTAGGTGGACCAGGTGAGTACGTTCGGCTTTCCAGAGTCGATTTATTTTTTGTAACGAAAAATTTTTGAGTCTACTCATCTTGATGCACTTCTTCTAAACAGTGACGGGGAATCTATCGGTTGCCCATCTATGTTTGTTTACTTATGAAAAGATATTTATCCCGTTTTATCTGCCGATTTGTGTGTTTGGATCTCTGTTTTAGTGGCGAAGTGGAATCGCCTTTTGCTTATGGTGGAAAATAAATATCGGTAAAATGAATCATCATAAACAAGAGGTTAATATGACGCAGCAGCAACACGAGAATCTTAATCGTCGTGGATTTTTAGCTGCGAGTGCAGGGATTGCAGGAGCGGCGTTTTTATCCATGGAGAGTGAAAAAACACAGGCAGCATCCAAGTCAGATAGATGTGATGCTGCGCTATCCTGAAACCGGTCAATGGTTTGATCAATCTGAGATTGCTTATAGTAAGATTTTGGCTGCCACAGTCGGCCATTACGAGAATTTTACTTCATATGCGCAAGGACAGGCGAGTGTTGCCCCTGCCCCAGACTCCCGAAAAGAGTTGCAACTTTCGAACTTGTGCTTTGCAGGGGATTGGGTCAAGCTTGATTTTTCCGGTTGCTTTAATGCAAAAAGCAGTCGCCAGCGGGCGGGGCGCGGTAAACAGCATTTTATTGCAAGATAGGGTACGTCAGGCCCTTTATACGGTCACTCCTTCGCATGGGCCGGGGCTTATCTGGTTGTGGGAATGATGCGAGATGTGGGAGTCACCGGAAGGTGTGCATAGATGTCCGCACAAGTCATGACGACGGGGATCGTGGCGCCCAAGTAAGCTCCAATTTGACTCGCGGTGACTTGAGTCGCAATACTGCTAGATGTCCAACGAGCGATTTGGACACTTAGAAAGCTCCCTAAATAGGTGCCACTCACGATAAATAATCCATTGCGGATACCACGCCACTTGTTGAAGTGTAAAACGGGGCCTTCGGCATTTGGCTGAATCGTGAGGGTATTGGCTTGAGGTTGTTGTGACTCAATATCATATCTTTCGGTGGTAATATCCGTCGAGCGGAGTTCTTGGAACTCTGCACCTAGATCGACGGGAGTGGCTGCCTGTTCCAGAGGAATGATGCCTCCAGAGAATGCAGACGGAGTGATGTTTAACCAAGACAGAGTGAGGGCAACCAGGTACACATAAAGTTTCATTTGATAAGATCTCCTGAGGTCTGTTGTTGAGGAAATAGTTGCGCAATTGTAGGTGTTTAGATTTGATTTGTCAAGATGTAGGGAGAGCATGGCGGGTGTGAGAGGAAAGCTAACCCGCGCAGAAGAGGACAACTACGGAAAGGCAGGTGCCCATCATTGTAGCTAGGGTGCTGCAAATGATGCGCCATGCTATCGAAGTTGGCTCTGCGATTTCTAATCGTACCATGTAGTTGTCCAGAACATTGCCAAGTGCGTAGCCTGTCGCACCTGCGATCACCCCAGAGGCAACTACAATGACCATTTTTTGTTTCGGGGTGAAACGGTCCGCGCTGCTGTCGTCGATAAGCTCCTGGTGTGAACCAGGTTGGTTGCAGCTTTGAGTTACGATGGTGTGCGCAAGACGTTCGCCGTGAGGTCCTTGCTTGGTAGCTGCTTGTACCCGGGTGATGCTTGGGGTAAAGACCATGCAGGTGGAACATGGGGCCATCCCCCTCATACGGCGGTAGCGACGGTCTTGGCAATAGATTTGCCAACATCCTCCGCAGTGGGGATGAGTACCATTGCAACTTGGATAGACAATCGTGCCAGTGACGACGTTATAACGTAACGATTCAGGATCGACTTCAATGACGAAGGCTTCTTCATCCATGCAGATCGGGCAGCAAATATTGTTTTCGTAGGTGTTGCGTAACTTGCGTTCAAGTGCAGTACTGCGAGGTATGGGTTCTCTAGAGCTGGGGGGGATCTGTTCGGTAATGTCGCGTTCTTCCGGTATGGGGATTGTGGAGGAGCTAGCGGCAAATGCAGGGTTGAGGTGAAGCACGAAATAGAGGATGAAACTGGCTTGTATGAGTCGAGTAGTGCAATGCATGAATCAGATCTCCTTTATGCGTTTTTCATGATCGTCGGGATTCTAGTTTGTTGTATCTGACATGTCAATTTTGTTTCGTTGGTTTATGTGCTCAGCAAAATTCTTCACTAACTTAGCTGTTTTTTGTGCGTACGGTTTGCGTCTGTTGTTCCGTGGATAACTTGATTTTTTGGGAAGTTTTTGCAAGCACAAGTTAGGACGGGTGACGTATTTTATGTTGCGTATAGCGCCATCTTGTGTGTGTTGGAATGTAGGTGTATATATCTATCTGATAGAAACTAAAATCACCTAAGGAAGGAATGTTGATCTTAGAGTATTGAAGGTGTTTGAGGTTGGAGTGGGATCTGCCAATGCCTTGTGCTTTCACCCTGTGCAGTATACCTGGGTGTTCACCGCAGATCATTTCACTCCCATCACAGCAAGGCTTCTTTCCTTTGTCAAATCGTATGCTCAGGAAAGGAGTCCCCCCTATTCTCACACTATGGAAAATAAGCTATTGAGAGAGGATGTATAGATGGAAAATCTATGCCGTTTGGATTTGGATGTTTCGAATCGTGATGTGTTTCAAAGCTTGGCTGAGCAGTTTGCGCGTTCCCCTGGAGCCACTGCACTTGCTTTTGCACAGCCCGGACAGAGAAATTATGGTGAAGTGGTGGTTTTACAGGCAGTGGCTGCGCAAGATCTGCATCGCTTGGCTCAGGAGCCACACAATATTGCGTTTCTCACCGACTTGGAAGGGGTGTCGCAGCAAAAAAGTTGTATAGAGGTTGGTCGGCAGGAAGGGGTGTTGCAGGATCGTTACGTTCAGCGCAAATCGTTAATTAGTTTTGACCTCGATTTTCAAAAGGGGATGGCCGATTTTTCCGACTTAGATGAAGCCAATAAGTATCGGGTGGCTCGGGTGGCTGCATATCAAATCTTGTCGTATGTGGAAAAGAATCGTATTCCACTCTGGATGCTGGTGTATAGTGGGCGTGGACTGCACCTTCATTTTAAGCTTTCGACACCGTTCAAAATTGACTCTATGGATACTTATGAACGCAATTACAGGCGTTGGTGCGAGCTGTTGGAAATAGCGATTGGTGGCAACTATTTCTTGCGCCGTGACTGTTGTCGTCCAGCTCAGCTGATGCGCCTACCTTGCTCACATAATTTAAGTATTGCGGCAGAGGATTTGCAAACGGAAGTGATGTTTCTATGTACTTATGCCGAAGGTGCGGGGTTTTTTGAGGATATGGAAACCCACTTGGCGGTCTGGTCCAGAGAACCGTACCCGCGGGTGGACCCACGTAGTTTTCATCCAGCAGTCGAGCGGCGTGAGGAGCTGTATCGTCGTTTTGATTGTGATGCACAAGGTGTTTGGCAGATTTTACAAACCGAGGATGGTTGCAGGAGGCGTTGGCTATGTGACTCTTTGGTTGTGGAAGCCATGAGTCGTGATGGTGACAATGAAGAGTGGGGGCGTGTGCTGCGTTTTTGTGACGCAGATGGTGTTGAAAAACGTTGGACGATGCCTATGGCCTTGCTGGGCGGCGATGGTTTTATGCTACGCCGTATTTTATTGAAAAAAGGTTTACATCTGTGTTTGGAAGAAGACGCCTTGCTACCGCTGATGCAGTACTTACTGTGGTCTCGGCCAGAGCAACGGGTGCGTTTATCTTGAAGTACCTTCGTCTGGGATGGTGGTACCGCTAGCTTGGCTATGATTGAAGGCGCGGCGTCCTTCCTGGAGAGGGTCGAAGCGCATGGTGTTTTGATCGATGCAACGATGGAGACAAATATCAAAAATGACGGTTTGGTGAGGTTGGAAGATGGTTTCCAGTTGCGCTGGGCTGAGGGTAAAGGTTGCGGGGCGATAAAAGGTAAATCCTTCTGTGGGAAACCCGGAAATGCGAATGCTGAGCTGCTGATCTTGGATGCGGCGCATTTTTTTGCAGTCCAGATAGTAAGTGAGGCAGTTGGGAGTATCTGAGTTGCGCTGCCGGTCAATGAAGAAGCCTTTGGGAAGCCGGTGAGGCTGCTGTTTAGCGCCTGCGAGGAGGAGTAATTCAAATTCAAAATCGTCGTTGCCGTACTGGTCTTGGATGCGGAATATCAGCATGGTACACAGGCGTGCTTTTTCCTGGAGTTCTGTTTGCTGTGTCTGTTGGCGGAACTTATGGGCGAGTTGTTGATAGCCTTCGCTGCTGTCCACGGCCAGACATTCTAAAGTGTGTTGTACCACTGGCTTTTGGTGGGCGTTGCGCTGCTGTACGCTTTTCATAATACCATAGCGTTTGCCGCCGTGGCAGGCTTTAGGCAGTAACAGAAAAGGAGTGTGCCTGGGAGCCTGTAGGCCTGCGGCGCTGAGTTTGAGCTGTGTATCCTGCTGTTCGAGTTGGGCATAGATGAAGTTGAGGTTGGCTGAACTGGTACGCACGACTCCATCCGAGCCATCTTCCGAGAGGTAGGTGTCGATATAGTTGAGGGCTTCGTGCTCGATTTTTTGCCCGGTCAACACAAAAGGGTAATAGCCTGCTCCTTGGTGGCTTTGCTGGAGCCAATCTAAGTTAACTTGTAAGGAGCCTTGGCTACCTAGCTTGAGCCATTCGATGACCTTTTCGCCGATTTGAGTGGAGTTTATCCAACACTCCAATCGTTTGAGTGCGTGCTTCGCCAAGATGGCAAGGGTTGAGCCGTGGTTGGCAGGGGCCAGCATGATGAGATGGCTGAGAGGAATGTCTTTGGCTTTGGTTCCGGAGAAAAAAAGCCGCGCCCAATTGCGAACCACAGGACCACCTGTCGAGTGGGTAATGGCGGCAAAGCTTGCCTCTCCGATGACATCTTTGCGTGCGGTATCAAAGGCGCGGGAGATGTCGTCCAGACGGACGTGATCGGCAAAGCTGATGTAGCGACCAAGATAGATGTGCTCCACTTGCAGTGCAGGGTTTTGAGCCGCCAGTGCTTCAGGCAGATAGCCATAACTGTCCGTGTGGATGGTGGAGTAGCCGTGTACAAAAAGCAGAATCATGGGGGAAATTTCTCCAGGGTGATGCACTAGTCCGATTTGAAACCTAGCAGTTTTTGGTTTTGTTTAAGAATTTTATTGTCACGCTTGAGCTTCTCTGGATTGCCTACAAGGCGGATGCTGGAACCTTTGAGCAGGTTGTTGACGAAGACAACTAAGCACAGATCACAGCGGCTGCGGGTGGAGCGTACTAAGACTCCTTCGTAGCCGAGTTGGACAAACTGATCGGACAGCAGTTGTGGGTAAGCATGAATTCCAAGCAAATCATTCATATATTTCCATTCCTCCTCGCATAGATCGCGAGAAATTTTCGTGCTTCGCATCCTCTCTTCGGTGTCGAGGTGGAGGACCCGTTGGAGCTGCACGTGGAACTCCATGAGTGTGGTGGGAGGGTACAGGCCATCTTCCATTTTGAGTTCGTCGATGACGGTCTTTGCTCGTGAGGCAAAATACAAAGTAGGCTGACCCTGTAGGTGAAACCTGCCTGGATAAATGATCGAGCCGTCGTATGCGAGCGGCCTATTTGCCGAGCTTTTACGATGGTTCAGGTACTGAGCTTTCACTCCGCGGTGGTAGTTACCTGTCAAGGGTTGGATAAGCTCGTTTTGTGCTTGGTAACAGCTGGCGAGCTGTCTGAGCTGGGGTTCGAGAGTCTGTGCCAGTGTCTTGAGGTTGCTTTGATAGATAAGGTGTTTGAGCGAACTTTGCTCAACCGTTTGTAAAATTTCGCGGGTAAGTGTGTGAAACGAGGCGAGCTTAGGATATTTCTCCATGTAATTTTCTTTCTAACTCCAGCTTGACGACCTCGATCTGGTCCATCTGAATGAGGTCAAGGGGGGAAAGCCCTTTCCAGAATATTTTGGGCTGTGAAAACCATAATTTCATTTCGGTTTCATCATTGTCTGCCAGTTCTGCCAGTAAGGTGACAACATATTCAAGCTCCTTTAAAAAATGTCGGCGGTTGTTTTTTGCCGTCGACAGGTTTTTTTGTATGGTGCTGACACTGAGTCCAGAGCATTTTGCAAACTTGCTTGGGGTGAATCCCGTGAGTTCGATGATTTTTTTGAAATCGAAGTGCCCATTCTCGTTATATATTTGTACTTGAGAAGTCAGTTTTGCATTTGATCTTAGTGTCATAGCCTTTTTATGCTCTCTCTGCTGTTGTGATTATCATGATAGTATGATCGCGTCAATATATTATCGCACAATCTACCATAGAATGACTCAAAAAGTGCAAAAAAGATGCAACAAAAGAACTAGCTCTCATCAGGATGAGATTTGAGGCCATGCTTAAGAGTTGTGTGGAGGCTGCTTTCTTGCTAGTCTCGGGGCATCTATGAACCCGCGGCAAATGTTGGAGAGAGTATATGAGTGAGACATTGTGGACGTCTTCGCAGGTTGCAGAAGCGCAGGACTTTTTTAGGTCCGTGCAGGAAAGACTGATGGCTGCTTTTGCCCAAGTTGATCCTGAGGGGCGTGAGGAACGGGAATCGTGGCAACGCCCTGCAGGGGGGGGAGGCACTATGGCCGTGATGCGCGGTCCTGTCGTGGAGAAGGCAGGAGCCAACTTCTCCTGTGTCCATGGTGATAACTATCCGACGACCGAGTCGGAGCATGCTGGGAAGTCCTTCATGGCGAGTGGGGTGTCGTCGATTACGCATATGGCGAATCCACATGCTCCGATTGGACATATGAACGTGCGTCTGATTCAGGTCGGAGAAGATAAGTTTTGGTTTGGGGGCGGCGCGGATTTGACGCCGTGCATTCGCTATGAAGAGGATACTCAGGCTTTTCATGCAGCGTTGCGTGATGCTTGTGGTTTACTCGATTCGGAAGCCTACGCTCGCTACTCCAAGTGGTGTGATGAATATTTTTATATCCAACATCGCCAAGAAGTCCGTGGAGTAGGTGGGGTGTTCTTTGACTATCTGGAAGGCTCCTTTGCACAACTCTTTCCTTTTGTCCAGGCGGTTGCGAATGCCTACGTCGAAGTTTTCCCGCGTATCTTGCAAAAGCGCTGCCGGTTGCCGTTTACAGAGGAAGAGAAAGAGCAGCAGCTTTTTTGGCGGGGACGTTATGCCGAGTTCAACTTAGTCTATGACCGGGGAACGCGTTTTGGCTTGCTCACCGGTGGAAACACGAAAGCGATCTTTGTCTCCTTGCCTCCTGTCGTAAAATGGTGAGCGCGGTCTTTTATGATTGTCTAAAAACTTATGTCATCGTGAGGTGACTCTCTTGTTAAGGAGAGGGAAATTCTTTTGAACTCTATAATGGTTGCAGATTACGGCTACTTTTTGCTCGCGTTGTGCTTTATTTGTCATCTGTATGGGACGGTGGCTTCTTTGGTGGCGGCGGGAATGCGTCATCGTCGTTTGCTGCGTTCCGCATGTTGGAGCTGTGTGATGAGTACCGTGTACTGTTTCGCTGCAGCGTTGTTGCTGTGGTGGGCGTTGGTACACCATGATTATTCGATTGGTTACGTCTATAAAAACTCCAGTGATGATTTGCCTTGGTTTTTTCGGATCTCAGCTTTTTGGAGTTCTCTGGAGGGGTCTCATTTTCTATGGACTTTGCTGTTAGGAGTATACACCTCGATTGCACTCCTGACCTATGCTAAAGAAAATGAACACCTTATCCCTTATGTGAGTGCGAGTTTACAGGCTGTCTTAGCATGGATGTTTTATCTGGCCTTGACCTACTCGGACCCCTTCGTGGTTCAGTATCCTTTGCCCGAGAACGGCCTAGGCATGAACGCCTTGTTGCAAAATATGTATATGATGGCACACCCCCCTTCGTTGTTTACGGGGTACACTGCTTTGGCGATTCCTTTTGGTTACGCGATGGCGGCTTTGGCTTATGGTGATATTACCGAAGGTTGGTTACGGACGATCCGTCACTGGACCTTGTATGGCTGGACCTTTCTCACGGTAGGAATTTTTCTTGGCGGGCGTTGGGCTTATGTGGAGTTAGGTTGGGCTGGGTATTGGGCCTGGGACCCTGTGGAAAACTCCTCTTTTTTGCCGTGGCTGTTTGCCACAGCGTTGCTTCACTCTTTGGTGGTGCAAGCGAAAATAGGTCACTTAAAACGTTTGAGTATTATCATGGCTTTTTTGGCCTTCTTTTTTAGCTTTTTTGGCACCTTTATTACCCGCTCAGGTGTCATTAGTTCGGTTCATTCGTTTGCTCAGTCTCCCATTGGTCCCAATTATCTCTATTTTTTGGCTGTGTTGGGAGTGGTGGCTTTGTTGCTCTATGCTTTGCGTGCTCCTTCTATTTTGCCCGCCGATGCGCAAAAGGTTTGGGGGGTTTCGAAGGAGTCTGCTTTGGTTGTTACCCAATTTTTATTGCAGACTTTCGCTTTAATTGTGTTTATCGGGACTATGTATCCGATTGCTTCGGAAGCGATCACCGGGGTGCGCTTTCATGTTCAGGCCCCTTACTTTAATGCTTTTGCTCCTTACATCGGCTTAGCTTTTATTGTTGCGGTGGCGATCGGCAACCTGATGCGTTATCACAAGGGTATTGTTCCCGGGGGGAAACGAGTGATTTGGTTGGGGCAACTTCTTGCCCTGCCTTTGACACTTTTGTTTAGTGTTCAAGGGAAAATCTTTGCTTCGCAAGGCTTTGCGTTGTGGATGCAGCTTCTTGGAGTGCAGTTAAGTTTTTGGGCGATGTTTTGCCTCAGCTATGATCTTTGGTTACGTTTTCGCCAGGTGCGTTTTCAATGGATGCCTTTAGTACGTTATAATCAAGCCTATTTGGGGGCCTACTTGGCCCACTTGGGGCTCCTCTTTGCGGTGCTGGGCTTTCTGGGCAATTTTCGTGGAGTGGATAAAACAGTGACCCTGAATCCGGGCGATCAAACCAGTCTATATGGCTATGATTTTAAGTTTGAACGTGTCCAGGTCAATCAGGTCCAGAATGCGACTTTATACACGGCCCCTTTGGCGATTACGGCATCTCAGTCGGGTCGTCCTTTGGGAGAGGTGATTCCAGCACGAGCCAAGTACCCCACTGCGGATCAGCTCTTTCATGAGGTTGGGATTCACTCGCACTTTTGGCACGATATTTATGTGGTGCTTTCAGCGTTCACGCCTTCGGAGTCCGAAGCCGTGACCTTACAGATTTTTATCAATCCCACGGTACGTATTGTTTGGATCAGTGTGGTCTTTATGATGCTTGGGGGGCTCGTGGCGATGTTCGACCCTTCGAGAGGTCGACGTAGCCGTGACTATGCGGAGGCTTGAGTTCATCATGAAGCAATGCATTTTTTGGTTGGGGCTGTGGGTGAGTGTCAGTACGGTTGTGCAGGCGGCGCCTACAGAAGCGAGTTTGGCGGTGCGGGTGGAGCAGCTTTCGCGTGCGAAGCAAGTGCTCTACCAACAGCTCTCGGATGAGCTGCGCTGTCCCACATGTACAGGACTTAGTGTGCTGCAGTCGGATGCGCCCTTTTCTTTACAGATTCGTGCCACTGTACTGGAACAGTTAGAACAGGGGAAGAGTGCTGCAGAGATTCGTGACTTTTTTACGAGCCGCTATGGCTTATGGATTTTGCGCTCTCCACCCGTTGAGGGTATTCATCTCTTAGCGTGGTTTATTCCAACGGTGATTGCGGTTGTGGGGGCCTTGGCGGTATGGATTGTGTTTTGGCGCCGACGTCGCAGTAGTATGGGGGAGCGTACGCGTTCGCGGGAGGAACTCGTGGCTTTGATGCAGCAGGAACTAGAGAAGAGAAGGCGGGCATGATGTTTTCACAAATTGTATTGGTGATTTTGGTAGCTAGCTTGCTCCTGTTGACCCTTCTGGTCCCTTTTTGGTTAGGAGAAGGGGGTGCGTTAGAGTCTGCTGCTGCGTTTGATGATGTGGAGTTGTTGGAACAAGCCAGTGAAAAGATTTTGCAGAGGTACTTGGCGGAGGAGAAAGCTGCTGCGGAGGGTGATTTGACCCAGACGGAGTGGAAAAAAAGAGAGGTTTTTTTGACCGATCGATATGTTGACTTAAGGCGCCGTCATGATTATCTTGTGGAGCATGCTAGCAAGGATGGAGAGTAGAATGCAGGTATTGAAGGGGTACAGGTATCGTCCATTCTGGATGGTGTGGTTTACGGCATGTTGGACTTGTTGGCATGCGTTATATGGTGCGGATGTGGGTAATAAGCATATGTTGATTGTGCAGGCCGACTCGCATTTCATATGGGGTTCTTACTTTATTGGGGTGACCGGTAGTGAAGAGCAGCAGGTTGCAGAAATTCCCTTGTTGATTCCGCAAGAAACCGTAGATTTTCAGCCTGGAGAAGGTATGCAGGCCGAAGACATCCATTTGGATGCGGAAGGTCAGGTGGTGTTTAAAAAAGCCTTGGGACCAGAGAACCATCTCATGGGGATTGGCTTTAAGGTGCCGGTGGGGCGTTTTGGTGTGGAAACCATGACTTTGAAGGTGCGTATGCCGATTCCCGAGCTTACGATCGCTGCTCCTGTTGGGTTTGGGCTGTCCTTTACTGCAGACGGTTTTGTGGCGGGTCTACCGCCGATGTTGAGCCGAGGGAGTTATGTAGGGATTCAGTCCCAAGGTACTTTGCAACCTGGCCAGGTGATTCAGGTGCATGTTGCTGGGGTGCCGAAAGCTAAGCACGTGTTTGTCCTTGTGGCCCTCGGCTTTGCCGTTGCTGTATTTGGTCTCGGTGCAGCTTTCGCCCTGCGGACTCGACCTGTTGTTGCAACCAAAGGTCGTAGATGTGTGACTTGATAGCGATTTTTTTGCGGATTATTTTGCCCGTGGTGGCGATTTAATTTTTGATTCAGTTTGGACGTGAGTTGATTGCTTCTGCACGTGCTAA
>JAPPOJ010000100.1 GCA_028817975.1 Zetaproteobacteria bacterium | reverse complement strand
AATATCGGTTTCACATGTCCCAAAACAAGAATCATGGAATCACGCCACCACGCTCGGAAAATTTCCCTAATTGGTACCAAGAGGTTGTCAAAGCTGGTGAATTCGCGGAGAACTCCCCTGTGCGAGGCTGCATGGTGATCCACCCATGGGGATATGGGATCTGGGAATCTATTCAACGACTCTTGGACCAGCGGTTTAAAGAAACAGGCCATGAAAACGCTTACTTTCCTTTATTCATACCTAAAAGTTTTCTCGAAAAAGAGGCCGAACATGTAGATGGATTTGCCAAAGAGTGTGCTGTTGTAACACATCATCGTTTAGAACAAAGTCAGGATGGTAGTCTGATTCCAGCAGGAGAACTCGATGAGCCGCTCGTAGTCCGCCCCACCAGTGAGACCATCATTGGGGCGAGTTTTTCCAAGTGGGTTCAGTCCTATCGAGACCTCCCCATTCTTATCAATCAATGGGCGAATGTCGTCCGTTGGGAAATGAGGACGCGTTTATTTCTTCGTTCGAGCGAATTCCTTTGGCAAGAAGGACACACCGCCCATGCCACTCGCGAGGAAGCCGAGCAAGAAACCGCGCAAATGCTCCATATCTATAGCGACTTTGCGATAAACTGCCTTGCTCTTCCCGTTATTCAAGGCAGCAAAACGGTAGGGGAACGTTTTCCAGGGGCAGAAGCCACCTATACGATTGAAGCGGTCATGCAAGATGGCAAGGCGCTTCAATGTGGTACCTCACACTTTTTAGGACAAAACTTTTCGAAGGCACAAGATATTCAGTTTTCTAATGCAGAAGGGCAACAAGAGCATGCATGGACCACTTCTTGGGGAGTGAGTACCCGCATGATTGGAGCTGTCTTAATGACACATGGAGATGATGACGGCGCACGAATTCCTCCACGTATTGCTCCTTACCATATCGTAGTCATGCCTATTTATCGTTCTGGAGCCAACCGAGAGGAAATCGATCGTTTCTGCGAGGATCTTGCACGCAAAGTACGCAGTACATACTACGCGGGAGAAGCCATTCGTATCAAGGTGGACCGTAAAGAAAAGTCCGGAGGAGGTAAGGCATGGGAGTATATCCGTAAAGGTGTGCCTATTCGCGTAGAAGTGGGACCACGTGATGTGGAAGCAGGCTCCGTATTTTTCGCGCGCCGTGACAAAACCCCCAAAGAAAAAGCGTCTCAACAGGTGGAAACATTTGTAGACAATTTACCGGGAATGCTGGCCGAAATACAAGAAAACTACCTGACCCAAGCACAAAGCTATCGTGATAAACTGGCCACAACGGTAGATACTCAGCAAGACTTTGTCGAAGCCTTCCAGGCTCCGATTACCGGTTTTGTCGGGTGCTTTGCGGCCGATAATTCCGACTATACCGATGTTTTAGACTCCTTAAAGGTCACCCCACGCTGTATCCCTACTGAAGAGGCAAAACGCGTAGGAAAATGCATCTTCACGGGACAGGACAATGCCCCTTGGACGCTTTTTGCACGCGCTTACTAACCCATCACCGTTTACTCGTCTTCGCCTACCGAAAAAACCTCGACTTCGGCTAGATTCCTTAAGACAAGCTCATTCTCAAGGAACAGCTTGCCTGCAAAAATACTGGTTAAAAAAAGGAGATGCGCCTGTAAGCTGTCCCTGACTCGAAAGCTGAGGGGCACCGCCTTTGCGATATACAGTAACTCAAAAAACTGCACCGTGCGGAGGTAAGCTCGCGGCAGTTTACGTTTAAGATAGGCCATGACATTAGGTATGGTGGTAGGAGCAAGCACGGAGACACACTGCCAACGCGCACCTTCCACATCCCATTGTAATTTCCTTGATCCTTCAGCATTCTTGTTGCACATAGGACAACGAACTGCGACACAGGTGGGACGATTATAAGCAACATAATCGACAAAATCTTGGTGACAAATAGCATGCTCGCAGGGATGAAACACCACCACCTTGTCGTGATCATCGGCAAGGCAAATCGAGCAATAAACCTCACGTACATCCTCACGAAAACGGGAACTCGGCAGTGCTGTCTCTAAAATAAGAAAGCCGTACAACACCAAAAATAGTCGAATTACCATACATAGCCCCATCTGCTTTCATCAAGGAAGAAGACCTTCCACGCTTATCAGGAATCAAACCTCGCCGATGATTTTATTTATAGCAGGTAGAACCATTCCGGAATATGAAAAGGTGCGCTGATTTCCAGCAGACGGAAGAGTATTGCCAACCTTTGGATGTGAAGCTGGATAATCTCTTTTTCTAATGTACTGAGATGAGAAGGTGAATCGGCCAGCTGGTAAGCGTCTTCACCAAAGAGAGTGAGCGTTGCCCCCGCACCAATCAGAACGGTACCCACTCCCATTCCCATATAAAATTTCTGATTTGTTTTAGGATATTGAAAGGGGACTTGACGCTTATTTGTCAAACCTTTATCCAAAGTTAAAATAGCACCACTATCCTTACCCTGAGAAATTTTTTGGCTCACACTCTTATCCAAATCTGATTTAAGTGTGTCCAGGCTCTCATAAACTCCTCGCAAAGCACCCTCAGCAATATATTTTGCTCTCAAATCTTCGGTGGCAACACTGTCTTGCAAACCACTTTTGTTGCGTAGCTCACCCTCCAACAACATCACCTGACTAGATAAAGACTGTTTTTGTGCCAAGGCGTACCAGTTTGCTGTTGTCCCAATTCTTTTCGTCGCTCTTTGCAGAATGACCCCTGCAACGGGCCCAGACTTGCGTAAATCACTCAGATATTCAAGCCAACCTTTAGAACGAGGATTCAACATAGGATTATCATGGGTGCGCACAACAGCAGGTGACTCGCCCTGATTCAAAGGGTGAGCATCCCAGTTTTCCGTGGTCTTCCAAATATCAGGAGGTTCGATCAACACCTTTTGCCCTTCGGATTCTCCTTGCAGCACCAGACCTTTTCCCCATAACTCAAACTCTTGTACAGCCTCCGCCATACGCTGGCGATACTCTGCAAGAGGTAAGTTCTGCATCCGCGATTCCGCTTCGTATAGTTTACGCTTAGCAACATCATACTTACGCATCAACTCTTGTCGTGAGTTCGTTGATAATACAAAAATTTTATTGTGCTTCATCAAGGGTTTCCTGTTACCCCCCCGATAAATATTACGTGTATCAGTAGATACCTCGATCCAACGCTGGAGTTTATAATAATTGCCCTGATCTAATAGGTAAGCTTGGTCTCCAATAATGCCTAAGTTAACTTTTTCACCCGAGATCGGACTAATAACCAAAGGCTTAAAATTTGAAGACTGCTCCTGCAAGCGCGCGAGTTCTCCAGCTGCAGTCACACGTAGCGCAGAGTGAAATTGATCATAACTTTCTGCCTGTGCAGCCGTATAGAGCTTGGCTGCTTTAAGTGCCTGAGAAAATGGCGCGACACCGTTCTTATCGTCGTACCTCAAAGTAAGGACACTCGCATCTCTACTGCGGAAGACACTACGTGTAAAAACCTCCTCATTCTCAAAGAAATGAGGCTCTATTTTTCCCCATTCAAAAGCATATTCCGAGTTGAAGGGTTGAAAAATGCGCTGGCGCAGCTGCTCATCATTCCACGTAAGCAACATTCTTTCCGCACTATCTACTAGCTCAAGTGCTTTGACAGAACCCAATGCAGCCTTTTCGGTAGCCTGGGATAAACTACGTGTAAGTTCCTCCGCATACTTCTTGAGCTTTAAAGTTTGTTCTGCGCTCAGTTGCTCCACTTTATCCAGTCCCGCTTGAAAGGCCTTAAGGACATCACCGACCTCAAGGTCTTTCGAACGCAGCTCAATTTCCAATTTAGAATAAATAGATTCCTTAAGGGTGTGACTATTTTCATCAATGATCTTTTGTACGGACTTTGCAATGACCTTCGAAGTGGCTAAACCTACAGCACTGAATGATACCGTAATCATACCGATGATACTCATGTATTGACCCGCAAACCCAGCATAGTCGATTTTTTCTTCTTCTGGATCTGGACTAGCATCGCTTGTATTTGCATCTTTTTGCACTGTTGCCGACTCTTCAGCCTCCATTTCTTCTGGAGGAAGATTCTCTGCCTCCTCCTGACTTAACAGGTCAGGCGCACGGCTTAATAAATAAATATGATACAGCAAAGGTGCAAAGTCAGGCCCAAGGGCGTGCACTCTAGGATAATTTTCAGGGCGTGTTTGACTAAATTCCCGAAGCTCTTGGTCAAGCTTTTCTTGATGTGCAACATACAGACCTACAATCTTTTGCGACATTTGGGTTTGGATATTTTCAACACTCTGCCATAGCTGGGCCATCTGAGGTTGGTAGTCCGGATCTTGATAAACGTACTCCCGCTCTTCAACGAGAGAACATAGCCGCGGTTGCGACAGCAACTGACGTGGTGCACAAGAACGTAAGGTCACACGCTTATTTGTACGAAACACAGGCGGAATAAGCACACTTCCCTGCAAAGACTCCTTACTAAAACACCAACTCGTGCCCTGACTATGGCCACAAACTTCAAAAATATAAATCAAACCCGGCTCTGGCTGTGAGGCTTGCAGCCACAAAAAGTTGTGCGCGCCAAAGCGGGTGGGAGTAATGGTAAATGTCTCTCGGCGCAGTGGTGTAGGTGATAAGGACTGTGGCTGTGTCACCGATTCAGGGCTATAAGCAGGTACCAGTGCCTTATTGCGACGCACGGGTCGACACCCCGACCAAACGATTGTCAAAGCAAGCAAAAGAGAATGTAACAAGCTAACCTCGTTTAGCTAAAATTCCCTGAATAATCGTGACTAAGTCCTCGGCTGCGCGTGGCGATTTATCGATAATATGCATAGGCTGGATGATGAAAGACTCTATCTCTTGACGATCGGAAGTCATTAAAATGGTTTCCATATCCATGAATCGGCTATCGACCGCCATTGCTGCAAACAAAGACAACCCCGTCAACTGAGGAACCTGTTGGCTTGCCACAACTGCGAGGTAGTTTTCATGTAGCACTCTTCCTAAAGCTTGGTAGCCGTCATGACACACGCTCAATCCCACGCCAATCTTGGTCAAGGCCTGTCGGTGCAGCTGAATAATAATTTTGGAGGTTTCCACCAACAGGATTTTACCTAGATCCTGAGTCAACTCAAATTCATCTGTCAGCTGCTCCAGTAAATCAAATTGGTCAAGAACATCTACCTCCAGATATATGCGCAGCGCTTCGCGCACCGCAGCGATCGTGGCGGTACAATTACGTTCAATCTCCACATAGTCGAGAGTCTCGCTAGAGTTAACCGAATCTTCAAATTGATTGAGAAACTTTGCGATCACATGAAAATCAAAGGAAGATGCATTTGCCTTATGATTATGAATCATACGTTTAACTTCTAAGAAGCTCTCCTTTTGTGACTCAGCATGGGAAAGCTTCATCAACATGTTATCTATGAGATCCA
The DNA here is from genome assembly GCA_028817975.1 of Zetaproteobacteria bacterium. Classification (GTDB taxonomy): domain Bacteria; phylum Bdellovibrionota_B; class Oligoflexia; order Oligoflexales; family Bog-1112; genus JAPPOJ01. Next base: position 718 of record JAPPOJ010000100.1, on the reverse strand, counting down.
AATCCTCATACAGATCTTCCACATAGCTTTGTTTCAACTGTTCAAAGGTATCGTCATTTTGGGAACTTGTCATGGTCTTGTCCTCTTATGCAGAAGCAAAAATAAGATCTATCTTTTCTTTGAGTTTGATTTCCGTAAATGGTTTGATGACATAGTATTTAATCCCAAGTTCAAAGGCATCTTGGATAGATTCCACCCCATTCACACCGGTTAACATTAAAAAAGGGATCTGAGGTATATCTTGGTTGTCAGAAATCATTTTAAAGAGCTCTAAACCCGTTTTGCCCGGCATATTCCAATCCGAGACAATCAAATCTACCTGTTGAGGGGGTTGTAGCTCTCTCAAATAAGCTACGGCCTCATCGACTCCCTCCTTAAGGATGATCGACTTAAAACCAATATTCTGCAGGGCAAACATCGCCAGTTTGCGCGCATAGTTATTGTCATCGACCACCAATACAGTAAGGTGATCATACGCAGGAGCATCGGACATGATCTCAAATCCTCAACAAAAAGACCCGCGCTTGGTGTCGACAGAAAAGAGGCCATGCTTTAGTACAAAAGTTATGTCTATATTATCGGCGAAATGCAACGGGACCTTGCGACAGAGGTATTGCTGACAAACTCCACAATAAAGTACACCTAAGTACTTATATATATAGATAAAAAGATCAAAATTAACCCTATACTTTAAAAACCCGACACAGAGTTAGTGAAT
>JAPPOJ010000213.1:3091-6184 GCA_028817975.1 Zetaproteobacteria bacterium | reverse complement strand
CACATACTTTTGCCAATGTTAATTTCGTGGCATCCCAATCGTAATCTCTAAATTTTATCTTCCCTTGTCTTAAACCTAAAAAAAACTTTACAAAATAGATTTTTTTTTTGTAAAAGAAGATAAAGATCCCTCTTTTTTCAAGTATTTCACCACTCCCCGCATAAAAGACATACCGTATAGAGAGGAAAACGTATGATATTACGTAAACAGTTGTCTATTATAGATAATTCTGCAATCGACTCTGAAAAATCTACCAAGCATCATGGGATCGACCAGAATGCCGTCCGTGACTCTAACTTGATTGCCACCACTGCAGTGCTAGGGTTTTGCTATCTCAACTTGCATCAGGGTAAGCCCATGCAGTTTAGCTATAACCATCTCCACAATCACGATGTGAAAGGAGATGAAGAGGACAAAAATAACCTCCAGCGATGTGTGGACAAGCTTAATCAAGTGTTGCAGCATCATGACCGCGAATTATCGGCGCAGGTGACCATGGCCGAAACTCCTCCATGGCATCCGGGCGCGGCGATTACCGGCAGCTTTCATCCGTCCGAGGAAAGCTTTCCACAACGTCCTAAACCTGTGGTTACAGGTGATCAACATTGTGTTGCCGTAGCAGAACTTGCACTCGAAGAAGTGGCCACAAATACAGATCTCGGAGTTCAAGGCAAAGGAGCATATACAGGGCTATGTATCCACAAAGATGGAAAAGGAGCCAGTATCACGGCCACCGCCCAAGTGATTGCTCCTCAGAGTGAGCACTATGGGCAGCGCTGGATTCCATCTCAGTATCAATATGCAGGTAAGCATCAGTATACCCATGAACAACGCCCTTGGGGAATGTTGAACGACGGGGAAGAGATTGCAGATATGGTGCAGCACACTCAGCCCTTTGATCAGCTGACACGTGAAAATAGCTCTCATCCCTATAACCCAGATACAGTGGCAGGTTATGTGCATGGGATGACCACAGCAATCTATAATAAGCTCAAAGAAGAAGAGGGCAGCCCGAGCGAAGCGAAAGCCGTACATGAAATTGCGGTGGGCGAACAGACCACGAAGTTAGCGTCCTGCCTCCCCTGTGCCTTGTTTATGTATGCAACTGGTTTTAAACCTTCCGCCATTCATCTCGGGCGTGGAGACTCATGGGCACCCTATTATGCTGATGCTGCTCCTGCAGACCCTCTGAAGCCAAGAGAGGTTAATGACGTGATCGCAGAGGCGAATCAGAAGTGGATGGACTATGTGCAGGAGTGTTTTGCAAAAGGGCTACCACTCATGCAAACTGCGGTGAAGAATGGTTGGGTTGAAAAAAAACATGCTGCACGTTTCCAGCTACTGCAAGACTTTGTTGCGGACCACCCTACTCCTCCAGAGTTGGCCAACTTGTTTTTGGATGCGATCACAGTGCACGATAAATTCACCGGTAAAATTATGGCGGTGTTCGGATTAAACAATCTTTAAAGCATAGATCTTGGCTATCTCCAGTAGGGACCATAATTTAGAGTGGGTAAAGGCAAGTGTTTAAGCTTTAAGTGCCAATAGTAATTTCCAAAACAAGAACTCATTTCATGTACGTGAGGCTGCCCTTCTCGGTGAGAGTAAGAATCATCCGCCAGACGAAAGCTATTGGGTTCGCCGGTTTGGTGACGGCATTGATAGGCTAACCCAAGACGGCGCATATTGCGTTCGATGTGCGCTTGAATACCTTTGACCTGGGCCTTGAGGTTGGCGACATGTGCATAATCCCTGTCATCTGCTGCCCAGCCATTCGGCCAAAAGCCGATCAGGTTCGGCATACTGTAGATAGCTCCAAGACGGGGCTGAGGGCTAAAGTGACCAATACTGAGCGCCCCAAGGGCAGCGCCACGCAAGCTCTCCAAAGAATCCACTTCCCATCCATAGAGTTTTAACATCCGTAGCTCAGGCAAGGCCAACAGAGGACTCAAATCTATCTTTACGCTAAGAGGTTCAGACTGTAAAGCTACTCTCAAGCGTAAAGCTTGTAACTTTTTTAAGTGCGCGAGAGGACTGAGGTCCAATGAATGGAGAGTAGGGTCGATGCGCAGATGTAGCCCACGTACCTGCTGAAACTCAGCAAGGGGTAATAACGAGCCAAGTCCACCTTTGGTGCAATCAAAGACTTCTCCTTCAAGCAACAATTCCTCTTCCTGAGGTGCTGCTAAGTAGTTTTGGGTACGCTGGCAGAGTTCTGCAGAGAAAGGATAGTGTAAGGAACTTAACAGAGGCCCATAATCCCTGCGTTTAAGTAAGTGATATACTCCTGCAAGTGGAGGGGAATCGATTCTCGCTCGATTATTGTTAACGAATTGTCCTGTCCCAAAAAATAAAAAATGATACACCATAATCCGTACCGTGCGTTCGATCTCGGGCGGGTGTCCCGGCTGGCTACAATAGTGCATAAAAGGCAGGTACTCCGGCGCAGGGGGAGGCACAGGCTTTGAGGGGGCCACTCCTGCGTGGGCAGGGAGGCTGATGACACCCAGCACAGCCAACAACAGCAGACAGGGCAAACGGAACGGTCTTAGTACAACAAACATAGCACTTTCTTCATTCAAAGGATTACCATTTGTAGGGGAATAAGAAGCGTTTTCTACCACCTTGAGGCTAACCCCCTGTATATAGCATATTTTTGCTTGAGGTTAAACAAGCCACCAGCATTTGGGCACACTTCATTTTCATGGCAGCACACACAAACCTCATGGAGTAGCCGGCCATAGACAACTCCCCCAGCCGGCTATTCCCCGCACCATCCTTGCCTTAGGCCACGTCCAGCTCCACCCGCTGCTCCGGCTGTGACCACAGTAGGTAATGCATCAGCGGTACCTGGGCCTCGGCATCCAAACACAGGTGGAGGCCCATACTCAGCAGGCGTCGCCGCAAGGCCACGCCACTTCCCGCCAGCAACGCCAGCGGCATGTTCCAGCGTTTTTCGTTGCCATCCGCGTCGTGAAACACCAAAGCCCGGCCCCAAGCGCTGCCGCGCTTGTCGCGGGTCATCGCCTCCACCCGCAGGGGATCACACAGCCAGCGGCGGCGGCAGCCGTCTGCGGGGTGCGATGCCAGCCC
>JAPPOJ010000213.1:0-3081 GCA_028817975.1 Zetaproteobacteria bacterium | reverse complement strand
ACACAGCCAACGGCGCCGACAGCCGTCTTCGGTTTGCAATACCTGCCACACGCCATGCCCGTCACAGTCAAAGCGCTTGTACACCTCTTCTTGCCTTTTGGTCGCCTCGGAAAACGCCTGCGGGTCCAGCTTCGGATACGGCTCGCTGGTCCACACCTTCAGGTGGGTGCCCACGTCCACAAAGAACTTACTCGCATCTGCGTGGCGGTCGAGGAACAACACCTCACTTTGCAGGCTTTCCTCACTGACACTGAGATTGCGCGAACACGGCAGGCGAAACAGCCGCGCCGGATTGCGGCAGGTCCGGTCCAGCTTGTACTGCTGGCGTAACAACACTTCGAGCAGACTGCACCAGCGCTTGTACTGGCGCGCATAGGCTCCGGCGGACGCCACGGGCAAGGGGTGGGCCAGCTTAAAGTGCAGGTGCAGGCCACGACCACTGTACACCAACATCCACAGCGGCAGGCAGTTTTGCTTGCAGGCCGCCAAAATAAAGTGCGCCGCCACTTGCGCATGACGGTACTTGTGCTCTGCGTCGAGCTGGTCAAATTGTTCGAAGGTATCCACAAAATTAAGATCAAAGCTGATCACCGATTTACGCTGAATGTAGCCATCGGCAAGCATACTCTTGGTAGGGTCCGCACAAATGGTGTCGCGCTTAGCCGGCACCCCCTCCAGGTCGGTGACAAAGGCCACGTTCTGCTGGCTTTTGGCCAACTCGTGCAGATCTTCCGCAGTCAGCTCGCGGTGCAAGGTCCCAATGCGGTAGTGACTCATCCCCGGAGCGGCACAGGCCAACGCGGTTTGCCCTGGACTGGCATTCAGGTGTTCCGCCAAGGCGGCAAACACGTCCATATTGCTCACATCGAGATCTAAACGGCACTCTTTACCCATCTTCTAAATTCCTTTCACAATGTCGATTTTTAGAATTTAGACAATAGCCGACCCCATTCCTTAAATTCACGTTTTGTCATGGAAGGAAGTCTTGTTATGATGGGAATGGAATTCATTCAGGAGAGCGCCTTTTTATCTGGCCAAAGATAGTTTAAAAGGTGTTCTCCGCGATTCCACTCTCACGCATAGCTTTTTTCTATTGTCGTGACAGCCTAACTTCTGAGTCTATTCCTCCTTGTTGCTGGTCGGGTACACACAAACGCGGCACCAGCTCACCACCTCTAAGCCTACAAGAAGTTTGGCGATTGACAAAACGCAAGCGCTGCCGTCGCACAAAATGCAGGCAGGACAAGAAGAAATCCAGGCAGGATATTTTTTCCGGGTAGGGCGCATTCACATAGACTTGCCGACGAGGGAACTCCATTGCGACTCACTCGTTTGTGGCTAGCCATTACTCATTTTTTCAGAAATGGCAATCAGGATATTCCCAAACCTTTCCACATCGACAGGAGTAAACATCTCATTTGCATGCAACCGTCGGGTTAGCTCTGCCCAATCATCCTGCAACGAGCCAACAGTGGGCGAAGCGGGATGTTGCATATCCACTCGTTCTTCAGCCCCCATGTTCCAATAATAGTCATGGTCGAGCGAGTGTATCGCACTACGTTCTACCTCAACTAACAGCTTGTCAAACATCACCCTTAATGTTGCAGAGGGTACATCCATATCATTTTCCTCGCTCTATTTCAGTAATTCTTCGATACGTTAATGAGCATAAGGCTGAGACTGTTCACCCCCTTTACGATTCAGCTTCTTCAACAACAACTGACTTTGCAAATGACCATGCTTCACCCCCTGATTCACACACATCGCTACCGCTGCCGAACACATCTCACGCATGACAGGAAAGGTATAGTTCCCTGTGATAGTTGTGGCAGGGCCACCCGCAGGTGCTGTCGCCATCACCAGAGTGACCCCACCTAGGGCGCTACCTGCACAGAGGGCCATCGACCCAGCACACGCAAAGCGGGGACTCGTGATAAAACTGAGATCCTGATTCCAGAAGCTCAACACATCAGCCCACCTGGCTAGCTTGTCGAGCAGGGTTTCCGTACTGTGCTTATATTCCTGTCGTTTGAGCAAAGCTTTGTAGTACCACTTCACACACTCACGCCCACACTCTTTGGCTTCGCTCAGTTCCTGAGTAAGTTTTGCGGCGGCTTCTCCCATGGCAGACTTATGACCATGGGTCTGCTCGACATAGTCTTGAAAGCAATGAGACAGATGTTCGACCTGACTTTCTAAGACGGGGTAACGGGACTGGATCTCACGCGCCTCGTGACTGAGGCTTTTGATTTCCGCCATCAGCTCATCAGCTATCTCCCGGTCGCAGCCCATCCTCAATTCCCGGTGCAGGTCACGGATACGCTCTATTTTGTGATTCACCTGCCTTTGCAGGTCCGAGAAATTCCCACGGCAAGCACGGGCCTCACGGTCACAGCGGTTGACTTCACCTTTGGCACCTCAGGTTGGCTCAACTTTATTCAAATAAAGTCCTAGTTTACTTTGATCATCAAAAAAGTGTTTACCTGCACCACGCGGAGAAAGCTGAACGCTACTTTCATCCGATGAAGAAGCTAGAGTAAGCAAAAGATTTCCCAAAAACTCTAAAGAGACTTTGCTCCCTTGAATCAATACAAGCTCGTCTTCTAATATGCTAAAGCTAAGGCTTACACCTTTATCTGCATATTTACTGGTTATGTCATTTATAACTTTCATTGCAATTTCCCTTATTTCAAAACCTTTGTTTGAGTCTCCCATCGTCCCAAACAGCTCGGTCTCTTTTTCCTTTTTCCCAATGTTTTTTATTCTTATAAACCTCCCAATGGTCTTTATGTAACATATCTCTTTCCCAAACTTCACCCGTCTGTTTATCTATTTTTGCCCTACTACCTCTAACACTTTCAAAACGATCTGGATGATAGCTTGGAGTTGCTGCTTTTTCTCCTTGCCCTGGCTCTGCTTCCTTCTTCAGCAACAACTGACTTTGCAAATGACCATGCTTCACCCCCTGATTCACACACATGGCCACCGCTGCCGTGCACATCTCACGCATGACAGGAAAGGTGTAATTCCCTGTGATAGTTGTGGCAGGGCCACCCGCAGGTGCTGTCGCCATCACCAGAG
>JAPPOJ010000007.1 GCA_028817975.1 Zetaproteobacteria bacterium | reverse complement strand
TGCCTTGAATAAAAGAAAAAAACTGGGGCAAAATTTCCACTAGTTTGGGCTGGCCGGCCACCATGTCAGGAGTAATTCCGGTAATACGCTGACAATCTTCAGGCAAAGGTGTCTCAGGGTCCACAAATGTTTCAAACTCCGCAACCACTTTACCATCTACTATTTTTTGCGCACCAATTTCAATGATACGGTTTACCCGTGCAACGAGACCCGTGGTTTCAAGGTCAAATACCACGATAGGTAGTTTGGCGATTTCAGCATCTTCTCCCAAATCAAAATGGACCATCTGACGCAAGCCAAACTGATCTGCTTGAGTATCTTCCGCTTCTACAGGATAGAAGACATCTTGAAACATGGTATAGCGCAATAAAGAGTGACTCATGTACCACTCCGCGATAGGCTATTATGTCGAACAGCATACTTCCCCACAAGGTCATACTCAATGTTGACCGGGTCACCTACACACAACTGGCCCAAGTTGGTTTTTTCCAAAGTCGTAGGAATCAACAAAAACTCAACCCGCGTTTCTTTAGGCTTGTCAATCAAGCGGTTCAAAGTAAGACTAACTCCATGACAACAAATAGAACCTTTCGGAATGAGCCAAGCAGGCTCGGCCGGACGTAATTCCACAGCGACAAAGCGACACCCATCTGCACGGTCTTCAACTGCAGCAATACGTCCCACTTCATCCACATGACCAGAGACCAAGTGCCCTCCCAAGGGAGTCGCTAAGGTCAACGCTGACTCTAAGTTAACCGCCCCCCCTGGATGAAGGCTGCCCAAAGAGGTCACTCGCAAAGTTTCGGCACCCACATCAAACGCTAACTGAGAAAACCCCTGAGCATCAGGCTTCACCGCCTCTACCAAGGTCAAACAACACCCATTTACAGCCACAGAAGCACCTAATGCACCCCAAAATTCAGGAGCACGCACCAACAAGCGCTGCAAGTCTCCCCCCCCTGCAGCAGAAGGAGCACAAGACACCACTGTCCCAAGAACTTGAACCAGTCCAGTGAACATCGCTACTCCTAGTTCTGTGCTGCTGAGTGGGAGTTGGCTGTCTCCAAAACAGAGCTTCCACCACCAGCATAATTTGCTTCGGCATGATCGAGTTTATTTAAGGACTTCAATACCGCATAAAACTCACCAGGATTTTTGAAGTCTTTATAGACAGAGGCAAAGCGGATGTATGCAACCTGATCGAGTTCGCTCAGTGCTGTCATAATCATATCCCCCAACTGGCGCGAGGTAATAATACGCTCTCCCAGTTCTTGCAAAGTCACTTCAATACGCCGCAGCATAAAGGCGACTTCTTGTACTTTCATTTTACGTTTACGACACGCAATTTGAATAGAGCGTAATGCTTTTTCACGTGAATAAGGCTCGATATGGCCATTTTTCTTCTTAATGTGAATTTCTAGAGCTTCCTCTTTTTCATACGTCGTAAAACGATACCCGCAATGACGACACATACGCCGCCTGCGAACACTCTTCCCGTCCGTACTTAGACGACTCTCCAAAACCTTCGTATCATCACTTTGGCACTGACCACAATGCATCGATTACCTGCTTCCCTACCGAACTACGTTATGAATAAAAGACCATCTCAATCACTGAATTTAGCTCGCATACCAATCTGGATAAAGAGGATAATCTTTCATCAGTTCTCGAACTTCGGTCGCAATACGCGCAAGAGCACTTGCATCATCTCTTTCTTGGTAGACAGAAACAATCAGCTGCGCAATTTTTTTCATTTCTTCTTCACGCATCCCCCGGCGTGTAACAGCTGGAGTCCCCAATCGCACCCCACTCGTCACAAAAGGACTACGCCTCTCGCGCGGGACGGTATTCTTGTTCACCGTAATCTCCACACGGCCAAGGGCTTCCTCAAGTTGTTTACCACTACATTCCGTCTCACTTAAGTCAAGCAAAACAAGGTGATTATCGGTCCCTCCAGAAACCACTTTCAGACCATTTTTGATCAGTTCGGCTGCCAATACAGAAGCATTCGCGACCACTTGCTGTTGATATTCCACAAAGTCAGGCATGAGAGCCTCACCAAAGCAGACTGCTTTCGCAGCAATGATATGTTCACAGGGGCCACCTTGCGTACCAGGAAAAACTCCTTTATTTAAAGCAGCACTCAGCTCCTCACGGTTCCATAAAATGATCCCTCCGCGAGGACCACGCAGAGTCTTATGCGTCGTCGTAGTCACAACATCTGCATAAGGAAGAGGGCTCGGATGCACCCCAGCTGCGACAAGCCCAGCAATATGAGCCATATCAACCATAAGAAATGCCCCCACTTCGTCCGCAATCCGCCGAAAGGCCGCGAAGTCGAGTGTGCGCGAGTAAGCACTTGCCCCTGCAATTATTAACTTCGGCCGCACCTCTAAAGCCCGTTCACGCACCTGAGCCATATCAAGACGATCTGTCTCTGGGTTAAGGTGATAGAAATGAGCATTGTAATTCAAACCCGAAAAGTTTACCGGCGAGCCATGGGTCAAATGCCCTCCATGAGAAAGGTCAAGGCCCAGAATGCTATCTCCAGCCTTTAGCAAAGATACAAACACCGCTGTATTCGCTTGGGCTCCAGAGTGGGGCTGCACATTAGCAAACTTAGCACCAAACAACTGGCAAGCACGGTCTATCGCCAGCTGTTCCACTTGATCTACCACTTCACAACCACCGTAGTAGCGTTTTTGTGGCCGACCCTCCGCATATTTATTGGTTAAAATATTGCCCATTGTGGCAATTACCTGGGAAGAAGCAAAATTCTCCGAGGCAATCAGCTCAATACCGTGAGTCTGGCGCACAAGCTCTTGTTCAATAAGCTGAAAAACTTGCGGGTCTGACTTTTCTAAACACAACCAAGGTTTTTCCATAACATTACCTCAAAAGAAATACATCTACTTTACCTGAAGGAGTAGCAATCCACTCTAGGACTGGTCTTCCAAAGAGTGAATCAATTCTACTCGACGCTGATGCCTCCCACCCTCAAAAGGAGTCGTCAGCCAAAGCTCGATAATACGTGTTAATTCCGACGGTTCGAGCACACGCGCCCCCAAACATAGTAGATTAAGGTCATTGTGCTCACGAGCTAACTTACATACCGTTTCATTCCACACACTCGCGGAACGTAGGCCCGAATATTTGTTTGCCACAATTGACATTCCGACTCCACTTCCACAAACCGCAATCCCACCATCGACTTCACCCGCTGCCCAGGCTTGCCCTAGTGGAGCAAAAACACTAGGATAGTCGACAGAACGGTCCGAGTTGTGCACCCCATAGTAGATATGTTTCACCTGAAGGCGGTCGAGAACACTCAAAACAACCTTGACCACTGCAAAGCCCGCATGGTCTGCGACGATACCAACTTTTGAGAATTGATTCATGAAGAAATACCTAAGCTGTGGGATTTACGTTTTCCCCGCTAGAGAGGTAAGATTTAACCTATACACGATGATACGCAAAACCGTATGGAGGCCCTTAAGAGTCTTTGACCTTTTTCACATAGTTCACAGCATCTTCAACCGACTTAATATTTTCGGCCTCTTCATCAGGAATATCGACACTAAAAGCTTCTTCCATAGCCATAACTAACTCAACAATGTCCAGCGAATCGGCACCTAAATCCTCTATAAATTTAGCACCGGCAACAACAGCAGACTGCTCTACACCAAGCTGACTCGCAACAATAGACTTAATCTTATCTTCAACTGTGGTGGCCTCATTTGTCATGACTATTTTCTCCATATTGGATACGATGTTTTACCTCAACCTGAAGAGTTTCAGATTGATAACTGTAATTCTAGCCTAATTTCAGCAAAAAATAATCTTTACAGATTATCGCGTGGATCTACACGCAATGCCAAAAACTCAGTTGCCGTGGCGGATATGTTACCTTCCTTCCATTTAAAATGCAAAGGAAAATAGAATAGCCTTTGCTAGATACAACGAGAGACTATGTTTGGGAAAGGAGTCCAAAGCTGCACGAACCTTTCTTACAAAAGAACCACCGCAGCGCGGCCTCCATCGTAGCCTAGACTTATCCTACTTTTTTCATTACAATCGCAAACTTCACTCATCCAATAGGATCTAACACCTGACTTAACTATGAAAGGAACTTTTTATGTCCGTTCGTCGCGACGGCCGCACCTATGCGCAAGCTCGACCTATTCAATTCGAACCTGACTTCACCGACGCTGCTCTTGCCAGCGTCTTGGTCTCCTACGGCAAAACGAGAGTACTCTGCACCATTTCTGTAGAAGATTCAGTGCCTTATTGGCGCAGGCAACAAAACCCTGGGATGGGATGGTTTACGAGTGAGTACGCCCTATTACCGGGGTCAACAGAACAACGTACCCGCAGAGAACGCCCCGCACCCTCAGGACGCACCCAAGAAATCCAAAGGCTGATCAGCCGCTCCCTACGCGGCGTACTCAATTTTAAGGCATTTCCCGACAAAACAATCTACCTCGACTGCGATGTCATTCGAGCGGATGGGGGAACCCGCACAGCAGCCATCTCTGGCGGCTACGTGGCTCTTGCCATCGCTTGTAAACGCTTACTGCAAAAAAAGAAGATCAACAGCAACCCGATTCAAGACGGGGTCCACGCCATGTCACTAGGGATTCTCGCGGGCCAGGTATATGTTGACCTTGATTATTCCGAGGATAGCCGTGCAGATACCGATTTCAATGTCGTTTCAACTTATTCAGGGAAATTACTTGAAATCCAAGGGACGGCAGAAGAAGCCCCCTTCTCCCGTACAGAACTCAATGCCATGCTAGATGCCGTTGAACCCTGCTTTGAGCAGATCAAAGAACTGCAGCAACAGGCTATTACAAAGGCTACGACTTAAAAGCACAACATCAGGCCCCTCAAGCTTCTCCAAAGCCATTTGTGATCCAATAAAAAAACTGCCAGGAAAAAATCCTGGCAGTTTTTGAGTACCCCCTTTTTAAGACAGAGGTATCTAACCCTAAACTAAGTCGTCATCCCAGCTGTAACTCAAGCACCAGTGCTTACTGCACAGCAGCGGCAAGGATCGACTGCAGCTTAAGCTCTAGATCAGCCGCACTCAAGCGTTGTTGAGGATCTGGGTGAAGCATCCCATCCACAATCAAATGATCCAAAACATCTGCTGTTGCATCAAGTAACACACTTTTAGAAGCGTAAAAGTCTGCGGCATATTCTTCCGGCATATAGAAGGCATAGTCTTCCGAGCCACGGATATTCGCACCAAAGACTTGTTGCGGATAGTCACCTTGCTTCAACAAGTAGAAAGACACACCCAACGCAAAGATATCTGATTTATCTGTCATCTCTTCACCTTGAGTCTGCTCGGGTGCACGGTAGAAAACCGTACCGCGCTGGGCTGTACCCGTATCACCAAAGTACCCTGCTTCTCCAAAGTCAATGACCTTGACAACATCTCCACCGCTGGCAATCAATAAGTTGTCTGGCTTAATGTCAGCATGAAAAATTCCTTTTTCATGCATATGCTTGAATCCACGTACAAATTTAAGCATCAGCTTAGCGCGGGGAACTAACTCAGCAGCTTCTGCTGTTCCACGGATGGATTTTAAAGACTTACCTCCCTGCTCCATCATCACACTGTACACTCCATTGTCGAAGAGAATGGAGTAGGGCTTCAAGAAAGCATCGTGGCCCGAAAGCTCTTTCATGTACCTATACTCTTTCTCCGCTTGAGTAGGAGAACTTTCCACATCAAGGTACGTCTTTAATACACCCATCGTGGGGTCACTCGAAACAACTGTTTCACCACGAGGAGTAATGTTCATTAATTTAGCCATACCGAAGGCGCCCTTACCTAGAACTTCTTCTGTATGCAAGCTAAGTTGTCGATTTAAGAATAAGTTGTTGAAAACCTCTACTTTAGCACCGTCCGCAGAAACAACACGGCTGGACTGCCTCTTCAAGCCCACAGGAGTCGCTGGATACTCCTCTTCTTCATCGAAGCTGCCACTTCCTAGCCCCAGGCCCAGCCCTAATCCCAACATAGGTGCCGGCTCTTCAGCCAAGCCAAGGTTCAAGCCTTGGGGGCGTTTTACGTCCACCGGAGAGGAATCTCCCATTGCAAGGCCCAGATTTAAGCCTTGAGGACGCTTTCCAGCCGACAAAGGTAAACTCCACGAAATCAACCCTATAAGGGGGAAAGTACATAATACATGAC
>JAPPOJ010000060.1 GCA_028817975.1 Zetaproteobacteria bacterium | reverse complement strand
TTCCACGAGGTCCACCGCATGCTCTAACAGCTGCGACATGCCTTGGGGGCCATATTTCCGTACATAAGAATCAGGGTCTTCCCCCTCGGGCAGCCGTACCACTTGCACCTGGAGTCCCCCGACCTCCAAAGAAGCTTCCACAACTTTTAAAGCCGCCGCAGCGCCCGCTTTATCTCCATCGAAGAGTAAAACCACCCGTGGCGTAGCCGAAGCCAAAGAGCGCAAGTGGCTACGCGTCAGCGCGGTTCCTTGCACCGCAACCGTTTGGGAAAAACCCGCCTGATGCATGGCAATCACATCAAAATAGCCTTCGACCACCAGGGCAAACCCGGCCGTACGCATCTGCTTCCGCGCTTGGTCCATGCCAAAGAGGATCTCCCCCTTTTCAAAGCGCGAGTTTTTATATTTGACCGTCTGCCCGCCCAAAGCACGGCCCCCAAAGGCCACGATCCGACCTTGGATATCACGAATGGGGATCATCACCCGGTGCCGGTAAAAATCAAAATAGGAATCGCGGTACTGCTGCACCAAGGAAACTTCACTCAAATCGGCAGCCGAGGCACCTCGGGCAGACAAAAATTGGTACAGCTCCCGGGCATGATCAGGCGCATACCCCACCCCAAAACGCTCACATACTTCCACCGATAAGCCACGTTCCCGCAGATAGGCACGTGCTTCCTCTCCCTGGGCTGAGGCCAACTTGGCACGAAAAAAGTCGTGTGCGTCCACGATTAACTTGGCAAGCTGAGTACGGCGGCGCCACTCGCCTATTTTTTTCTCCGAACGATCCAAAGCCGTGACATCCACACCAAAGCGGCGTCCCAGCCACTTCAAGGCATCGATAAACCCAAGCCCTTGCTGAGCCTGCACATAGGAAATCGCATCCCCATGGGCACCACAGCCAAAGCAGTGATAGTGATCATCAAAAATATAAAAGCTCGGAGACTTCTCATCGTGGAAGGGGCAGAGTCCCGTCAAACGGTTGCCACGCTTCTGTAAGGTGACTTCTTCGCCGACGAGCTGCTCCATCTGCACGGCACGCAAAATCTGATCTTTTAATTGGGGAGTCGAGCTAAACTGAGTCATCGAACCATCACTTATCGTGAGATCACTCACGTGTATTCAGAAGAAAGCAAAAATTGGGGGCTACTGTAGCCAGTTAGAGAGTGCGGACTCATAGCCCATGCACATCAAGGGCAAGTTAATCGCAAGGACAGAACCGACCGATCTTGTTTCGGCATCTTCATTGACAAAAACCACATACCCAATTTCTTCCGCATCACGGCAGAAGTCCTTAGGTTCCCCAAGTGCCGACCAAGCCGGAGGAGTTCGCGCCGCCAAAATAGTGACCCCTTTGGAGCGACTACTAATTTTTCTGGGTTTCGCGAGAGGGTTGGCTTTAGCCAGCCGTTTTGCAGCATTCCGCACTAACTTATTGATCTTTTTTATCACACCTGGCGTATAAGTGACAAGACCAGCATAAGGAATAACCGCGTCCTGATCTTGTAAAAAGTACCATTTCATCTCTTGGACACGCTCATTACGCAAGCCTTTCATCGCACAACTGCCATGAGGCAACAACAAATTCGACTGCAAGTCGGTCAAACTCGCATAAATGCGCCCTAGCCCTTGCAAGTCCACGCCCGTGTTGAGTTGGCTTTTGTCCACGGCCTGTGTCTTCTGCAACCACTTTTGCCGATCATAAGAGGCAAAAATCTGCGGGTTATTGCCAAAAAAAGTAAATTCCGTGGGATTGTCCCCCTCAAGCATGGATTTGAGCGAGTCACAGGCCAGATGACTTTGCGACACGATCGCCTTGGCATTAAATTTTTCCACCAGACCCAGCCCACCAAAGATAAGTTTGTCTTTTATAAAAAAAAACGGCAGATCTCCCCCCGCCTGCATTAAAGTTTGCTCATAAGCACGCAAACAACTGGCTTCCGAAAGATTGGATTTAAAGTTTTCCCGCTTTTTCATGCACTTGACATAGAGGTAAGCCCCCGGATACATCATCCGACAGGTATTCAAGCCCGCACTGACCTGCGCCGGACCCTTGGACTTATACTTTTTGATCGCCGCTCTTCTACAAACATTGTATTTTTCACTCAAATCAGATAGACTTTGTGCTTTGATGTGTTGCAAAGGAAAAAATGCACTCCAGAGTAGGAATACCGCCCAGCGCCAATGAGTTGCAAGATGCTCCGTAAACCAAAGTTTTGCAAGATGGGGTCTCGCACGAAACTGCACGCTCTGAGCCATAAAACCGCTCTCCAAATTTTTATGATCGCACCCATTGATATCATCAAAGAAAGAATACTCTACCTGTCGCGCTCTGTATCTCCACGGCAGCACAAAAGCACGACTAAGAGTTTTTCTCTTTGTACAAAATTCAGCACCGATTCTTTAAGCAACTAAGTTTCTAGGAGTTATTATGCCATCTTTTGACATTGTTTGCGAAGTGGATATGCAAGAGGTTGATAATGCTGTTAATCAAACCGACAAGGAAATTGGCACACGATTTGACTTTCGTGGCTCCAAATCTTCCATATCGCTCAACAAGGAAAATCAATCCATTCACCTCGTCGCCGACGACGAAATGAAGCTACGCTCACTGACACAGATCCTAGAGAGCAAAATAGCACGTCGCGGCCTCGATTGCCGGGTACTTGACTATCAGCCGACGGTCGATGCGTCGAGTAACACCCTCAAGCAAGCCGTCAACCTCAAATCGGGCATCGACAAGCCCGATGCCAAAAAGATCACCAAGCTTATCAAGGAAAGTGGGTTCAAAGTGCAAGCCCAGATCCAAGATCAGCAGGTTCGGGTCACCGGCAAAAAAATAGATGACCTCCAAGCGGTCATTGCCAAAATCAAAGAAACGCAACTGGGCCTGCCCCTACAATTTGTCAATATGAGGAACTAAACATGGGATTTAAGTGTGGGATCGTTGGACTCCCCAATGTCGGTAAATCAACTATCTTCAATGCCATTACAGCGGCTGGGGCAGCTTCCGAAAACTACCCCTTCTGTACCATCGAACCGAATGTGGGTAGAGTCGATGTCCCCGACCCACGGCTTGACCGGATTGCCAAACACGTGATTGCCAAAACCGTGATTCCTGCATCGATGGAGTTTGTCGATATTGCGGGACTCGTCAAAGGTGCTTCGCGGGGAGAAGGTCTGGGCAACAAATTTTTAGGCCACATCCGCTCCACCCAGGCGATTGCACATGTGGTACGCTGCTTTGACTCCGAAGATATCACCCATGTGGAAGGTAGCACCGACCCGGTGCGTGATATCGACATCATCGACTCCGAGCTGATTTTTGCCGACAACGAAACCGTCGAAAGTGCGATCACCCGTTACCGCAAGCTTTCCAAATCAGGCAAAAAAGAGGTCCCCAGCATTCTTGCCATGCTGGAGGCACTCGCCGAGCACCTGCAACAGCTCCTGCCCGCCCGGCGCTTTGATATTTCTGCCCATGGCGAAGAAGGTTCCGAAGTCTGGCTGGCATACCGCGACCTGCACCTGATCACGCAAAAAAAAGTGGTGTATGTTTGCAACGTCGAAGAAGATCTCGCGGCAGGTGAAGAAGACAACGCCTATACCCGCGCGGTAAAAGAGTATGCCCAAAAGGATGATGCCGAAGTGGTGCTTATTTCGGGTAAAATCGAGTCCGAACTCTCTAACCTTACAGGGGAAGAAAAGACGGAAATGCTCGAAGCCTTGGGACTCACAGAACCTGGACTCCACCGCCTCATTCGCGCCGGATACAAGCTCCTCGGACTGGAGACATATTTCACAGCCGGCGAAAAAGAAATCCGCGCCTGGACCATTCGCCACAACACCCTGGCCCCCGGAGCTGCCGGAGTGATTCATTCCGACTTTGAACGGGGCTTTATCTGTGCCGAAGTCTATACCATTGCAGATCTGGAAAAGGCAGGCAGTAAGCCCAAATTGAAGGAGCAAGGGCTCATACGCATTGAGGGCAAAGAGTATCAAGTGATCGACGGAGATGTGATGGAGTTTCGCTTTAACGTCTAACCACATGCAAGCTGTTCGCCGCTCGGCGGATGGCTTCGGACTCACCTGCCCAGCCAACCCCTTGCACCACACTCCGCTTCACATCCAAGACGAACGTTTGCTCGGGGTCGGTCACCACCAGGTAGCCTTCCACCCACACCGCATGCGGCTGCTGTCCCCAAGTGCGACGCACATAGGAGCAGCCATTTAACCCTAAGAGCCCTAGTGCTAACATCAAACCCAAAACATGGCACACTTGCATTACGGAACCCCTCACTGCATCAAGCCAACATAGCTCTATTGTACAGGAGAGAAGGTTGCCCTATCCTTCACCAGCTGCAGAATGCGACGGCCACAGTAAACCCAAGCGCCCCCGCCCCTCGTGGGGAACAGGGCCTTCATCCTGCTGGCCAAAGCCAAAGTGAGTGCGCCAAGCTGCAGCGTCCGACTCCCGATAGGGAATCGGTTGCGTGCACTTAGGGCAAGTATAGGCAGCCCCTTCAGCACGGCTTACGCGGGTGTGCTCTTGCAAGCAAGTTTGGTGGACCCAGTGGCCACAGCTCGACAGGCGGTGCACATCCTCGCCGAGTTCGGGGAGCTGCAGAACCTCATCATCTTCCACACTCACCCGCCCAGGTGCATAAAAGTCCGACTTATGCACAAAGCGGCAAGGCAAGGTATCCCCTGAGGGGCAGTAAGCACAGGCTAAGTCAAATTCATAGCTGGCAAAGTCGAGCTGCTCAGGCGCCATAAAAGCGGTATACTTCTCCTCAAATTGCTGCTTCACTTCCGCAGACTCTTGCACCTCCACAAAGACTTCACGGCCCGCCGCCTCCTGAATCTCATCTAAAGGCACTCCCACCAGCAGATCACCGTAACGACCTTTCCACCACTGCAGAAAGTCCGCGAAGCTTGCAGAGGCCAGTTCCGGCTCTTCCCCACGCCAGCGGGCAAAAAATTGTTGCGCGATCGCCTCACACTGCGCATAGCTCGCCGTGCCATGACGCAATAGGTCCCCATAATGCTCGGCAAATTCAGAGCCCCACAACAAGCTGGTTTGAAAGGGCGGACTCGCCTGCAAGAGATACAGAAAATTAGCAAAGGGAGTCACATAGCGCTGTTGATATGCATTCAACTCCCCTAAGTGTCCCTTGTCTTCAATGGCTTGTAAACTTTCGAGTAGCTTACAACGTTCCTCTGCTTGCACACGCTTACTCTGTTCCAACGCCTTTTTACATTCCACAGCACCTTGCAAGGTTGAACTATCTTTGACACGATAAGGACGGATATGCCATTTACCATGGTGGTCATAGAAATGGGGCGAGAGCGCACGCGCACTCGCAGCGATGACAGCCTCCTTCAGCGGAGTCGACTGCAGCTGAGCATGAATCGCGCGCCCGATTTGATAGCGAGATTGGACCAGCTGAAGCCCTTCTGTAACACTATCCAAAGCTTGGTACACAGACTTGCGTTGCTGCTGCACAGCTTTATCGTAGCCGCGCACCGTACTCACCCGCCGCTTAGCAGCTTGCTGTTGCAATTGTTCAAAGTGCAACCTGGTCAAAGACGTCGCTTCACTTACCAGACGCGACCATGGAGCTAAACGATACTTAGACATACCCAAGACCCGCTTCATTTGGATAGCAAAAACACGTTGTAGCTCTTCACGGTCAAGGTGTGCAAACGCACTCATATCTACCGAAGCGTTCTCCCATGCCCCTGGCCCCTCGGTCTGGAGACGCTCCAGCATTTGTGCTTTCCACGCGACAACCGATTGATGGTCTGCATAACGCTGTTGCACCCCCTGGTGTAAATCACGATAAGCCTCCGTACCGTACGTGAGTACTTTCTGAGGGACTTGCGGAGCAACCTCCAGGACACTCTCTCCAACCTTATACAAGCCTTTCCCCGCAAGGTATACGGCACCCCCCAGGAGCGTCCCGCCCCCCACAACCAACTGGGTCCCCAACGTGGCACACTTTTTAGCACCTTGTACCACCACGCGTGGCCCGTGACGCAAGGATGCCTTGCCACAGCTCTTGGCAAAGTGTCCACCACCTTTCACCCCAATCCAAACCCCTTTCGGCATATCATGGTAGAAAAAGTAACCCAAACGACGGAGTACACGAATGCGTGCGGCTACGGCACGGTCATGTTCCTCACGCACCTGCTCCACATGACGGCAGCACTGACGGTGAATCTCCGCCCAATTTGGCTGGTGAGAGTTCCATTCGGTTTCAAAAAGCTCCCAAGCCTTGCGCTGATACTCGCGGAGATAACGCTCATCTTCCTGCAGCGAGGCCATCCCCTCTTGTAAGTGGGCTTCAAATACTCGACGGCGCTCGCGTTCTTTGGCAGTACGTTTAGCATTCGTGTCTGCCTGTAACAACAGATGCGTCTGCTGCAAATGTTCAAACTGCTCACGGTAAGAAAGGTTGTACTCTTCAAAATTGACGTCCACACTAAAGAAATAGTCCGGGCGATGCACGACTTTTTGCCCCTTAAGCACCGCACCTATGCCAGCAATATCTTGCTCCAGCCGCTCCAAGTGAGCATTCTGCGCCGCTGCCAGGCCACTCACAATACGCTGAACCACCGTATTGGCATAGTATTCAACTCCACGCCAGAAATGCTGTTGCATTTCTTCCGGCTCATAATCATGGCCCTTATAACTGGAGACCAGGTGACGGGCCACTACGGCACGTAAGGTTTGCACCCTTTCCTGCTGAACCTCTGCAGCAAGTCTTTTGTAGGCTTGCACCGACCTTTTCTTTTTCCACTTCACTTCGAATTCAGCACGCTTTGCTTCGACCTGTTCGAGGGAAGCATGGCGCCCTTCCCCCTGAAGGTACTTTTTAAGCTCTAACTCCACCTCACCGAGGCCTTCACTAACACTCACAACCGCAACTTTAGGGTCGAGCTTCTTTTTAATGTCTTTGGGCTTGGTCTCTCCAGCCCATGTCAAGCTACTCCATAAACCATAAGACCAAAGACAACACAAGATACGAATCATAGGTATGTGCAAACGCATATTCTTCCTTTCTCACAAGTTAAATACTTCATCAGTGCTCTGCAGAGATTCTTTCATAGATCAACAAGAGTCCTCCTTCGGCAGCTGGACCTTCTCGCTCTGCAGTGGTCGAAACTTGGCTTACCCGCTCATCATCATGGATGACCGCAGCTGCAGCACCCTTCTCTTGCTGAGGCCAAGTCAACGCAACATAGTGACCTGTCGCAGCAGAAGCCCCTAGGTGAGACGCAACTCCTACAAGGCGATATTCCACCTCCCGAAACTCGTGCATGCGCACGGCATCTTCCAGGTGAAGCTGATCCACCATCTCATCTGGAGCCTCATATAACGAGATACGTCGCTGGACCTGCACCGTGCTCACCAGCTTCACCCTCCCCTCCCGGGCCCGCGCGGCCGCCCGAAAACCCACCCGCTGGACCAGCAACCGGGGGGGGGCTTGCTTAATCAACGTGCGATAACGCACCATATCTTCAGGGCGTGGCTGATGATCCTCTCCATATTCCACGTCAAGCTTGCGGTAAATTTGGGCGATATTTTCACGAATCGAAGGGTGGGTCACTTCGAGCCGGAGCATGGTTTCTTGTTCGGTATACAGCCGACGCTCTGCACGACGATTGAACCTGACTTCAAGCTGCTCAAAACCGATCCAAGCCTTGGGAACTTCCAACCACTCTAGAAAGAGTGTCATCACCTCCTGTGCATCTTCAAACTGGTTAACTTCTGCAAAGGTTTTGCCCTGCAGTGCAGCAACCGTCTCGACAAACTCACGTAAATGCTGGAGCGTATTCACCTCGTTGCCGTACAAGCCGTGCTGGGTCACCCGCTGTGCGATTGCAAAAAATTGACGTTGAAACTGACGCCGCAAAGCCAGCGAATCTTCGACATTATCCAAATGAGGTTGAAAGGACAAACGATGTTGAGGATGTAACACCACACGCAGGTCACTGGTCACAAACAACTTGATGAGGGTATTGATATAGCAAGTCAAACCAAAATTCGACAGAGGAGCATACGCATGCGTCGGGAGCCGGCCAAGCAGAGGATACTGCTGTGGAGTCGGTGTCACCCTGGCGTAGGACAATCGGGGTGAAGAATCATAGTCATAGCCATTCTCAATATCTTCATAGGCATAACGTTGTTCCCACAAAAAAGAAGTCAGAGGGTAATCTGTGAGTAGGGTGTCCATCTGCCGATACAATTGCTGCCATACATTTTGCCGACCCGATGGAAAGCCTGACAACTTCTGCGTCAGGTACAGATACTCAAAATCAGCACAAAATTTGGATAGCAGCTGTAAAAAACACTTTGGAATGCTAACTTGAGACTCACGATCTACAAAAATATCTTTTAATACCATATAAAAATCGAGGTTACGAGCTACTTGCCCCAACAGATCATCCACAGCCGCCGAACTCCCTGAGGTATCCTGTTGGCTCTCACGGGGCAAATCAAATATGGCCTCCACACGTCCTTCCAACTTGCGCAACGCATTGACAACCATCGATTGTAAGTTTGGGTGCACAGACGTCACCTCGGGTATATTGTCCATTACAGGTTGATAGAGCAGCTTGGCTTGTGTTTCGAGACGCAGGTACTTTTTCCCCAACTCGCGTGTCCGTCTTCCGTAATCCTCTTGTTGAATACGTACAAACTCCTCTGCCTGAGCAAGTCCCTCTACTTGGAGAAGCAGAGGGTGTAAAAAGTTTGTAGTGTCCTGAAAAAGCTTATTCCACGTGGTCATCAAACCTTCATAGCCGACATGTATGTTGATAAGACGACGCGCTTTCCCCCGTTCTCCCTGTTCTTCACGTAACACCTGCGACTGAGCACACAGCTGATCGAGCACATTGGGAGTAAGGGCATCCCCCTGGAGAACTTGGTTGATCCGCTGCATAAACTGCCTGTGCTGTTGAGCCACTTGCTGCAGACCGTGCGCCGTAGCTCGAACTTGTTCGACATACATAGGTACGCTCGCAATATCACCTTCAAGTGGATGCCGTTCCAGCTCAGCTAAAGATTGCTCACAAGCACGCAGAATACTGGCATGCTTATGTTTCAGCTGCTCCAGATAAGTACGTGGCTTACAAGTACGCAACAAAGAGTCCTGCAAGAGCGCAGGAAGTTGGCACAAGGCAAGCTCTAACTGAGCTAATTTATCTGTTGCGCCCCGCTCCCAAAAAGATGAAGACAACGCTTTCCATAACGTTTTGGCTCGACTCCACAGATTACGAAACTCTGGCCGAACTAAAGCTTGACGGTGCTCGCTTTTAACTTCACCGATAGACTGCAGCAAAGCAACATAATCTTGCGTCAGCTTTAAAAAGTGCTGATAGTTGCGAGCATACCCCTCCAGCTGAGTACGCAAGCTTTCACTTTGTACGGCGAGAACACGCTCAAAATATGCAGGATCTGCAGACAAAATCCACTCCGGAACCTGGCGAGTCAAACGCTGCAGCTCTTGATCTTTGTAGTTTTGGACAGCAACCAGGAAGGTTTTCTTAATGACAAAAGGTGGTTCTTGTGGCTTCTCCGTAAAGCTGTATGATTCTAATTGATCTTTCCACTGATTTAAGTACTGATCGATAATTTTCTCAAACTCAAGGCGATACAGTTCGACACATTCGTGAATCGAGCGCACCCCATCAATAAGCGCAGCGACTTCCTTGTGATAAAGCCTTAACTCTGCTTGCACTTGCTGCTTAAACCGCTCAAACTGGTCCATAAAACCTTGTAAGCTGAGCGCATCTTCAGCGTTCAGTGCGACATCATATTGAGCAAACAACGCGTCTAATGCACGTTGAGCATTTTGGCGCAAAGCTCCAATATCTTCACCTCGCAATTGCAAGACCTGGACAGTATCTTCCTTAGGAAGGGAGAAAATGGCTTGCGACACCGTACGTTGCAAACCTGCAAAAACCTTATGCTGTACAAACCCGCTACTCACCGCCACCAGGAGTTTTTCTGAAAATTGACGTGCAAATTCTTGCTGCTGGCGCAACGTACGCTCACTTAGATCCATCTTAGCGGCGACATCCACACAACTCTCTAACTCTTGCAGGTATGCATCCCGCAAACCTTGCAATTGCTGTCCCGCCTGTTGCGCAACTTTTTCCATAGCAACCGCGATTTCTCGCTGCGCCTTGCGCAAAGTACTGGGAGTACGTAAGCCTTTTACATTTAAGGATTCCAAGTCCAAATAATGCCGCAAAGATGGTGAGCGCGCTTGCACACGTGCACTCAGGCGCACAAAGTTTTTTTCGACTAAGTTATACTTGGCAACAAATAATTGTTCCCGCACTTTATCTTGCCGCTGCTGATCGACCAAGGCGGCGATACGGCTTTTTTCTTGTTCTTTCCCCTGTTCGACTTGCATCACCTGACGAAAAGCTGTGGAAAAGACGCGGCAAGCCAAATCGACTTTGGTTTCTAACACTTGCAAAGTGGAATAATCCGCCACTTCAAGCTCACCCGATAAAACATGCAACGTTTGTTCCGCTTCTTCAAAGCGCACGAGGTAGTCTTTAAAACGGTCTTTTTGATGTTCTACCGTACGGGCATTTTGCATACGCGACCGATGCTGAGCAGCTTTGTGCAAAAGCCGCCCACGATACTCTTGCTCCGTTTCAAAATTCGACTCTTCCACCGCAGACTGTGGATGGTTCTCCACGTTCTGATCCGACAGGGCAAACAAGGGGAGGCAACCACATAATCCCCAGACAATAAACATTTTCAGCCACAACAAAACCGTTTTCATAAACCAGACTCCTAAGAGTGCACAGCTGCAGGCAAAACCTGCCGCACTTAAAAACACAAATAGTTAAGCATAAAATACTGTGCGCTATTTTTGAGATCTCTGGTTGTTACATATTTACAAAAACTTGTCAAAAAATAATCAAAGGTAAGAAGGGAAGAATACACATGCAAAGACTAAGAACGATGAGGGACCTCAAAAACGTAGCCCTTACCACGCACACTCTTAAGATAGACAGGCGAACTCGGGTCAGGTTCAATATGCTTACGGATGCGCACCATAAAGTTATCTACGGTGCGCGTTTCAACTTGCGCACTGACACCCCATACTTTTTCCAAAAGATAAGCACGTGATAAAACCTTTCCAGGGTGGGCAAAAAACTCTTTAAACACCTCCACCTCCAAAGCTGTCAATTGACGATGCCCTGCAGGACTATGTAACAATAGACGCTGGCTATCGAGCAAAAAGGGACCGTGCTGTATCTCGCCACACTCCAGCACAGGGTCAACAATCAGCCACGAACGCTCCACCATGCGTTTAATACGCAGTAACATTTCCCCTAAGTGAAAAGGCTTGGTCAGGTAGTCATCGACACCTAGCTCAAAACCACGAATACGGTCTTCGTCCGCAGCACGTGCCGTCAGCATTAAAATGCCTACCGTTTGATTCGTACGACGAATGTTTTCCGCAACCGCAAAGCCATCCAAGTAGGGCATCATCACATCCAAGACCACCACCTGAAAATCTCCCTGCGCGGAGAAAATTTCCAAAGCCTGATGACCATTGGTGGCTAACACAACTTGGTACCCTTCGGCCCTCAAGTTCAAGTCCAAATTAAAAGCTAAGTTTTGCTCATCCTCCGCAACAAGGATGCGTGCAACTGGTTTTGTCATACCTTTCCTCTTTAAGACACCTTACTTCTGCGTGCACCTTTAGGCTGACACGGAATCCCTATTTCGAAAATAGAGCCTTTGTTACGTCCAAGGCTTTCAACACTTATCTTTCCCCCGAGGGTATCCAGTAACGACTTGACGATAAACAGCCCCATCCCCGTTCCTGGAATCGCCATCTTCCGGGTGACCTCTGCACGATAAAAAATATTAAATATTTTACGCCGCTCCCGAGGAGACAAACCTACCCCCTCGTCTTTGATCCCAACTTGAATACGGTCACCTAAGTTACGCGCATGAATATGAATCCCCGAGCCTTTCGGAGAGTACTTGACCGCATTTTCCAAAATGTTGGAGAAAACAAGCTTTAAGAGGTCAGGCGGCTGATAGACAATAACGTCAGGGTCACAAAGAATACGGGTGCGTTCCCCAATCGATTCATCACACCAAGCCAACTGGCCCACAACTTCAGGAAATAACTCTTTAAGGTCGACCCGGACAACCGCATCACTCCCCGGCAAAATACCTCGATCTAAGCGAGAAGAAAGCAAAATCTGATGCACAAGGCGTGTCAGGCGGGTGACATCCTGCATTCCCATCTGATGCAACTTATGGAGTGTTTCGGGGTTTAACTGCCGACAGCCTAAGGTTTCAATAATAAGCTGCAAGCTGGCCAGAGGAGAACGTAACTCATGGGTCACCGAAGATAAAAAAATCTTTTGCTGGTTAATCATCGACCTTTGGCGCTGATTCATAATAAAGAGCAGGACGGTCCCAAATAACAACATCCCCAGCAGAATACAACCCACAATCAAAACGGTGAGCGCCACTTGATTGTCCAGATAAGTGCGCGTCACACTATTTGCAAGCTGTTCTAATTCATAGCCAGAGCCCACAAACCAAATGACCCAAATTAAGGTAATCGCCAGCCAAATCAACTGCAACAACACAAACACAACGACCGGATGTGTCAGCCATTGTAACCACTTCCAGAGTCGACTCACAGCGTTCAACCTTTCCACACTCAAAAGTAGCGCCCCTCAAGCCCAGCCTACGGATGCCAAATATCGACACACAAGCCCTTCACCCCCAGCTGCCCTTTAATATCTAAGCCTAGTGCACAGAGCGCATTTAAACCCATCGGCTCCACTTCTAGATACACTTTTTGCACACTCAAACTTGACGCTATCTCCGTCACCATCTCTGCCAACAGAGATGGAGCCAACGCACAAAAATCGGAAGAAAGACAAATGCCTAAAGACTTCGGCTGCCACGCTGTCAATTGTTCGCAGAGATCCCAGATCCAGGAAGGGCTTAAGGAAGGGGCCTGACGACGTGCAGATACCGACATCATAGTCTGGGAAAGAGGGGCCATCAATAAAAACCGCGCTAAGCCTTGGACGTTTTCAGTCAGCAGAAAGGTTTGAGATACCTGCACCTTTCCAGCATAGATCGCATCTAAATTCGTATTGACGACTTCTTCTTGAGAAAAGGATTGAATGGAATCTGCCCCCTCAGGTACGATCCCCACCCAAAAGGGACACTCCACACGACGGCAGCGTGGAATAATACAAAGATCTAGAGATGGGGCAGCACCAGAGGCGAGGTCCGCATGTTTGCTCTGAGCACCCAGGGGATGTGCCGAACTTTGTTCTTGTGTTTCGATGCTCGCATCTGTCATAACCACTCCTTACCACGTAAAAAATACTGATGTGATAAGAAAAATCTCTGAGCAATGCACACCTTAGGAGTCTAGTCCACTCCATGCTGCATCAAGAGACTCCATGAGCTTTACAGATAGAATCCAAGATACCATTCACAAAGCCAGAGGATTTTTCCGTGCCAAACAATTTAGCTAACTCAACTGCTTCATTAATGACCACACGCTTCGGAGCCACAGCTTGGGATAGCTCATAGGCTCCAAGTCTTAAAACACACTTATCCACTGTAGCGATTCTATTGAGCGACCAACGTACCGTATTCTGCTCTATAACTTGGTCCCACTGCTGAATATCGCTCAAAACTCCTTTGCACAGCTGCATTGCACCACTGGTGACAGCCGGATCAGAGGACAAGTACTTCTTGAAAGTATGAAACAAAGACTCAGAATAGTAAAATACCCCCTGTGCTTCACACTGATACAAAAACTGAACGGCCATTATTCTCGATTGACGACGATGGTCAGGACTCACTACTTTTCTCTTTGTTGAATATATTATTTTATCACCGCCGCATAAATTCGGCGATCTACTGTTTTCTCAAAACACTTTTTAACTGCAACATATCCAGAAGTGCCTGCGCAGCTTCTGTTCCTTTGTTGTCTACAGCATCTTTCACTGCATCTAGATCTGGCTCTGCCTGCGCAAGACGAGACTTGGCCTCCAGGACTTCGACCGAAGCAGCACGCGAGACAGCTTGCTGCTCAGTGTCTGTGGTCAACACACCAAAAATGACAGGCTTCGAGCTACCTAAACTGACTTCTAAGATGCCACGTGCACTCTCTGCACAGACAAAATCAAAATGAGGTGTTTCTCCGCGGATCACACACCCCAAAGATACAACCCCCACACAGTCTTCCCGATCTGTAGCCCATTGGGCTGCAAGCGGCAACTCAAAAGCCCCAGGAACCCGAATGACTTCCCAATCTTGTTCGGCCAGTCCGGCATTGTATAACTTCCACTTTGCTCCGTCAAGAAGTTTTTCAGTGACTTTCTGATTAAACGTACTTACAATAATGACTATTTTCCCTGTAAGTTTCACAAACAACTCTCCATTAAAATATGATCCACAACTTCTAAACCAAAGCCATGTAAGCCGATTAAGCTGGGTTTTTTACGCACGTGCAAGCGCATCTTACCCACTCCCAAAGCACGCAGGATTTGTGCTCCCGTGCCATAGACTTTAGGATCTTCCACAAAAGGTTCACGGGCTAACTCTGCACGCA
Organism: Zetaproteobacteria bacterium; assembly: GCA_028817975.1. GTDB lineage: Bacteria > Bdellovibrionota_B > Oligoflexia > Oligoflexales > Bog-1112 > JAPPOJ01. The sequence continues at coordinate 10,703 of JAPPOJ010000060.1, read as the reverse complement.
AACTCTGCTGGAAATCTTGTTGAAAAAGATACACTAAAACAGCTGGCTCTTGGCTATGGAGCAGGTCAAATCCGTACCTCAAAGGAGACACAGGAGTCACCGCACCTTGCCTCACGGCCAACAAATCATCCAAAGGGCACTGCTTATGCACACGGACATCCGCGGTATATTCCCCACCCGCCTCTGCATCAAAGTTCGTCCATACGATGTGAGGCATGCCATCTATCAGGTTTTCAAAACAATACTCAAACAACTGCCCTTGCGAGGTGGAGACTTCACGGGCAGACTTAAGTTTGACCAGCTGCTCACAACGCAAACGATAATGAATGAGGTCTTCAATACTTACAAGCGGGATCTCATACCGCTTCCCAAATTCTTCTAGCTCCGGGCGCCGCGCCATCGTCCCATCCGCACTCATAATTTCACAGATCACTGCTCCAGGCTTTTTGCCAGAAAGACGAGCTAAATCGACTGATCCCTCTGTGTGACCTGCACGCTCCAAAACTCCCCCTGACTTGGCTCGCAGCGGAAAAACATGCCCAGGAACAACAAAATCCCCCGGACAACTCCCCTCTTCCATGGCCAATTGAATGGTATGGCTACGATCGGCAGCAGAAATCCCTGTAGTCACCCCTTTACGAGCTTCGATACTCACCGTAAAAGCGGTCTGGAGCGGCGCACCATGTTTGCCGCGATCTTCCATCATCCCTAATTCTAACTTGTCAACGATCGCGCCCGACAGCGACAAGCAAATGAGTCCCCGCCCATGGGTCGCCATAAAATTCACCGCTTCCGGAGTTGCATCCGTAGCCGCAATCACCAAATCACCTTCATTTTCACGGCTCTCGTCGTCGGTCATAATCACCATCCGACCCTTCTTAAAGGCATCGATTGCCATTTCTACCCTGCGCACAATCGAGTCATGATCTCCAGACATGGATTCCTCACTATATGAAAGAAGTGGAATATCAAAAGGCTACATTCTATCTCGAAACAAAAAATTATCAATGAATTTGATGAGCTTAGGCAGCGAGAAGCCTAAATAGGGTGTAAACGCAGGTAACTCTGGGGGGATGGACTCCCAGAGACAAAAAAGCGAAGGCAAAACAGTCATTTATCATGACTAAGGCTGCTTCCAGGCACCGTTCATATAGTACAAGGTCCATTTGGTAGCCTTCCCCTCACACTCACTCGCAATATAGTGCTCTTTGGTCTTACGACTAAAGCGCACCAACGTAGGATTGCCGTTTGGGTCTGTCACCGGTGCATCCGTCAAAAAGGCATACTTAGGGTCCAATTTCTCTTTATGCCTTATCAGATCCGCCACCTGAGGCTTACGCGTCTCACGAGACTTGGGAAACTCACTCGAGGCTAAAAACAAGCCGGCGGCACCATCCCGGAGTACAAAGTGACCATCCGACTGTGCACAAGGCAGCTCCGGCATCATGATGGGGTCAGCCTTAGGTGGGGCGACTTCACCACTACGTAATAGTTTCCTCGTATTTTTACACTCCGGAGCACGGGTACATGCAAAATATTTGCCAAAACGTCCCGTTCGCAGCTGCATATCTGCACTACAGCGATCACACTCAATAATAGGACCCTCATAGCCCTTGATCCTAAACTTACCCTGTTCGATAAGGTACCCTTCACAATCAGGCGAGTTACCACAAACATGGAGTTTACGCTGTTCGTCAATCAAGTAGGAGTCCATAGCTGTATCACAGATTTGACAGCGCTTTTTGGCACGCAGCTCCTCTACATTGCCTTCTTCTTCTTCTCCGGCAAAGGCTTCAACTTCTTCTCCAGACACCAAGTTAACGGTCTCTTTACAACGTTCTTTGACAGGAAGGTTATAGCCCGAGCAGCCTAAGAAGACCCCTGTTCTTGCTGTGCGAATCTGCATATTACGCTCACATTTGGAGCACTGCACATCAATCTCAATAGGTGAGTTCGGCCGCATCGACTCTTTGGCTAGGAGAAGCTTCTCTTTAAAGGGGTGGTAAAAGTCATCTAAGACTCGAATCCAGTTCACTCCCCCCTGAGCCACAGCATCCAAGTTTTGCTCTAAGGAAGCGGTAAAACCGTAGTCCATAAGATCTTCAAAGCACTCTCCAAGCCGGTCTGTGACAATCTCTCCCATCTTCAAGCAGAAAAACCTTCTGTTCTCAGCTTTAACATAGCCCCGTTCCTGAATGGTTGAAATAATAGAGGCATATGTGGAAGGACGCCCAATCCCTCGTTTCTCAAGCTCCCGTACCAAGCTGGCTTCAGTATAACGCGGCGGTGGTTTAGTAAAGTGCTGTTTTGGCAAGACGTCTTTCTGCTCCAGAACAATCCCGGGTTGCCAGTCAGGCAAGTTCTGCGCATCATCATTTTTTTTGGTTAGCGGAGGCTGAACCCTTTGACAGCCATCGAAAACCAGCACACGACCTTTAGCCCTGAGCTGATAGTCTCCGACGACAAAATTAAAGTTGGTATTTAAATACTCAGCTGGTGACATCTGACACGCGACAAACTGCTGCCAAATAAGTTCATAAAGCCGTGCATGATCACGGTCAAGGCCTAACAGAACCTCGTCAGGCTCCCAGGTAATTTCCGTCGGACGAATGGCTTCATGGGCCTCCTGAGCACTTTTTTTGTTCGAGTACTTGATCGGCTCTGCAGGCAGATATTTATCCCCAAACTTCGTACCAATATACTCACGACAGGCCGCAACCGCATCCACACTCAAATTAGTCGAGTCCGTCCTCATATAGGTAATACGACCCGTTTCGTACAGGGATTGCGCCAAAGTCATCGTCTTTTTGACCCCAAAACCAAGCCGAGTACTCGCGGCCTGCTGCAAAGTAGACGTAATAAAGGGGGCTGAAGGTTTACTCCTGGAGGGCTTACTTTCAACCTCTACAAGCTCATAACTCCCCTGACGTAGGCTTTGCACATGTTTTGTACTTTCCTCCATACTCGTGGGACGAAACGCGGAGCCTTGCCACTTACGCACCTCTGCACGCACTAAGTTTTGTTGCGCATCCCCCAACTGAACATGGACATCCCAATATTCCTCGGGCTTAAACGCATGAATCTCGCGCTCTCTTTCCGTCACCAGGCGTACCGCAACGGACTGGACGCGGCCTGCAGAGAGCCCACGCGCAACTTTTTCCCACAACAGCGGAGAAACCATAAAACCCACAACCCGATCCAGGAAGCGGCGCGCTTGCTGTGCATTCACACGATCCGTATTGAGTTCACCAGGCTGATCAAAAGCCGACTGTACCGCTTTCTTTGTAATTTCAGTAAAGGTAACCCTTTTGTAGCGTTCGGCCTCACCCCCAATAGCTTGCATAAGGTGCCAAGCAATGGCTTCCCCTTCCCGGTCAAGGTCGGTCGCCAGATAAATACAGTCAATTCCTTCTGCTGCCTTACGCAACCCGGCCACAACTTTATCCTTACTGGGCAGGGTTTCATAATTCGCACGCCACTCTTCCTCAGGGTAGAGGCCCATACGCGCAAAAAGCTTATCCTCTGCTTCAGCTTGCTTTTCCTCAGCAGACATATTTTTTCTGGCCCCAGCTACTCGACCCGAAGGTTTTTTGGACAAGACACTGGCCAAGTCACGCACGTGACCTACGCTTGACTTTACAATGAAATTTTTGCCCAAAAACTTACTTATCGATTTAACTTTCGCCGGTGATTCCACAATCACAAGTGATTTTGACATGTTTGAACCTAACCCTATAAAACCTCAGTACCCTCAAGCTACTGACAACAGCACGTCCCACTACAATTATTCCTGAGTTTGCGCACTCTATCTACAACCACAAATTTAACACTATTGCCTATCCAGAACGATCCCACAGGAGGCTGTTTTGTGTGCAACACAAGTGGGGTACCATTTTGAATACCTGTCCTGCTTCGGATGAAAGGGAGGTGAGGACCTACGATCTTTTGTCTTTTCACGCTTTCCGCAGCCCGAAACAAGTGCGCGGCAGCTTATGCACAGATGCCACTTTTTTCCATCGAACACACCGGCGTTACTACAACAACTAAAAGACAAGGTCAACACTTATATGTAAACACACCGGTCAAGCCAATCTATACCCTGAAACAAAATTGCGCAAGTAATCTTTGTACACACACCTTGACGAGGCTTCACATGATTCGAACTTTCACCCTAAGATGACTTGTGATAAGATGCTCCTCCTTGATGAAGAAACCAACCAATGACTTGACGTGGAACACCCATCGACTTATTGTCCACGATTACTATGGAGACCTCCTATGAGCGACATGAAAACAAACGTAGAAGCTGCATGTGCAGACATAGATTTTGAGAACAAGAAATACACCATCGAAATGGATACCAACTACGGCCCCATCCACCTCGAACTGTTCGGGGATGTTGCTCCCGGACACTGCAAAAACATCATTGGCCTGGCACGCAACCAATTCTTCGATGGCTTAGGCTTTCACCGGATCATACCTGACTTTGTCATCCAAGGCGGGTGCCCAGAAGGAAATGGCACGGGAGGTCCTGGATATAATGTGCCGGCCGAGTTCAATGAACTACCACACGAAGAGGGGGTACTCTCCATGGCCAGAGCACAAGATCCCGACTCTGCAGGGTCCCAATTCTTTATTTGCCTCGGCAAGGTACCTTACCTCGACCGCCAATATACTGTGTTTGGCAAAGCAACCGGCGAACAAAGTTTTGAAACCATCCGCAAGATCGGAGCTGTCCGCACAGAAGTGGGCGACAAGCCTGTAGAAGCTGTCACGATGCAAAAAGTAATCGTGACCGAAGCCTAAGCAAATACAACTCCAAAACTGTAAGCCTTTGTTTTTGCAGCGAAGAGTTTTTCTGTAACTCTCAAATATGAAACGCATTTTCGCCCCAACTCATCTTATTACACACAATGTCCGAGCCATGTACTGTTGATCGCCAGGCGCGGCATTCTGGCCGCTATTGCTTTGTCGGTACTATGCAGAGAGCATTTAGCGGTGTAAGAATAGAGAGGGAGAGATGCGTTTTTTCATCATAAAGACGCTCTGTCTGTCGCGGTTGTTGTTGGGATATCGTCCAACTTATTAAAATGGCGGAGCAAGGTGCTCTCCGCTTCATGGTCTTCCGGCTCGCTTAGAGGTTACAAAGCGCCGGTCAGACTCCAGAAACAACACGAGGAGGTTTTGAAATGGATGCTGTCGGTTTTCTTGCCATGATGCCTAGTTGGGGAGCTTGTGCCCTGATTGTGGCTACGGTGCTAGGCTTGGGGTTCATTGGCGCCCCTATTATCGTCTGGGGAGTCACACTCATAGCCCTTTTAACAGTTCTTGACATGGGCCTCACCCTCACACTCGTGGTGGGTATTCCTCTTATCTTGATGGGGCTTGCCCCCATCCGCAAATGGCTGTTATCTGCTCCAGTCATGAAAATCATTAAGGCAATTAATTTGCTCCCGGGTATCTCAGACACCGAGAGGACTGCCTTGGAGGCAGGCCACACTTGGGCAGACAAAGAATTATTCTCTGGAAACCCCGACTTTAACCACCTTCTGAGCCAACCCTACGAGAAGCTCTCCGCCAAAGAACAGAAATTTCTCGATAATCAGGTTGAGGAAGTCTGTGAGATGGCCGACGACGAGCAGGCGTATCAAGACGGTGACATGTCCAAAGAAGTCTGGGACTATCTCAAGCGTGAAAAATTTATGGGGATGATTATTCCAGAGGAATACGGAGGTCTTGGGTTTTCTGCTCTAGGGCACAGTGAAGTGGTTTCCAAACTCGGCAGCTGCTCCATACCTCTGGCCATCTCCGTGATGGTACCCAACTCCCTTGGTCCAGCAGAACTTCTCGTACACTACGGTACACAAGAGCAAAAAGACTTTTATCTGCCACGACTCGCAGATGGCCGTGAGATTCCTTGCTTTGGTTTGACAGAACCAGAGGCAGGCTCAGATGCCGGCTCTATGAAGTCAAAAGGGGTCGTTTTTAAAGGAGACGACGGTAAAATATATGTCCGACTCAATTGGGAGAAACGCTATATTACCCTTGGGGCCGTCGCCACGGTCATAGGCCTAGCTGTCAAACTTTTCGACCCTGAAAATATTCTCGGCAAAGGTACCGACCTTGGGATCACTTGCTTCCTCATCCCAAGCTCCACAAAAGGAGTCGTTCTAGGACGGCGTCATGACCCCCTTGGAGTGCCTTTCTTCAATTGCCCTATCAACGGCAATGACGTGGAAATCTCTATCGATAGCATCGTAGGCGGTGCAGAACGAGCTGGGCAAGGATGGCGCATGCTCATGGAATCTTTAGCTGCCGGACGTTCTATCTCCCTACCAGCGCAAAGCGTAGGAGGATCGAAGAAAGCCGCACGTGTGGTCAGTGCACATGCGCAAATTCGTCAGCAGTTTGGTCTTTCGATTGGCAAGTTTGAAGGGGTCGGGGAAGCCATGGCACGCATCGGCGCCATGACCTACATGCTCGAAGGCATGCGTGTTTTCACCGTGGGCGCCGTAGATCAAGGCATCAAACCTTCTGTAGCTTCCGCAATTGCCAAGTACCAATCGACAGAGATTGCACGTAGTATCGTGAATGACACCATGGACGTGGTCGGTGGAGGGGGGATTTCCCAAGGACCGAAAAACCTCATCGCACGGTGGTACATTGCTTCTCCCATAGGGGTCACGGTAGAAGGGGCCAACATCCTCACACGTACGCTCATTATCTTTGGCCAAGGGGCGATCCGCTGCCACCCCTATGCCTATCAAGAGATGGTCTCCATTGAAAACAATGATCTGTCTGCATTTGACGCCGCATTCTCCGGACACGTCGGACACGTGGTGCACAATTTATGCCGTTCTCTTTTGCTGACTCTCACACGTGGACGCCTGGCATCTGTTCCCTCTTCACCGATGGCACAGTACTATCGTAAACTCTCATGGACCTCGGCTTCTTTTGCTTTTTTAGCAGATGTAACCATGGGGACTATGGGTGGAGCTCTGAAGTTCCGGGAAAAAGTTACAGGGCGTTTCGCCGATATCTTTTCGTGGATGTATCTCATCACCGCAACTCTCAGACGCTACGAGGCTGAGGGTAGGCGCAAGGAAGATGAAGTTTTTGTCCATTTTGCTGCAATACACGGGTTCAACAAGATCGATGAAGCTTTCCAAGGTCTATACGCCAACTTAGATGTGCCTGTCGTCGGCTGGTGTTTAAGAAACATTGTCGCTCTATGGGCGCGCATTAATCCCATCAGTAGCCCCATTCCAGACCATATTGGTAATCAGGTGGTGAAAGCCATGATGACTCCAGGGGAGACACGGGATAACCTCACCATGAGAGCACTTTTCATGTCTTCTAAGGAAGATGATGCATTCCGCAAACTTGACGAAGCCTTTAAGCTCAATGTAGAAGCAGAAGGTGTCATGAAGAAAGTACGCTCCGCAGTAAAAAGCGGCGCTCTTCCTAAGGGTAAACCTCAAGAACTTGTCAAACAAGCGACAGAGAAAGGGGTCATCAGTAGCGAAGAGGCTAGCCTACTTGAGAGGTCCCACAAAGCTTCCTTGGAAGCTGTACAAGTGGACTCCTTTGATATTTACAAGTATAAAAATGGCGTTGCCAATGCCATAGCCGAAGAAAATAGCCAGAAACTCGCTTCGAATGGCTAATAAAAAAGAGGGTGTTCTCTAAACAAGGTTTTTCCTGGAGAGAACACCCTATAAGCAGCCTCAAAGCGTGTAGCGGCCACCAAGTGCCAAGCTAAAATCCACATCTGTACTTGGAATAAAAGACATCCCGGGTATAAAAGCCATAAAGAAATGCATCGGCAACGTCTTGACTTCATACAGAATCCCCGCTGGAGCACGAACTTGCCACCAGGCACCATTTTGAGCCGTCTTCAACCCAACCCCCAAATATAAACTAAGCCGCTCGTCATCAATTTGCACCTTGTTCTTAAATAAAGTATTGTAGTGCGCACTCAAAACCACCTCGGTATCTTCCGCATGTCGATACCACCCTACGTTGACTTCTGCCAACTTGTTCTCCGACAACTGCTGAGAAACACTAAACCCCGTAAAATCACCCAGCTGTACCCCCGCACTGATCTTTCCTGCTACAAGAGAGGGCACCCAGAACACTCCAACCCACAACACCACAACCATTCTTATTTTCAACAACAGGCTCTCCTCCTAACCGACAAAATGATGATGAATGTGATATACTCTCGGTTCAGAGCTGGCCCAAAATAACCCTATGCACTCGGAAAGCAATACCCAAACAACAAACGCCAACGCTATAAGCTATGGCCCGCTGCAGCTTTAGGGTTAAGACACTTTGTGGAGTCGATACAAACAATGATATCTGAGCCTGAAGCCCTTAGACACCAAACACTACAGGCAGGTAAAGCGTATACCGATGCCAAACAGATTGCCGCACGGCTCAAAGAGCTTATGCCACAACGGATACGTAAACTGCAACAAGATTTCTCACAACAAGGTATGCCTGCAAGCACAGCACTTCGCAAGACTTACCTCTCCACACATTATCGCACCTGGGTGGACGAACTCTGCCACGCAACTCTTCAAGCCGATCACCACAGAATCGAGTGGGAGATCGGTCAAATGAGGTGGCACGCATGCAAATCTCGACCTCCAGCGCACACTCAGCGATACCCCCAAAACAAATCACACCTGTGATCCACCCATAGGATCAAGAGAGTTTTGCCCACGATGGCGGAGAAAGTGGTCCAACAAAACCACCGCGGCCATCGACTCGACAATAGGTACAGCACGCGGCACCACACAGGGGTCATGCCTACCATTCTGGGGAGAATATTCCACCCTCTCTGCTGCTGTATTCAAAGTCTGTTGGGGAAGACCAATAGTCGATACAGGTTTAAAAGCCGTACGAAACTTAATAGGCTCCCCATTCGAAATACCTCCTTGCACCCCTCCCGAATAGTTTGTACGCGTGCCGATTCGTCCCCCTGTCTTTTGTTCAAAAAGGTCATTGTGCTGCGAACCCAGCATCGTAATACTGCTAAAACCAGAACCGATTTCAAAGCCCCGACAGGCAGGGATACTTAACATGGCACGCGCCAAGTCAGCTTCTAACTTTGAAAAAACAGGCTCACCCAGGCCCACAGGTATTCCCTGTATGATGCAGCATATGGCTCCTCCCAGACTATCTCCCGCATCTTTGACCCGGGAAAGTAGCCCCGCAGCAGACTCATAATGATTCAAGTCAGGATAACGCAGTGGGTTTTGATCCACTTGCTCACGACTGAGCGTATGACAGTCAAAGTCTGCCGACATAGCCACCGAACCCAGCTGGTCCACAAAAGCCACAATGGATAAATCTGGAATAAAATGACGCAAGATCTGCTCGGCGAATGCTCCAGCAGCGACGCGCGCCACCGTTTCACGCGCGCTCGCACGCCCTCCACCCGACTTTGGCCGCGTCCGATATTTATGCAAAGTCGTGAAGTCTGCATGAGAAGGGCGATAAAGCGCTTTCATCGACTCATACTCTTTAGGGTTACTATCTTTATTGGCGACCCACAAATGTACTGGAGTTCCTAGGGTATGTCCATCTTCCAAGCCAGAAGAAACCTGCAACAAATCCTGTTCCTGGCGCGGAGTCGTAAACCGACTTTGGCCCGGCCGACGACGGGAGAGTTGGCACTGAATTTGTTCTAAGTCAACCGGTACACAGGCAGGAATACCGTCACAAATGACTCCAACCGCCCCTCCATGAGACTCACCATACGTTGTCACTCTAAAAGACGCACCCAAGGTACTCGACATTCCACCACTTTCTATTCAAAATCATGCATACCGTATTTTCACCATGAAGTTCTGCCAAGCAGCATAAGGCTTATCACTCGGGTGAGCAAGTCTAAAGAAAGGCATCAAACCCAAAAGCCACAAACCCCTCAATGGGGTTACCCACCACCTGCCCGGCACCCAGACTCGCATTGAAACGTACTCCCTTATTCTCAAATAACAAGTCGAAACGATTTCCAAAGGCAGAAAGAAGACGATCTCGGGCACGTTGTCGACCCTGAAACCACACTCCTCCGTAGTTGTAAAACATGGTATACCTCAGCTGATTCAAAGAGAAAAGCCAAACCTGCTTCTCAAACTCACGGACCAAAGGTACCGTCCAGGCCGACTCCAGGCGCGCCTTCGTGTCCCCAAAACGAGGTGAAAATAAGGCTCCCTTGCCGAACACAGAATAACTATTTTGGTTATATCCCCCCCCACTTCCCGCAATAAAAGTCTTCAACGGCGTGTAGTACTCTTGCAAATTCATGGGCTTGACTCCACGCGTGCGTTGCCCGGCTAAGCTGAGTAAGAGTTGGGATTTGAGCAAGGGCAATGCAACAGCGGTACCAACCTTAGAGCCTATGACGTTGTATTCACGATCACGGTTCACTCCCTGAGGAGTCGCTTTGCCGTAGATATCCGCATACACATGGTGGCCTCCATAAATATCACGTCGCCAGGCAAGGGATGCATACGGCTCTAGAAGACGCAACGTATCGACTCCCTCACAGTTATGGGTATCGGCAAAGGAACTCGACAGACTCGACAAACTCGACAAACGTGAGCTACGTAACCCCACTCGCAAGCGGAGACCACTGTTTTCTCCAAAAAAGGGAAGCGTAGCTTGCACACGCGTCCCGATGTCGTCCATATAAC
>JAPPOJ010000051.1 GCA_028817975.1 Zetaproteobacteria bacterium | reverse complement strand
ATGCCATGATTTCTGGGTATCGTTCTCACACCCAAGCTATTGCGAAAGGTATTCAAGCCTACGAAGTGATCAGCGAACTCTTTGGCAAAGCAAGTGGCTGTAGTAAGGGAAAGGGGGGTTCCATGCACATGTTCAGCAAAGAGCATCGTTTCTTGGGTGGACATGGAATCGTGGGTGGCCAAGCTCCTCTCGGCGTAGGCGCAGCTTTCGCCCTGAAATACCAAGAAACCGATGCCAATGTCATCTGTTTTTTAGGCGACGCAGCCATGAACCAAGGCCAAGTTTTCGAAGCCATGAATATGGCGGCCACCTGGAAGTTACCTATCTTATTCTACATTGAAAACAACCAGTATGGGATGGGAACCGACATCCAACGCACCACCAGCGTCGATCATCTCTATAAACGGGCCTTAGGTTTTGACATGGCCTGGGAGCAGGTAGACGGTATGGACGTCCTTGCAGTCTACGAGTCCACGACACGCATCATGAAAAAAATGCGTCAGAACAGAGAACCCGTGCTCGTCGAAGCACTTACCTATCGTTACAAAGGACATTCGGTTTCCGACCCTGCTACGTATCGCGGCAAGGAAGAGGTGGACATGTTCAAAAAAAGAGACCCCATTGAAAGCCTCGCTACGATACTGCTTGACAGCAAAGCTGCGAGTCAAGAGCAGTTAAGCGACATCAATAAAGAAATCAAAGAAGAACTCAAAAACATGGAGTCCTTAGCAGATCAAGCACCCTTCCCAGCAGCAGAAACGGTATGGGACCATGTTTACGCTGAGTGACCCTACGGTCCCTACATAGATGTTAGCCTCCATCAACGTCACACTTTGAGGAAAGAAGACATGGCAAAACTGGCGATCCGCGAAGCTCTGAATCAAGCACTCGCGGAAGAAATGGAAAGAGACCCTTCCGTATTCTTAATGGGTGAGGAAGTAGCCGAATACGACGGTGCCTACAAGGTTTCCAAAGGTTTGTTGCAACAATTTGGCGCTAAACGAGTAATCGATTCGCCTATTTCAGAAGCTGGGTTCGCAGGCTTAGGCGTGGGTGCTGCTATGCTTGGGTTACGCCCCGTCATCGAAATGATGACGTGGAATTTTGGCATCCAAGGCTTTGACCAAATCATCAACCATGCAGCTAAGCTTCACTATATGTCAGGTGGACAATTCAAAATCCCCATTGTCTATCGCGGCCCTAACGGCGCTGCACATATGCTTTCAAGCCAGCATTCCCAAAATGTCGACCCCATGCTCAGCAATGTACCCGGCTTAAAAGTCGTCTCGATTTCAACTCCTGCCGACGCCAAGGGTCTACTGAAAGCATCTATTCGTGACGACAACCCCGTGATCTTCCTTGAAAGCGAAATGATGTACGGATTCCAGGGAGAAGTCCCCGACGGAGAACACATCATTCCACTCGGGCTGGGAGATATCAAACGACCGGGAGACGATATTACCTTGATTACTTGGGGAAAGGTAACTCACAAAGCTCTCGAAGCTGCGAGCGCGCTTGAACAAATGGGCATCCGCGCAGAAGTCATCGACTTGCGCTCCCTCGTTCCACTCGATGAGACCCTTATTTTTCATTCAATCCGTAAGACAAACCGTTGCGTCATCGTCGAAGAAAACTGGCCCGTATCTTCCTTCGGCTCTTACGTCGCAGAAAGAATTCAGTACGAGTGTTTTGATCACTTGGACGCTCCCATAGGTAAAGTCTGTCAAACCGCTACCCCCGTACCCTATGCCGAGAACCTCGAAGAACTTGCACTACCGCGTGTAGATGCCATTATCGCTGCAGCAAAAAAAGCCACCTATAAAAAGTAGCCTGCCGTGAGATCTGCACAAGGTCTATGGATAACTGCCTTGCTGCATTGTGGCTACACCATATCAAAGGAGATAAAATGGCCGTCATTATTGCCATGCCCAAATTAAGCGACACCATGGAAGAAGGCAGCATTGCAGAGTGGTTGCTGGAAGAAGGTAGCCAAGTCGAAGAAGGAGATGCCCTCGTCGCGATCGACACGGACAAAGCCACCATGGAATACGCAAGTCCTGAGGAAGGGGTCTTGCTCCAAATCCTCGTACAAGCCGGACAAACCGCGTCTCTGCAACAGCCCATCGCTGTTTTAGGCGCCAAGGGGGAAAAGTTTAACCTGGAGACCCTACTTCAAGCAGCTCCAAACACTGCATCTACTCCAGCTACAGATGAACCAGCCCCCTCAGAAAGCACAAACACCCCACCTGCTGCTCCCATAGCATCCAGCTCCCCTGCGCAGCACGGCGAAGAACGCATCAAAGCCTCACCAGTCGCCAAAAGAGTGGCTGCTCAAAAAGGTCTCGATTTATCTACTCTTACCGGCAGTGGCCCCAATGGCCGTATCATCTTACAGGACGTGGAACAAGCTCCAGCCGCACCGACCTCTGGAGCCACCTCTCCAGCTGCAGCCGCCACAGCACTTGCCCCCCAACGTACGCCACACACGATGATGCGTAAAACCATTGCCAAAAGATTATTACAGGCCAAGAATGAAGCCCCACACTTTTACCTCACGGTATGCGCAAATATGAGTGCGATGATCCAATGGCGGCAACAACTCAACGCCGACTGTGAGCGTACGGGAGCTGTCAAGGTGAGCATGAATGACCTTATCATGATGGTGACCGCACGCACGCTCCGCAAACATCCTGAAATCAACTGTAGCTGGCAAGAAAACGAAATCATCGCCTATAATCATGTCGATCTTGCCATGGCGGTTGCACTCCCGAGTGGATTGATCACCCCGGTAGTACGCCATGCCGACACTCTCGGGGCACGTGCCATGGCATCTGCCACCAAAGCTATGGCACAGCAAGCGAAAGACGGAACCCTACAGCCTTCCGATTACACGAGAGGAACCTTCACTATCTCCAACTTGGGGATGACCCGAGTAGAGTCCTTCACTGCCATCATCAACCCCCCTCAAGCAGCTATCCTAGCTGTCGGCAGGACCGTCAAGACACCTGTCGTCAATGAACTGGACGAAATCGTGATCCAACCCCAAATGAAAATGACCCTGTCATGTGACCATCGCGCCATCGATGGCATGGTGGGCGCAAAGTTCTTAGAAAGCCTTTGCGCGGCGTTGGAAAATCCTCTCGACCTACTCACCTAAGCCCACGGTCGACACACTCACCTCAGGCTCTACGGCATCGAACAGAGCCGCACCACCGACCGATGCAAGGCTCCTTTGGTTCTCCGTACCCAAACCCAAGCATAAGCCAAGCTCTTATGGATAGCCCGATACATCTGCGCCAAAAGCTTTGGCCATCCCAAGCCTATGTTCCATGCCAAGACCCGGGCAAGCAAGCTCGGGCAAGCATGAAAAAGCGTCAACACGCTTTGACGCCAACAAGGGAAGCGAGCCAGTGTCATCGCAAAGCCGGTCACGAACAGATAAGGGACCAGTGACGTACGCATGTCAATCTGGAGAGATTGCAGCCGATACTTGCGCAAGTCCATATCCCATGAGGGGGTTTGTCGCATCAGCTTGTGAAAGGCCCTCGCGAATACAAGCCCCTGATGCAGGGCGAGGCTCACGCCTTCACCCGTAACACCATCCCAAAAGCAATAACTATCGCCGACAAAAGTAATCGGCCACGGATCAGGAGGCTGCATACGATAGATACCCAGAGGACCATGAGCCAACAAAGGGCTTGTGGAGTCACACGGCAAAATGCGTTCCCGTAACAGAGGAATATCTTGAAACCAAGCCTGCAGAGAGTGCCTGCTAAAGTTTTGCTGCCACGCTTGCTCATTCGACAAAATAGCGACTTGAATCATTTGTGCAGAGACGGGGGTTACATACACTTCAAAGCCATCCTGCCAAAACACCTGGACATCGCGACTCCAAGGCCGGATCGCAAAATGTTGCCGACAACCTTTACGACCCCACGGCAAACGCTTTGACTCCAGCCCGAGGATGCGACTCACGGAAGAGTGGATGCCATCCGCCGCCACCAGCCAACGCCCTGAAGCGTTTCCCTCACCACACGGGTTTTTAAAGGTGACCTCACACTTCTCTGCGGCCGGGACCACACCCATCAGCCGGTGACGGGCCCTCAGTTGAATCCGAGGGTGAGCGACACAGGCTGCATACAGCATCCTACTCAGTTCAGTACGCCGCACACCTCGGCCTAATTTGAGTGCGGGGAAATCCGCACGCATGACTCGACGGCCGTCTACAAAAGAAATACCTTGAAACAAGGAGTGCGTCGCGGTAGCCAGCTGAGACTGCAACCCTAGCTCCCCCAAAGCCTCCACTCCATTTGCCATCAAGCCTTCCCCACAGGCTTTGTCTACCGGCCAGGATTGACGTTCAAACACCAGACAACGAAAGTCACGCTGGGCCAAAGCCAGGGCTGTAGCCAAGCCTGCAGGACCTCCACCTACAATAAGAACATCACTGTCAAATCGACACATGCAGCGGTATCCTCAGACATTCAAGGGACAAAAGCATGCTTCTCGGCAAACGCGTCTGCATAAGCACAGTGCTCTCGCAAAGCGTGCTCTTCCACCGCAATGCGTGTACGCAACATCCATAAGTTTAAACAAGAAAAAATCACCGCTGTTCTCCATGCCCCATGAAACAGAGGGATCACCGCAAGCTCCAAGATGACGGCCAAGTAGTTAGGGTGGCGAATCCACTTAAAAGGGCCTTTTTGCACTGCGGGGCGACCCGGTAACACCAGTACCCGGGTATTCCACAAAAGCCCTAAGCTACGGATTGCCCAGTAGCGTAAGGCCATCGTGCCCACGACGAGCATCACAACCCCCATGGCATAGTAGGGTGAAAAAGGTGTTTCCCAGACCACCACTTCCACAGGTATGGCGACAAAAAAAAGGAAGTGTAAGGCCACCATATAGGGAAAATGCTCTCTGCCCACTTCGATACCACCCTGGGCAAGTATGACAGCAGCATTTTGCCGCGATATCTTCAATTCATAGACACGTTCGATCAGAATACAAAGAATAAATAATCCTAGCCAAGAGAGAGGAGACATGAGCTTTCCTTTTTTCACCACTGTAGCAGGACGAGTTCCGAACAAAAACCAGGTCCCAAGGCAATCATCAACCCATACGATCCTTGTGGCGGACGGCGGCGCTCCATCGTTTCTCGCAGCACAAACAGCACCGACGCTGAGGAGAGGTTACCACACCTCTTCAGCTGACCCCATGTCACCTGCAAAGCCCCTGCAGGGGTCTGCAAACTCTCTTCAATCGCCTGCAACACCTTTGGACCTCCCGGATGACAGACATAACTCGCAATATCTGAGAGACCAAGTCCTTGCTCAGCCAAAAAACACTCCACGTTCTGTCGCAAATGTTCCCGGACCAGTTGCGGTACCTGTGGCGAAAGCAGAAGCTTAAACCCGGTAGGCCGTACATCCCAACCCATCACCGCTTCTGTATCTGGATAAAAAATCGAACGAGTCGCTAAGACCCGTGGCCCGTCCAGGGAAGCATACGCCGGGTGCTGCGCACCCATGAGAGTCACGGCTGCAGCCCCGTCTCCAAATAAAGAGCTACCAATAAAGTTTTCCACCGACACATCATCCCGTTGCAGGGTCAACAAGCACAATTCAACCGAGAGCAATACTCCCACTTCCGCCGGGTAAGCTCGCAAATAATCCGAAACACGCGCGATCCCTGCAACCCCTGCCACACAACCAAGACCGAACAGAGGCACCCTTCTAATCTGGGAAGGGAGCTGCAGCCGGTTCATCAGCCGCGCTTCCAAGGTAGGCGTCGCAATACCTGTTACCGTGGTCGACACCAAGGTACGTATTTCATCCGCACACAGAGAAGATCTTTCGAAAGCCTCCAGTAGAGCATCACCTCCCAGCTGTACCGCCTTATCCAACCAAGTACGATTCGCCTGGCCAAAGTCACGCAACGCACTCATTTGTTCGAGACTCACTGCAAAGTACCTGCCCGCGACCTGGACATTGTCTGCAATGCGCTGCAATTGGTCTGGATCTACACCTGCACGGTCCCAAAAATGCTCACGAAAAAATCGAAGGATCTCATCCTGCGGGTAGTAGTTTTCCGGTAGTGCCGTACCTACAGAAACAATTTTCATCTCAACTCCCTTCTCCAGATGCCACCGTGGATGTCTGAGCTTTAATGTAAACTTTTTTACTTAAGCAAATATAAATCTTTCGTAAGCCGTGAACAGCTAAGAGCGAACCTATGGGGGGGGGGGGGGGGGGGGGGGGGGGGGGGGGGGGGGGGGGGGGGGGGG
>JAPPOJ010000277.1 GCA_028817975.1 Zetaproteobacteria bacterium | reverse complement strand
TAGAGATTTATCTAAAAACCCACGCTTTTCTCTAGGAGAACTTTTAAGTTTTGCCCTTTCACAAAGGCTTTATTACCGGTTGTGGAATTTCAGGTTGAGAAATGTTCTTGGTAAAGGTGGCCAAAATATAGGTCTTAGAGAACTCTATACTAGATGTAGTCATTTTTTAGAGTTTGAAATAAACTTGGACGATCATGCTGATTTCACAGCAGTGATAGAAGAAATATTCTATGCCCTCAAGGAGAACTTTAAGCTATTAAATGAACTCGGCACCAAAGTTATTAAAGTTTGGCCTGGCCCTCAACAGCATACATTCATAAGGTTTTGCAATCACTTTAATATTGCTTATAACTCATCGGAACCCTTCATGGGGAATGAACAGTTTTTTATCGAGCTAAAATCTCCCAACGATATGGAGCTACGTCACGGGCAGTGCGCATCGGACCTCGGGTGGCTACACAAGCCTAAAACGGAACGAGTGTGATATTCAGACTCACATGGGGTGTCGGTGGAGTACCCAGAGGAGGGACAAAAATCGTGATTCCATCTCGTGAAATCACCCTCCCTCCAAGCGTGCTTCGAGATAACCCACGTAACCTATCACCTTTGGCATCATCTCCTCCTCCGGGATGGCCTCCCCCACCTGGAAAACTTGATTTAATGCAGCAAAGCACGCGACGCGGTCTTGCAACCACGTCGCCAACGCCTGCAAATGCTCACTCTCTAAGGTAAATATGTCGTCATGCTGGTGCAGAAGGGTGGACATCAAGGTGATTTCACCTACGAAATCAACCAAAATCATCGCGTACTGATCTAGGGATGGAGGAGAAAAGAGAGCTTCTTTCTCATGTGTCCACAACACCAAACTAGTTGCCTTCGCACTCCGAACTTTGACACTTCACATTGCAGCCCTTGCCATCATACCCATCATGGCACTCACTTCTAAAAGTCGAACATGCACGTGACCAGCATTTTCCACTATCTTTGGCACAAAAGACGTGTTGACAACAGTTACAGTCGACTTGGCCACTTTTCGCAGTCGCTGGAGCGGTCAGATACCGTTTAAGCTCTGGCTCCGAAATGTAGAAAGCTTTTTGGACACCTTGTACCAAGCTTGGCAAGTTCGCATCCATGGGAAATCCACTCAAATCATAAGATCGATCTTTATACACATGGAGATCAAAAAACACCTGTTCTGCTGCAAGAGAACCCTTCTGAGCCGCGATCAAGTACATCGCCTGGATAAGCTCCTCTGCGTCCACATCTCTCATCACAGGAATGGTTTTACCTTCTACCACAAAGTTCATGGTACTCTCCGGTCCTGAGACAAAAGTTCCCACGACTAAAGCCTTGCCATTCATATAGGCCGCCACAAGCATCGGGACCCGACTCGGCAGCTCATTTGCACCCACTTCCTTGTAGTGTTCCCGTACTTGATGGGGTAACAGCCAAGGAATATTCACCACATGATACTTTATATTTTGCCCATACTTCACATGGAGTTCATCGGCCTTATCTGTCGCAAAAGCCACCGAAACCCACAACGAAGATAAAATCAGCACTACTACTGGTACAAACCTATGCACTATGTACCTCCATCCCACAAAGCACCCTTATCGCCTATTGTCGGTACCAAACTATCAAAAAGTTAACTCACCCCCCATCCCCGTGAAAAATATAAACCGGGGGACAAAAAACCTTAAAGAAACCAGGACTATTCCTAAAATCATTCTGAGAGCGTGAGTGGAGCTGACCTTGGATGTCACCTGGGCTACGAGGCACTCAAACGTGCCTCGACAATCGAGTTCAGGCTGGTGTTGTTCTGTTGGGCTTCGATATAGAGCTTGCGATGAGTTTCGGGTTTGATTCTGACTAAGAACTTACCGGAAAACTCTTTTTGATGCTTGACCGGGATAGGCAGGTCCAGCTTTTGCGTATGGATACGGGCATCGATTAAGCTTGCGACGATCTTCGTCACCGATTGTTCGGCTTCAGCGGCAGAGTCAAAGCGAAACTCTGCCTCAAACTCGACGATCTTTAAGACCACATCATATTCCCCATAAGCATTGGGCTCGGTGTCTTTGTAGATGGTCCACAGGTAGTCTTCGGGGCTATAATCCAGTGTCTTGTCTCTAGCCATTATTTGTTTCCTCGTCTAAGGTTTCGAGCACCCTTTTGAGGTACTTTTTTAAGAGTCGTGGGGTCTGAATTGTCTTGGCTCCCCTACGGTACTCCACCACCACATAATCGGGACAACCAGGGTAAGAGAAATGTGGCTGGTTTTTAACCGGTTCTCGCACAGTCCACCCTGCTCGGATCAAAATATCCCATAACTCCTCAGCAGTTACGGTGTTTTTCTTCAGAAGCGACTCGACATCCTGCCGGAGTTCTCCCATATAACCTCCCTATCGGACAAATAGTATCATAAATTGATACTATTATAGAGGCTTTTTTCATGCAAAGCATTCCTCCCTTAAAAAGAAGGGCTTACATCCACGGCAAACGATCTATTTGAGACTCATATGGGGTGTCGGTGGGGTACCCAGAGGAGGGACGAAAATCTTGATTCCATCTAGCGAAATCATCGGCCTTCCAAACGCGCCTCGATATAAGCCACGTATCCTCTCACCTTTGGGGTCATCTCTTCCTCGGGGAGGACCTCCCCCACCTGGAAAACTTGATTTAATGCAGCAAAGCAAGCTCCACGGTCTTGCATCCACGCCGCCAGCGCCTGCAAATGCTTACTCTCTAGGGTAAAGCTGTCGTCATGCTGGTGCAGCAGGGTGGACATCAAGGTGATTTCACCTATGAAATCAACCAAAATCATCGCGTACTGATCTAGGGATGGAGGAGAAAAGAGAGCTTCTTTCTCATGTGTCCACAACACCAAACTAGTTGCCTTCGCACTCCGAACTTTGACACTTCACATTGCAGCCCTTGCCATCATACCCATCATGGCACTCACTTCTAAAAGTCGAACATGCACGTGACCAGCATTTTCCACTATCTTTGGCACAAAAGACGTGTTGACAACAGTTACAGTCGACTTGGCCACTTTTCGCAGTCGCTGGAGCGGTCAGATACCGTTTAAGCTCTGGCTCCGAAATGTAGAAAGCTTTTTGGACACCTTGTACCAAGCTTGGCAAGTTCGCATCCATGGGAAATCCACTCAAATCATAAGATCGATCTTTATACACATGGAGATCAAAAAACACCTGTTCTGCTGCAAGAGAACCCTTCTGAGCCGCGATCAAGTACATCGCCTGGATAAGCTCCTCTGCGTCCACATCTCTCATCACAGGAATGGTTTTACCTTCTACCACAAAGTTCATGGTACTCTCCGGTCCTGAGACAAAAGTTCCCACGACTAAAGCCTTGCCATTCATATAGGCCGCCACAAGCATCGGGACCCGACTCGGCAGCTCATTTGCACCCACTTCCTTGTAGTGTTCCCGTACTTGATGGGGTAACAGCCAAGGAATATTCACCACATGATACTTTATATTTTGCCCATACTTCACATGGAGTTCATCGGCCTTATCTGTCGCAAAAGCCACCGAAACCCACAACGAAGATAAAATCAGCACTACTACTGGTAC
Source organism: Zetaproteobacteria bacterium (assembly GCA_028817975.1). Classification (GTDB taxonomy): domain Bacteria; phylum Bdellovibrionota_B; class Oligoflexia; order Oligoflexales; family Bog-1112; genus JAPPOJ01. The sequence goes on along the minus strand of JAPPOJ010000277.1, from coordinate 2,708 downwards.
AAACCTATGCACTATGTACCTCCATCCCACAAAGCACCCTTATCGCCTATTGTCGGTACCAAACTATCAAAAAGTTAACTCACCCCCCATCCCCGTGAAAAATATAAACCGGGGGACAAAAAACCTTAAAGAAACCAGGACTATTCCTAAAATCATTCTGAGAGCGTGAGTGGAGCTGACCTTGGATGTCACCTGGGCTACGAGGCACTCAAACGTGCCTCGACAATCGAGTTCAGGCTGGTGTTGTTCTGTTGGGCTTCGATATAGAGCTTGCGATGAGTTTCGGGTTTGATTCTGACTAAGAACTTACCGGAAAACTCTTTTTGATGCTTGACCGGGATAGGCAGGTCCAGCTTTTGCGTATGGATACGGGCATCGATTAAGCTTGCGACGATCTTCGTCACCGATTGTTCGGCTTCAGCGGCAGAGTCAAAGCGAAACTCTGCCTCAAACTCGACGATCTTTAAGACCACATCATATTCCCCATAAGCATTGGGCTCGGTGTCTTTGTAGATGGTCCACAGGTAGTCTTCGGGGCTATAATCCAGTGTCTTGTCTCTAGCCATTATTTGTTTCCTCGTCTAAGGTTTCGAGCACCCTTTTGAGGTACTTTTTTAAGAGTCGTGGGGTCTGAATTGTCTTGGCTCCCCTACGGTACTCCACCACCACATAATCGGGACAACCAGGGTAAGAGAAATGTGGCTGGTTTTTAACCGGTTCTCGCACAGTCCACCCTGCTCGGATCAAAATATCCCATAACTCCTCAGCAGTTACGGTGTTTTTCTTCAGAAGCGACTCGACATCCTGCCGGAGTTCTCCCATATAACCTCCCTATCGGACAAATAGTATCATAAATTGATACTATTATAGAGGCTTTTTTCATGCAAAGCATTCCTCCCTTAAAAAGAAGGGCTTACATCCACGGCAAACGATCTATTTGAGACTCATATGGGGTGTCGGTGGGGTACCCAGAGGAGGGACGAAAATCTTGATTCCATCTAGCGAAATCATCGGCCTTCCAAACGCGCCTCGATATAAGCCACGTATCCTCTCACCTTTGGGGTCATCTCTTCCTCGGGGAGGACCTCCCCCACCTGGAAAACTTGATTTAATGCAGCAAAGCAAGCTCCACGGTCTTGCATCCACGCCGCCAGCGCCTGCAAATGCTTACTCTCTAGGGTAAAGCTGTCGTCATGCTGGTGCAGCAGGGTGGACATCAAGGTGATTTCACCTATGAAATCAACCGAAATCATCGCGTACTGATCTAGGGATGGGGACGTGGACATGGCAAACCTCCAAGGTCAGGAACGGGTGTCGAGATACCCTGCCAGCATAGAGGACCTGTCATGGAGTGGGGAGTGCAGTGGCTGCCTCATGGGGGGTGTAACGTTTTGGAAAGGGGAACGTTACAGCAAAAAAGTCAGTGAGGACAAGGGTGTAACGTTGTAACGCTTTTTTACGACTCAGGCACCTGCACAACTAAGGCTCCTACCTGGGGCATGGGCTGGGCCTCAACGGGTGCACCCGGTTGGCTGGCTTCCTGCTCTTCACGCACCGCTGCAAGATCGCGTTCCAAAGCCTCTGGGTCAAAGGCAAGGTCTCTCAGGATACGCTCTTGTTCCTGAGGGTCACAGGTCTCCGTATCGGCATATGCACGGCGCAGGTTGTCAAGCTGGAGATCATACGCCGTTTGACCATAGTTATTCTGCAAAGACTTGTCAAAGATCCCCTCCTGCAAAGCACTCCGCAGGAAACTAACCTCATAACGTCTCCAAGGTATACGGCGATGAGGAGGAACTCGCCTCACTCCAAGGTGCAAAGGGGATTCAAGATAGTGATTTTGAGCATTCGGCCCCACACGCAGCAACGTCTCTCGGTCCAAAATATCAAAGATATACGTCACATTATGCTGCGCCGCATAGTGCAGCACATTCCAACCATCGTAACCTGCCACAGTAGGGTCTGCTCCGTAGGCCAGTAGCTTAAGGCTAATCTCAGGGTCCCACATATTACGCATACTGCGCAGAAAAGGGGTCCGACCTATACGGTCGCGCACCTCCACATCTGCCCCACGACGCAGCAGCACTTCGACTGTATCCGGGTTACCACAAGAAACAGCTCGATTTAACAAACCATCGGGATATTCTTTGTTTCCAACAGCTAAAAACAGCGCTAATTCCGCATCCGACATGCGGACAATTTTGCTTGGACGATTAACAAGACTACTGGGCAGCTCCACCCACTTCAAATTAGCACAAGTATTGCGACTATCTTCATAACAAGCTCCCAAGGAGAGAGCTAATACCAACCAAACGACGTAACGGATCATATACTGGAGCACTTCTTTTTTCCTTTCTCAATAACTAGGCTGCCTCAGCCTGAGGCTCAGTTAGTGGTTTTTCTGGGGCGATGGGTGTGATGATACCCTTATCATCGTCTTTACACTTAAGACAACCCAATAGATGAGTCGAGGCGGTGCCACGGTTGGTGACCTTGGTGGATAAAGGAGGGCAGTGCTTCTTGCCTAAGCTACGTAGCACCGCATAGACCGACTGCCAGCAATCCACCCGCCCCACAATACTTTTCCCGCCAAGATTCAATCCACTTTATGATGTCCGTCATTATTTACCACCAAAGTTTGGGTTATTAGGGGTTTCGTTAGATTTGGGTTTTCTCACCCCTCCCGAAATGTCTTTACCTTGAACATG
>JAPPOJ010000057.1 GCA_028817975.1 Zetaproteobacteria bacterium | reverse complement strand
CCACGAATACTCACGACGGGACCAGAAGGCCACCCGAAATGGCAAGAATTCCTAACACGCACCTGACTATCTTCCAAAAGGGTGTACTGAGCTTGAGAATTTGTGCAAAAGCGCTGAAAACTGGCAGGCATCCGGGCTATTTCGTACCATGTACCCATGTATCTTTCTAAATCCACATAAGGGACGACTTTTAATGGCCCCTTTTCCACCGCTTGCACTCGCAAGCTCATCCCCAGCACAAAAGAAAGTAAACAGCAAAACCAGGCTCCTAAAGCCTTGCTAAATTTAAAAGACATCCGACATCTCCTTATACGCATGATCTAAACGGGAACATTATTTCATATTTTGCGAAGGGAAAGGGAACCGACGCAAAGCTCTCCAATTCTTTACCGTTGAAATAAAAATTTATTAGTAAAGGGGTGGACAAACCTGGCTGTATAGAGTAACCCTATGTACGCAAACAGAGGAGGCTTTTGCCAAGCTTGTTCAAATTCAGATGCTTATAAGGAATGTTGTTAATGAGATGTCCCCATACGCACCGTCTAAAGTTTGTTTGGTTATTTCTTGCAGTGTGCTCTCTGCAAACCGCAGTATATGGAAACACCCAACCGTTTTACAACTACCCCTCCACCATTCTTCAAGAGCTTGCTAAATTCAACGTTCAGGTAACGGATGAAAAATTAATCACTGCAGATGGCAAAGAGTACCCCAGAATCCACTGGAAAAATGATTTTGAAAAGCAACTATTTCGTAAACTCGAAGACCCCAAAAAGTCCACTCTCATATATACTGCCTACGAAAACTATCTGCTGCCTGCACTCACCCACGATGCTTCTCTCCAAAGCCGCTTTAAACAGTGGATCATCGACAACGCCTTTTTACTGGGTTCCGTCAACCACCCTGGCCTTGAAGTTTTACGCCAGTACACAGAGTTCAGTGTCCTTTTAGAAGATCCCCAAAGTGCTCTCACCAAAGCCTGTGAACAATTCTTCAATACACTGATCATCAGCGCAGATAAAAGCTTACATCACCCACTCAGCCAAGAGCCTCGACCACATTTCAAGTCCATCGCTTTTATCACCACCTCAGGAGGAGGCGGCCACTATACAACTTCTAAATCGATGGAAGCAGAAATTCAGCAACGGTATGGCAAACAAGCCAAAGTACGCAGCATTAATCATGCTGCCGAACAGAAAACCTGCGACCCACTCTATTTAGCCACCGGAAAAATGACGGCCGACGATATCTACAACGAGTTCTTCCAAAAAGAGAATGACCCCCAAAAGGCCAACCTCTACTGGAGTCTGTATAGCGTACTGCAAGATTACATCCCGTTCACCTGTAATCGTCAAATTAAAGACAAGATTAATCAAACTCCAACAGATCTTATCATCAGTACCATGCCTCACTTTGACATTCATGCCGACTTAGCCTATTCGCATGACGTTCCCCTACGCGTAACCGGTACAGACTACACACTTGCTTATGCAACCTACCAGTCAGCACTCTACTCTTCCGAAAAACTTATCCGCTTTTGGGTCACCAGTGGCGAGCGAGAAATCTTTCAACACTTCCTGGATACACCTTTTGCAGCAAGTGAACAAGCCACTCAAGTCAAAGACAGCCTAACCGCAGCTACAGAAAATGTTATCTCTGGTAAGCAGATGCCCCTCTACCTGGATGACAAATTTCAAGTGCTCGGCTTTCCTCTCCGCAAACCATTTGATCTTAAATATTGGCAGCACACTTCTGTGCAGCAACTCAAACAGGAACGAGGAATTCCAACACGTAAAAAAGTTGTCATCCTTACCATGGGTGCAAACGGAGTCGGCACGGTTGCAGATATCGCCCTCCGCGCCCAAAGCCTCGCATATGCATTTCGTGATGAAGTTCATTTTGTGGTCGTATGTGGAAAAAATCACCTCAGTCGTAGCATTGTCGAATCCTTCATCAGCAAATCTTCGCGCAAATTCGACTCCGGCTTTTCTATGGAGTCTACCGGATATCTCAGCATGGAAGACATGGCCAAGCTTTTCTACATGTCCGATGCCATCATCTCCAAACCGGGTGGAGCCACGACTGCGGAAGCAAGTGCAATGCGCACTCCCATGCTCATCACCGAAGCACATATGTGGGAAGCTCCCAATCAAGCCTATCTGCTGCGCAATCAACTCGGCCAAGTGCTGGAAGAAAAATGGAACATCGTTCCTGAACTCCAAAAGATGCTCGACAAGAACTTGAAGCAAACAAGCTCTTTCGAGCCTCTATCATGGAAAACACGACTGCAGGAACTTCTGTCCCTGGATACCTAGTCTTGTTTAGCCATATCCTCCGTCATATAGCGGAGGCCATAGCCAAAAGGATACAAGACATTTTCTTGATCCACAGGTACCCCTTGAAAGCCAACCATCGACTTCGGCCAACTAAAGGGCAACTTACCCGTAAAGTTCTTCACCCCAGTCAACAAATTAACTAAGCCCTGAGCTTCCGTTCCAGGAAGCCAGGCAGCGATAAGCGCATCCACTTTATCTATAAAAGAGCCAATAATCATGGGACGACCAGAATACATCAACACAATCACCTGTTGTGCATGTTGCCGCGCAAAATCAATCATGTTGAGATAGTGTGTATCAAAAACCAGCTCACCATCATCTCCATAACCTTCTGCATAGGGTTCTTCTGCAATCACCACGAGAGCTTTGGTATAGGGAACTTCCGCAGCGCTTAAAAGGTCACACTCCTCGTCCATACGATTGGGCTGGACCACACGACAGTTCGCCTCAAGTTTGGTTAAATAATCAATCCTCCAACCTGGTGACGCTACATCCCTCAACCCATCTAAGACAGTGGTGCCCGGAATAATATTCCCGCGATGGCCTTGCCATTTCACCGTCCATCCCCCACTTTGCAAGCCAATGTCGTCAGCACCTTCTCCCAGAATGAGGATACGCTCATCTTGACCATTTAGGGGTAAGGCATTTGCTTCATTTTTGAGGAGTACCGCTGATTTCTCGACCGCTTCCTCCGCCACTTGCCGAGAAGCTTCCGTACGCACCTGAGTTAAAAACTCCTTAGAAGCATAAGGGGTTTGAAATAAACCATACCTAAATTTAACTCTTAAAATACGCCGTACTGCATCATCAATACGGGCCATCGAAACCTTGCCAGCCTCCACTGCTCGGGTCAAGGATGCCATAAATTCACGATAGCGCCCCACAGCCATCACCATATCAATCCCTGCGTTAATGCTACGCACAACCTTTTCGTCATAAGTGCCTTCTTTCAGGAAAGACACAGCCAACCAATCCGAAACAATAAAACCATCAAAACCCATTTCACCTTTCAAAACATCTGTCAACAGATACTTCTGGACATGCATCGGGACACCATTCCAGCTACTATAGGAAGCCATCACTGTCTGCACCCCATGAGCAACCTGATCATAATACGGCTTTAAATGTATGCTCCTTAAGGTTTTTTCATCCACCTGCAAGTCACCACGGTCAATCTTAAAATCATCTGTGGGAGAAGTCATCCAAGTCGCACCACCATCGCCCACAAAATGCTTCGCGGTTCCCAAAGTCTGCATTTTCCCTCGGTAAGGGTGAATCTGCTGTTGCCCTAGCGTATAAGCAGCTCCTAATTTACATACAAGCTCCACATCTTCACTAAAAGACTCATACAAACGCCCCCAACGAATATCCTGAGCAACAGGAATAGCCGGAGCAAAGTTCCAATGCACACCTGAAGCAAACACCTCAAAACCTGTAATCTGACCGATACGCCGCACCAGATCCTCATCCCTTGTGGCTCCTAAACCAATGTTATGGGGAAAGATCGTCGTACCAATCACATTACTATGTCCATGGACGGCATCCACACCGTACAACAAAGGTATTTTTAAACGCGAACTGAGTGCAACGGTCTGATAATCATTGACCATCTCCACCCACCCCTCAGGGGTATTCCACTCTGGAAGCTGTCCTCCACCGCTAAGTAGAGAGCCCAGTGCCAAGGTCTTAATGTCACCCACAGCTCGATCAATGGACTCCTTGTCAGCTTGGGTCATCTGACCAATTTTTTCTGCTAATGTCATTTTTTCCATCAACAGCTCAACCTGTTGCTCAATACTCGCATTTTTATCTATAAAGTTGAGATAATGCGAAGCGGTTGCCCCATAAACAACAAAGGAGCCCCAAAAAAGGACTCCCAACATCGCATGTCTTGCGTACGTGAACACCATTTTGATTTTCTTCATAGGCACTCCAACTCGGACGGGGGGAACTCCCTTAGTTCGAGAGTTCCAAGTTCTTTGATTTTGTTTCTGCTTCTATTTTATCAAGAGAGAAGATATCTCAAGTAGACAAGATGGGTGAGTTTGTAAGATTTACCGAAGAAATAAATCCCTTAAAATATGATAGGAGAGGAACTAGGAAAAGTACCCTAAATAAATAGGACGTGTACAGTTCTCAATTTCTTGCTGCAAACGTCTTACAGAAGCTGGCTTTACTAACGAGGCATTAAATTCTTGGGGATTTGCCGTACGGGTGTGCTCTTCATTTCCTGTCACCATGATAATAGGTACCATCGAATTCGTCTTACGAATCGACTTCGAAAGTTCCATCCCATTCATCTTAGGCATATTGATATCGGTAACGATGATATTGATGTTCTGATTGCGGAAGAGTTCTAAAGCATCGGCGCCGTTTTCAGCCACAGCTACTTCATAGCCCATCTTCTCAAACACTTTTGACCAGACATGCAGTTGCCCAGTATCATCCTCCACAAATAGTATCTTCACGGCCCCTCCTCGCCTTAAACATCACATTCTTCCATTCGGCAAAATAACCGAGCACTCAACGAATCACCACATTAACTATGGATATCATTGCGTTATATGTAGAGATAATCTGGAAGAACCTCCCCAATCTGAGAGGGCAAGGGGATCTTTCTTTTCCCTACCCAAGAAACACCCCAGTATCAGTGGGTGCGACACTCCACAAGTCGAACCAAGGCAAGCAAAGCATCCGTCTGACAGGCTAAAGGTATCGATTTCAGGGCTTTTTCTCTAAATTCAGTTATTTTAACAGCCAGTTGGGAAGGAGTAAAAAACCTACGGGCCGAGTTCTTCTCCTGTCGACGGTCTTTGCCCGCAGATTTACCCAAGCCAGCGCGGTCATCTAACCCATCATCTCGCAGCTGAAACGCCACCCCTAGGGACCTTCCAAATTCCTCGAACGGCTTCACCGCAATATCCATCTCCCCTGTGCTTTGAGCTCCTAAGGTACAAGCTGCAGCAAACAGATCCGCTGTTTTATGCTGCGTAATCTTCCACAACATCGACTCAGGACAATCCGCTACCCCCGTCCAATACATGTCTAGGTCCTGCCCCAACACCATCCCCGAGGAACCTGCTGCTCTGGAAAGGTTCTCAATCCAACTCAGACGTACATCTGTAGCCACATCTGCCCATAAACCCCACTTTTGTGGCTTCGCCAGCAAGCTCCAAGCATCCGTGAGGAGACCATCTCCGACAAGAATAGCAGTCGGCACATCAAACTGGCGATGTACCGTAGCCCTACCACGTCGAAAATCATCATCATCAAAATCGGGTAAGTCATCGTGTACAAGGCTATAGGTGTGCACCATTTCAACCGCAACAGCGGCGGGCAAAGCCTGCTCCAAAGTTCCCCCGACCGCCTCCGCACATGCTAAAGTCAGCAAAGGGCGCACACGCTTTCCCTCACCCGATAAAGCGTAGTAACATGCCTGCGAGAGCTTATGATCACACATCCGATAACGTTCAAGTACATGAGTCCATGCAGTGTTAAAAGCTTGCGTATACCTCGAAAGTACCTGTTCCATCACCATCCCTTCACAGACCTCATGTTAAAAGGTCATAAGTTTATCTAAGACAACATATTTGTGCAAAATCTAGGGCCACTGCCAACACGATCGAGAATCAGCTCCAAGTCTGCAAATGCCTCTTGCAAAGCAGCCACAACCGTTGGTTGCTGTTGTAGGGGAGAAATAATATGAATGTTCGGACCCGCATCAATCGTAAAATAAGCCTGCAAGTTCGTGCGCTGACGCAATTGGCGCAACCAAGCCACCAGCTCTAAACTGCGTTCCGAAAGATACTGCACTGCAGGCGACCCTGTCATCATAACAGCATGCATTTCCAAAGCATCCGCCTCGATCCACTGCCCTAATGCATCCATGTCACATTGCGCCAAAGCTTGCTGCAACATCGCGAGCCGTTCCCCCAACCCCGCTAGTCGTGGCCTAAAAAAAGGACTGGCCCAAGC